>JAQGLO010000163.1 GCA_028292825.1 Alphaproteobacteria bacterium | reverse complement strand
GGGGGAAACTTGGTCCCGTCCACCGAATAGCGCGTATCGCAGTTGGGACAGGTGAGAATCATGCCCGGCCTGTTGAAATATCAGCGAAAATACGAGGCAGGGGCCATGACCGCAAGGCGCGTGATGGCTAATGTCCGGCAATGGTTCGTTTCGAAAATGTCGGCATGCGCTATGGCACGGGGCCGGAGGTGCTGAAGGATGTGAGCTTCTCGCTGGAGCCGGGCTCCTTCACCTTCCTCACCGGGCTGTCGGGGGCGGGCAAGACCACGCTTTTGAAGCTGATCTATGTGGCCGAGCCGCCCAGCCGGGGCCTGATCACCCTGTTCGGGGCCGAACTGGCCACCGCCAAACGCCGCGACCTGCCCGGCCTGCGCCGCCGCATCGGGGTGGTGTTTCAGGACTTCCGGCTGCTGGATCACCTGTCGGCCTATGACAATGTGGCTCTGCCGCTGCGGCTGGCGGGCAAGAAGCCGAACGAATTCTCCCATGACGTGCGCGAGCTTTTGTCCTGGGTGGGGCTGGGCGACCGGATGGATGCGCGGCCCGCCACCCTGTCGGGCGGCGAGCAGCAGCGGGTGGCCATCGCCCGCGCCGTGGTGGCGCGGCCGGATCTTTTGATCGCCGACGAGCCCACCGGCAATGTCGATCCCGAAATGGGCGCGCGCCTGATCCGGCTGATCGCGGAACTCAACCGGCTGGGCACCACGGTGCTGATCGCCACCCATGACCGCGCCCTGATCGAGGCGACGCGGGCGCGCGAGATGCGCCTGATCGAAGGCCGGCTGGTCGAGCTGAGAGCGGCATGAGCGAACTTCATGAGTGAACGGGCCACTTACATCCTGCCGCGCGACAAAGGCGCCGCCCCGCTGGATTTCGTCATCGCGGTGATGGCATTTCTCGCCGCGCTGGCGCTGGGGGCTTCGCTGGTCGCCGACCGCGCCGCGCAGGGCTGGCAGAGCGGGCTTTCCGACCGCATCACCGTGCAGATCATGCCGCCGGAAGCCGGCGATGCGCGCGCCGGACTGGAAACCGAGACAAAGGCGGCGCTGGCGCTGCTGAATGCCGCGCCGGGCATCGCGCACGCCACCCTGCTGTCGGATGCCGAGATCAATGCCCTGGTCGAGCCCTGGATCGGCAAGGATGGCGCGGTGTCGGGCATTCCCCTGCCTAGGCTGATCGATGCCTCGGTCACGCCGGGGGCGCAGATCGACGCGGCCGCGCTGGCGGCGCAGCTCAAGCAGGCCGCGCCGCATGCCACCCTGGACGATCATCGCCGCTGGATCGCGCGGCTGAAGGGGCTGGCGGATGCGGTGCGCTGGTCGGCCTATGCCATCCTGCTGCTGATTGCGGGCGCCACGGCGGCGGCGGTGTCGTTTGCCACCCGCGCCGGGCTGGATGCGCATCACGAAATGGTGGCGCTGCTGCACCAGATGGGGGCACTGCCGGGCTTCATCGCACGCGCGGTGGAATGGCATTATTTCATCTCCGCACTATTTGCCGCAGCACTGGGCACCTTGTTTGCGGCGTTGTTCTTCCTGGGCGCCAGCGGGCTGGAGATTTTCGGGCTGGAGGCGGTTCCCTTCCTGCCGCCGCTGTCGCTGAAATGGACCGAGATTCCGTGGCTGGCGGCCGTGCCCGCCGCCACCGCGCTGATCGCCTGGGCGACGGCGCGCATCTCGGTTTTGTCGGTGGTCAAGGCTATTTATTGAGCGTTTTGGCCTGCTATTCTTGACCGGACCGTTGGAGCTTTGACAGTTTGCGCGTTTTCCTGGGACTCGTCCTTGTGCTGTTGCTGGCTTACGCGATCAGCTTTGTGCTGTTCGTCAGCAACCTGCCGGGCCCGCCGCAGATGCTGCCCCAGGCCGACGGCATCGTGGCGCTGACCGGCGGCGACGAGCGGCTGGATACGGCCGTGGCGATGCTGGAAAAAGGCGTGGGCAAGCGGCTGTTGATCAGCGGCGTGTCGCAAACCACCACCAAGGACGATCTCGCCAAGCTGTCGGAAGGGGGCGCGCGTTTCCGCTGCTGCGCCGATCTGGGATATACAGCCGAAGACACCCACGGCAATGCCGAGGAAGCGGCACAATGGACGCGCGAAAATCATTTCGCCAGCATCGTGATCGTCACCGGCCGCTATCACATGCCGCGCACCCTGCGCGAATTCTCCGCCGCGCTGCCCGAGGTGACCCTGATCGCCTATCCGGTGGACCAGGCGGGCATCGACCTTTCAGGCTGGTGGCGGCATCCCCGCACCGTGCGGCTGCTGCACCGGGAATATGCCAAGTATCTCGCCAGCATGGTGACGATACGGCTGCGGTCATGACCTGGCTGCGTTCGCTGCTGTTCCTGTTGTGGTTCCTGGCCGTCACCACCATCCTGTCGCTGGTCTTCCTGCCCGTGCTGCTGTTGCCGCGCGGCGCGACGCAATGGCTGGCGCGGGTGTGGTCGCGCCTCACATTTTTCGGCCTGAAACTGTTCGCCGGCATCGACTGGGAAATCCGCGGCGCGCGGCCCACCATGCCGGTCCTGGTCGCCGCGAAGCATATGAGCATGTGGGACACGCTGGCGCTGTGGCTGGCGCTGGATGCCCCCGCCATTGTGCTGAAGCGCGAGCTGCTGCGCATTCCCTTCTATGGCTGGTTCCTGTGGAAGGGCGCGGCCATCGCCATCGACCGCAAGTCCGGCGCCAGCGCGCTGCGCAAGATGAGCGACGAGGCCAGGGCCGCGCTGGCCCAGGGCCGGCCGGTGCTGATCTTCCCCGAAGGCACCCGCAAACAGCCGGGTGACGCGCCCGACTACAAGCCCGGCGTGGCGGGGCTCTACGGCCAGCTTGGCGTGCCTTGCATCCCGGTGGCGCTGAATTCCGGGGCCTACTGGACCGGCTTCCGCAAGCGGCCGGGCACCATTGTGCTGGAATTCCTGCCCGCCATTCCACCGGGGCTGAAACGGGCGGAATTCATGGCAACGCTGGAAAGGCGGATCGAAACCGCCACGGCGGCGCTTTTACCCTGATATTTCAAATAGTTGTCACGGTTGCAGGTTAGGCAACCATGCCTATCTATAGAAGTGGCGAACCCCTGCACGATATGGTTGTTACCTCCTGATGAGCGCGATTTCCCAGACCGTATGGGACATGAAGTACCGGCTGAAGGCGCCGGACGGCACGCCCATGGACCGCGACGTGGCCGACAGCTGGGCGCGCGTGG
>JAQGLO010000152.1 GCA_028292825.1 Alphaproteobacteria bacterium | reverse complement strand
GCCGCTGTTGAGATCGATGTCCCCAAATCAAGCAAGGTGAAGAAGGCGGAAGCTGCCGCGCACTTGGCCTTCGGTGCGACGCTGAAAAGCTACAGCTTCAACAAGTACCGCACCCAGGGCCTGGACGAATATGAGCGCAAGCTGAAGACGCTGGAGATCGTGACGCCCGACGTGGCGGCGGCGAAGAAGGCACATGCCGGCCTGCAGGCCGTGGCCGACGGCATCTTCCTGGCGCGCGACCTGGTGAATGAGCCGCCCAATGTGCTGTATCCCGTCGAGTTCGCCCGCCGCGCCAAGGCCACGCTCACGAAACTGGGCGTGAAAGTCGAAATTCTCGGCGAAACGGAAATGAAGAAGCAGGGCTTCGGCGCGCTTCTGGGCGTTGGCCAAGGCAGTGACCGCGAAAGCCAGCTTGTGGTCATGCAATGGAACGGCGGCAAGAAAAGCGGCAAGCCCATCGCGTTTGTCGGCAAGGGTGTGTGTTTTGATTCCGGCGGCCTGTCGATCAAGGTCGGTGGCGGTATGATGGGCATGAAGGGTGACATGGCCGGCGCGGCCGCCGTCACTGGTACCATGCTGGCGCTGGCCTCGCGCAAGGCCAGGGTCAATGCCGTGGGCGTGATCGGGTTGGTTGAAAATATGCCCGGCAGCAATGCGACCCGTCCGGATGATGTGCTGAAGTCGCTGTCGGGCAAGACAATCGAAGTGTTGAACACCGATGCCGAAGGCCGGCTGGTGCTGGCCGATGCGCTTACCTACACCCAGCGCCGTTTCGCGCCCAAGTTCGTCATTGATCTTGCCACGCTGACCGGGGCAATTGTCGCCGCGTTGGGCTATGAACATGCCGGCGTCTTCAGCAATGACGATCAACTGGTGAATCGCATCCAGTCCGCCGGCCGCTACACCGGCGAGCGGGTCTGGCAGCTGCCGCTCGATCCCTTCTATGACAAGATGATAAAATCCAAGATTGCCGACATGAAGAATATCGGCGGCGCCAATTCGGGTTCGATCACCGCGGCCCAGTTCCTCAAGCGCTTCATCGAGAACGATACGCCCTGGGCACATCTGGATATCGCCGGCGTCGCCTGGCAGGACGGCGAGCAGAAGCCGACGATCCCGAGCTGGGGCACCGGCTGGGGCGTGCGGCTGCTGAACCGCATGGTGATCGAACACTACGAGTCATGACGGAAACGCTTTTCTATCACCTCGAACGCCGCAGCCTGGAAGAAATCCTTCCCGGGCTGGTGGAGAAGTCGCTGCAGCGCGGCTGGCGGGCGGCGATCAGGACAGACAGCAGTGAACGCTCTGACGCGCTCGACACCCTGTTGTGGACCTATGACGACCAGTCCTTCCTGCCCCATGCCCAGCTTGGCGACGGCGCGCCGTCCGCCCAGCCGGTGCTGATCACGGTGGAGGAGGGCAATCCCAATTCGGCCAATATTGTCTTTTATGTCGGCGGCGCCATGCCGGGCGACTGGACGGCGTTGAACGACCTGGCCCGCGTGGTCTTGCTGTTCGACGGCCGGGACGAAGCCGCTCTTGCAGCGGCACGTGCGGCATGGAAAGACGCCAAGGCAGGCGGTCATGACGTGACCTACTGGAAGGAAAGCCCTTCCGGGAAATTCGAAAAACAGAACTGAACCGGGAACAACCTTGGGCTATTTCTCACCCATCAACATCGCCATCCTGCTGATCGACCTGGCCATGGCCTGGCATGTGATCCGCAGCGGCCGCTCGCCCCTGTGGATCATGGGGCTGGGTGTCGTTTCTTTCCTAGCTGGCTTCCTGGCGCTGGTGGCGCTGTGGGTGGCCTATGTCGTGATGGCGGTCATTCCCGATCTGATGAACAGTCATGGTATGCGCAGCTTTACCGGCAGCGTGGTGAAGGCCGCCGATCCGGGACGCGGTTACCGCGAGAAGAAGCGCCAAGTGGAACTGGTCGGTTCGGTGGACGCCAAGCGCGGACTGGCCGAGGAAAGCGTTAAGCGCGGCCTCTATGCCGAGGCGATTGATCTGTACGAAAGCGCCATGGAAGGTCCGCTCGGCAATTCCGATCCCACCTTGTTGAAAGGCCTGGCACGCGCCCGCATGCTGTCAGGCGAGGGCGCAGAGGCTGAGGCCCTTTTCCTTAAGCTGAAAGATGTCGATCCCGCCGCCTTCGACGCCGACGCCGAGCTGGATTACGCCCGCGCGCTGGCGCTGCAGGGCAAGAATGATGCGGCGGTGGCGCAGTTTGAAAAGGTCGCTGCCCGCTATCCCGGCGAGGAAGCCCGCGCCCGCTTCGGGCTTCTCCTCGAACAACTGGGACAGACCGCACGTGCCCAGGCGCTGTTCGCGGAGATCATCGCCTCCGTGAAAGGTGCGCCCAGCTACTACCGCTCGCGCCAGCGCGAATGGACTTCCATCGCCAAGTCACACCTGAAGTAGGTTAGCGCCGCGGCGCCACCGCAAAGGTGCAGGCGCCAATCAGGGTCATCAATCCCAATGCCACCATGCCGGCGGAATGGGAGTTCAGCCCGATATCCACCCAGGCGCGCAGGTTGGGAGCGACGAAGCCGCCAAGATTTCCAATCGCATTGATCAGTCCGATGCCGCCTGCTGCCGCCGCGCCGCCCAGGATGCGGCTGGGCAGGGTCCAGAACAGGCAGGGCGCCACGATCAGCGCCGCCGCCGCCACGCTGAGCGCAACCAGCGCCGTCAACGGCGTCGCCAGTGCCGACACCATCAGCGCCACGCCCGCGATTGCCAATGTGATGGCGCCGATGCCGCGGGCATTGTCGCGTGCATCGCACCAGCGCGGAATCAGCGTGACGCAGACCAGCGCCAGCGCCCAGGGGACAGCGGAGATGAAACCGACCTCAAGTCCGATGGCCATGCCTGTCAATTTCGATATCTGGCTGGGCAGATAGAAAGTGAGGCCGTAAAAGCCGATCTCCAGCAGGAAATAGACCAGGCACAGAAACAGCACGCGCTTGTCGCGCAGCGCGGCCCAGGGGTCATGGCTGCGCGGGTTCTCGCGTTCGTCCTGGGCCAGCGCTTCCAGCAGCACCTGTTTTTCGTCCGCCGTCAGCCATGGCGCCTTGGCCGGGCTGTCCTTCAGCAGGAATAGCACCGCGATGCCGCCGAGGCTGGCGGCCAATCCCTCTACAATGAACATGATCTGCCAGCCATGCAGGCCGAAGGCGTCATGCGCCACCAGCAGGCCCGACAGCGGGCCGCCGAATGTCAACGCCAGCGGCGCCCCATAATAGAAAAGACCGATGGAGCGCGCCCGCGCGGCACGGGGATACCAGGTGGTGAGATAATAGATCACGCCGGGAAAAAATCCCGCCTCCGCGATGCCCAGCGCAAACCGGATCAGGTAATAGGTGAGGGGGCTGTGCACCAGGGCCGTGGCGGCCGACACCAGGCCCCAGGTCACCATGATGCGCGACATCCACAGGCGCGCGCCGACCCGGTGCAGGATCAGGTTGGAGGGCACTTCCAGCAGGGCATAGCCGACGAAGAAGATCGAGGCGCCGAAAGCGAAGGCGGCGTCACCGATGCCGGCATCGGCCTGAAAGCCCGCCTTGGCGAAGCCGATATTGGCGCGGTCCAGAAAGGCCAGCACATACATCATCAGAAGCGTCGGCATCAGCCGCCAGTGCAGCTTTGGAATGATATTCGAAAGCTGCGCCATGATGTCTGCCCCAGGTTATTCTTGTTCTTCGTCCACCTTCTTAGGCTTGGCCATCTTGGCCAGCAACGCCGTTTCGCGATGCCAGCGCTTGAGAGGCCGCGCCGGATAGCCGCCGACTCGCTCGCCCGCCGGCACATCACGCGTCACCCCGGCGCGCGCCGCAAGCCTTGCACCTGCGCCGATGGTGAGATGGTCGCTAATGCCGACCTGGCCGCCGATCAGCACCATCGGCCCCACCTGGGTCGAACCGCCGATGCCGACTTGCGCCACCAGCAAACTGTGATGGCCGATGCGCACATTGTGGCCGACATGGATCAAGCTGTCGAAGCGCACGCCACGCTCGATATGGGTGTCGCCAATGGCGCCGCGGTCCACGGTGCAGTTGGAGCCGAACTCCACATCATCCTCGATCACCACCCGTCCCAGCTGCGGTACCCGCAGCAGGCCTTCCAGGCTGGGCACGAAGCTGAAACCCTGGTTGCCGATGGAATTGTTCGGGCCCATCACCACGCGGTTGCCGATAATGGCATGGGTGATGACGCAGTTGGGCCCGATGCGGCAATGGTCGCCGATCACCACGCCGCGCCCGATCACCACATTGTTGCCGATGTAACAGTCCTCGCCGATCACCGCGCCCGCGCCGATCTCGCCGCTGGGGCCGATCTCGGTGCCGTCGCCGATTTTTGCGGTGGGATGCACAGGCTGGGTCATCCGCACGCCGGGCTGTAGCTTGGGGGGGGGATAGAAGATGTGCCCGACCTGGGCAAAGGCCAGGCGCGGGTCGGGTGCCACGAGTGTCGTTACGCCATGGGGCAGGGCCGCCAGCTTATCGCTGGTGATCACGACGCTCGCCTTGGTGATGGCGAAGGCGTTGGCGTATTTGGAGTCGCTGAACAGCGAGATATCGCCGGGTTCGGCGGTTTCCAACGCGGCGACATCGCGCAGGGTGGTGTCCGGAGTTCCCTTCACCACCTCGGCGGCGATCCGCGCCGCGATCTCGCTCAGGGTGAACGGCCCGGCGCGCTGGTAAAATCTGTCATCCGTCATGCGAACTGCACACTAGCCCAAGCGGCGCGGCGCGCAAATTACTCCGCCAGCGCGCCTTCGTATGTTTCCGATGCCTGCACCCAGGCCTTCTCCGCCGCTTCCAGCTTGCGCGCGGCTTCCGCGCGCTTCTTGGATACTGCCGCCGCCTTGCCGGGATCCTTGGAGAAGAGGAGCGGGTCCGACAGGCTCTTGTCCAGTTTGGTCAGTTCGGCCGTCAGGGTAGCGATCTGGTGTTCCGCCGCGTTGACCTTGTCCTTCAGTGGCTTGAGGGTATGGCGCTTCTCGGCGTTGCTGCGGCGCGCCTCTTCTTTCTTGGGCTTGGCTTCCGGTTCTTCCACCTTGCGGGTGGGACGGTTGTCGCCGGTCAGCAGGAACTTGCGATAGTCATCCAGGTCGCCTTCAAACGGCGACACTTTGCCGTCTGCCACCAGCAGCAGCCGGTCGGCAGTGGCTTCGATCAGGCGGCGGTCATGGCTGACAAGTATCACGGCGCCGTCGAAATCATTCAGGGCCGTCAGCAGCTCGTTGCGCGCGTCGATGTCCAGATGGTTGGTCGGCTCATCGAGGATCAGCAGGTTGGGCTTGTCCAGGGTCGCCAGCGCCAGCATCAGCCGCGCCCGCTCGCCGCCCGACAGCTTGCTGACCTGGGTGTTCTGCTTGTCGGTAGCGAAGCCGAAGCCGCCGAGCTGGCCGCGCACCTGTTCCAGGGTGAGCTTGGGGCGCAGATGCTGCAGCGTCTGGATGGGGGTGATGGTGGTGTCGAGTTCTTCGGCCTGGTGCTGCGCGAAATAACCGATCACCAGCTTGCGCGCCGGGGTGAATTCGCCGGCCATGACTTCCAGCTTGCCGGCCAGCAGCTTGGCCATGGTGGACTTGCCATTGCCGTTCTTGCCCAGCAGCGCCACGCGGTCTTCGGGATCGAAGCGGAACGACATGTTGGTCAGGATGGGCTTGCCGGCTTCATAACCCACGCTGGCGCGGTCCATGGTGATCAGGGGCGGCGAGGCCTCGGTGGCCTTGGGGATGCGGATGGGTGGCACGAACTCGTCCGGCGGCACGTCCACCACCGCCATCTTGGCGAGCATCTTCATGCGGCTTTGCGCCTGCGCCGCCTTGGCGGCGGACGCCTTGAAACGGTCGACGAATTTCTGCATGTGGGCCCGGGCGGCGTCCTGCTTTTTTGCAAACGCCATGTCGTTGGCGCGCGCCGCGGCCCGTGTCGCCATGAAGGTGTCGTAGCCGCCGGTATAGAGCTTCAGCTTGCCGCGCTCCAGATGCAGGATGAATTCGCAGCCGGTGTTCAGCAGGTCGCGGTCATGGCTCACCATCAGGATGGTGCCGCGATATTTCTGGATGAAGTTCTCCAGCCACAGCACGCCTTCGAGATCGAGATAGTTGGTCGGTTCGTCCAGCAGCAGCAGGTCGGGTGCGCTGAACAGGATCGCCGCCAGCGCCACGCGCATGCGCCAGCCGCCGGAAAATTCCTTGCAGGGGCGCAGCTGGTCTTCGGCCGAGAAGCCCAGGCCGGCCAGGATTTCGGCGGCGCGCGATGGCGCGGTATAGGCGTCGATCGCTTCCAGGCGGTGATAGATGTCACCCAGACGATGACCGTCGGTCTCATGCTCGGCCTCCGCCAGCAGCGCCAGGCGCTCGGCATCGGCTTCCAGCACGGTATCCAGCAGGCTGGTGTCGGTGCCGGGGGCTTCCTGCGCCACCGCGCCGACCTTCCAGGCGCTGGGCCAGCTGATATCGCCGTCATCCTGGTGCAGCCGGCCCAGGATCACGTTGAACAGGGTGGACTTGCCTGCGCCATTGCGGCCCACCAGCCCGATACGCCGCCCGGCGGGCAGGTTGGCGGTGGCGCCGGAAAGGATTTCCCGTCCCGCGATACGGACCACGATGTTGTCAATTGCCAGCATTTCTGCGGGCGTACAGCACCGCTTGCGAAATCGCCAGCCCCATTGCATAAGGCGCGCGCATTTACCTCATTTCGGAGCTTTCCATGGCCGTCGAGCGCACCCTTTCGATCATCAAGCCGGACGCCACGCGCCGGAACCTCACCGGCAAGATCATCGCCAAGTTCGAGGATGCCGGCCTGAAGGTCGTCGCCAGCCGCCGCCTCAAGCTGTCCCAGGCCGATGCCGAAGCCTTTTACGGCGTTCACGCCGCCCGCCCCTTTTTCAAGGACCTGGTCAGCTTCATGATTTCGGGTCCGGTTGTGGTGCAGGTTCTGGAAGGCGAAAGTGCCATCCAGAAGAACCGCGATGTCATGGGCGCCACCAACCCCGCCAATGCGGCGGAAGGCACCATCCGCAAGGAATTCGCCGAATCCATCGAAGCCAATTCGGTGCACGGTTCCGACGCCCCGGAGACCGCCGCCAACGAGATCCGGTTCTTCTT
>JAQGLO010000124.1 GCA_028292825.1 Alphaproteobacteria bacterium | reverse complement strand
GGATGCCCATGGCTTTCAGCTCCGCCCAGCGGCGGCGGGCCCGGATTTCCAGGTCGGCATCTATATAGAGTTTGGCGGCGGCGCCGGGGCAGATGACGGTGCCGATGTCGCGCCCGTCCATCACCGCGCCGGGACTGCCGCCGGGGGGATTGGCCAGGAAATTCCGCTGGAACTCCAGCAGCGCGCTGCGCACCGCCGGGATGGCGGCGACCTGGCTGGCGGCCCGGCCCACCACATCGGTACGAATGGCGGGATCGCCGGCGCGGTTGAAGTCGATGGTCTGGGCGCCCTTGAGGGCGTCGGCCTCATTGGACGGATCGCCATTCCTTGCCAACACACTGAGCGCCGTCAGGCGGTAGAGCGCGCCGGAATCCAGGTGCGCGAAACCGAAATGCGCCGCCAGCTTCTTGGCCAGGGTGCCCTTGCCGGATGCGGCGGTGCCGTCCACGGCGATGACGATGCTGCTCATTGCTTGTCTTCTTGGGGAGCTTCCATGACGGCGCCGAGATCCCGCATCAAATCCTGATATTCGGGGAAGCTGGTGGCGATCATGGTGATGTCGTCCACCGTGACGGGTTTCCGGCTGGCCAAGCCCATCGTCAGGAAGCTCATGGCGATGCGGTGGTCCATGTGGGTGGCGACAGTGCCGCCGCCGGGGACCTGTTCCATGCCGATCACCGTCAGGTCGTCGCCGACAACTTCCGTGACAACGCCGTTGGCGTTCAGCCCCGCAACGATGGCGGCCAGGCGGTCGCTTTCCTTGACCCGCAGTTCTTCCAGCCCGTGCATGGACGTCCTGCCATGGGCGAAGGCGGCGGCCACGGCCAGGATCGGATATTCGTCGATCATGGACGGGGCGCGGCTGGCAGGGACCGTCACGCCATAGAGGGTGGAGTGATGCACCACCAGGTCGCCGATCTCCTCGCCACCGCTGTGGCGGCGGTTCTTGATGTCGATATGCGCCTTCATCTCGCGCAAGGTTTCCAGCAGGCCGGTTCTGCGGGGATTGAGCAGGATGCCTGGCAAGGTCACTTGCGAGCCCGGCACGATCAGCGCCGCCACAATGGCGAAGGCGGCCGAGGACGGATCGCGGGGCACTTCCACGGTGCAGCCATGCAGCGCGACAGGGCCTTCGATGGTGATCGCCTCGCCGCCTTCGCTGCAGCTTGTGACATGGATTTTCGCCCCGAAGGCCTTCAGCATCTTCTCGCTGTGATCGCGGGTCAGGGCCTTCTGGTAGATGTGGGTGGTGCCGCGGGCATTCAGCGCCGCCAGCAGCAGCGCCGACTTCACCTGGGCCGACGCCGTGGCCACGGTGGCGGAGATGGCAGGGGCATCCCCCGCCCCATGCAGGGTCAGCGGCATCAGCGCCTTCTCGCCCTGGCCTTCATAGGTGACGCCGAAAGCCTCCAGCGGCGCCACCACCCGCGCCATGGGGCGCGACATCAGCGAGGCATCGCCGACAAAGGTGGCCGAGATGGGGGTGGTGGCCATGGCGCCCATCACCAGGCGCGAGCCGGTGCCGGAATTGCCGAAATCCAGGGGTGCGGCGGGTGCACGCCAGTTGCCCACGCCCAGGCCTTGAACCCGCCAGTTCCCGGGACCGGTCTGTGTCAGGGTGGCACCGAAGCCGCGCAATGCGCCGGCGGTGGAATGGACGTCGCCGGACTCCAGAAGCCCGGAAATGACGGTTTCCCCCGTCGCCATGGCGCCCAGGATCAGGGCGCGCTGGGAAATGGATTTGTCGCCCGGCACCTGGGCCACCCCTTTGAGGGGGCCTGAGCGAAGGGCCCGCAAAGGCTGGGAATTTTCCGGGTCGGGTGTGTGGGGCATGGTGGGTAGCGAAAGACCTTTACAGCCGGGGCACTCCGTGGCAAACGCGCCCCTCCAACAACCTCTTCTTGCGGGAAGCATCATCTTGGTCAAGGCAGATCTTGGAACCAAACGGCAGTGCCCGAGCTGCGCTTCGAGGTTTTACGACCTCACAAAGCGTCCGATCGAGTGCCCGAAGTGCGGTTTCAGTTATGAGCCCGAAGCGCTGTTCAAGCAGCGCCGCAGCCGCGTGGCCGAACCCGCCGCCGGCGTGGTCCCGGCCAAGGAAGCCGACGACGAGGATGAAGAGGACGAAGACGACGAGGACGGCGACGAAGCCGAGGAAGAAGACGAAGAAGCCGAGACCGTCGTCGAGGCGCCGCTGAAGGTCGCCGCCACCGGCGAAGACGAAGACGAGGAAGCCGAGGAAGAAGAAGCCGAAGCGGAATCGGGCATGTCCGTTGTCGATGGCGACGAAGCCGAAGGCATCGAGGACATTGAAGTCGAGGACGACGAGGACGAGGAAGACAACGATCTTCTGGGCGAAGTCGAAGACGAGGAAGACGATGTCTCCGGCCTCATCGATCCGGGCATTGCCAAGGACGAAGCATAATTTATAAGACCATCTTCGATTTGAAGATGGTCTTCAAAGCGAAGACCGGAGCGGACACCAGACCGCGCCGATTGGTACGGGGCCATAGCTCAGCTGGGAGAGCGCCTGCATGGCATGCAGGAGGTCAGCGGTTCGATCCCGCTTGGCTCCACCAATACCTCTCCTTCCCCCTTCATTATCCTGCACCGCCGCCAATGGCGGATATTGGTGGCGCCAGCCCTCGCGCGCGGCCTTGCCGCTCGAAGAAGCGCAAACTTTTTTACGCGCGCTGCGCTCACCAACAAAAGTTAAGTCGCAGCGCAGCCGAGCCGCCTTGATCGCGGAACTTTGCTTTATGCAGCGCCGCGCTTGTAGGTTGTTCGATGAACAACACCGAAGCTGGCCCGACAGGAACCCTCCCGCGTTGGGAGGAACAGCAGCTTCGCAACGCCATCGAAGCGGCTGGCGTCGCGCTGTGGTCATGGAATGTCGACAATGACAGGTTCACGATGGACGAGCGCGCCTTCGCCATGTGGGGGGTGCCGCGCTATGACACGGTTTGTTTCGAAGACCTTTCCGAGCATATCCACCCTGCCGACAGGGATCGGGTGCGTGCCGCCTTCGCGGCAACCCGGGCCATTCATGGACCCTATGAGATAGATTTCCGGATCCTGGTCGGTGAACTGGTGCGGTGGGTATCGGCGCGGGGCAAGGGCGAGGACGCCGGCATCGTCGGTCGCGTCGTGTTCGGGATATTCATTGACGTGACCGGCCGCAAGCAGGCCGAGGAAGCCAACGAGTTGCTGGCCGGCGAGATGAGCCACAGGGTCAAGAACCTTTTGGCCATTGCGCGCGGACTCACCGATATAACCTCGCGCTCGACCGACACGGCGAAGGAAATGGCGCGCGACCTGACGTTGCGGCTCACCGCCCTGGGGCGGGCCCATGACCTGGTGCGGCCGTTGCACGGCAATCAGGGCCGCGCCGCGCTGCTGGGCGACCTGCTGTCGGTATTGCTGGCGCCTTATGACGATCTGGGGGCATTCAGCGGCCGGGTGCGGGTTTCCGTGCCCCGCATGGGTGTCGGCGAAGGCGCGGCCAATGCCCTGGCCATGGTGGTGCACGAACTGGCGACCAACTCGCTCAAATACGGGGCGCTGTCGGTTGAGACCGGCTTGCTGGATGTATCCAGCGATTCACAAGGCGATGAAGTCATCATAACCTGGACCGAGCGCGGCGGGCCTCCTGCGGACTCTCCCACCGGAACAGGCTATGGCGCCAGGCTCGTGGAGCGGATCGTGTCCGGGCAGCTTGGTGGAGCTATTGAACGTGACTGGACACATGAAGGCCTGACCGTCAGGCTTCGCATGCAGGCCAAATCGCTGGCGATTTAGCAGCGCAGGTGTGTACCGCCCGGCCAGTATGGCAGCCGCGCTGCCGGCAGGCCTTGTATCCATCTCCCCGCAGCGCCATTTTCTTGCCATGGCCACCTTCAAACTCGCCCCCCAGCAGATCGAACGCATCGCCAAGGCGCTGGCCGAGCCGCGCCGGGTGGAGATACTGCGCCAGATCGGCCAGTGCGACGGCAGCGCCGCCTCGTGCCAGGCGTTGCGCGAAACCCAGAATGTGACGCCTGCCACCCTCTCCCACCACATCAAGGAGCTGGAGAATGCCGGCCTGGTGGAGACCCGGATGGAGGGCAAGTTCATGAAGCTGACGCTGTTGCGGCCCGTGCTGGACGCCTATCTGGCGCAGCTGGCGAAGCTCTAGGGCGTCGTCGTCGCAACGCTCTCGCTTTGCGGCTTGGTGGCGCCGCCGCCGCCGCTGCTGCCCGAAACCACCAGCGCGATCCCGGCGACAATGCCGGCCCCGCCGATCACCAATATGCCGCCACCGACCTGGCTGGCATGCGAAACGCCGGCGCCATGGCCCGCCGGCAGCGGCGTGGAGGGGCGCGGCGGTGGCGGTGGCAAGGGGGTTGTCGCCTGTGCCCAGGCACCCTGCCCCGGCAGCGCCACCAGCAGCATAATCGCCGGCCATTTTCCGGGCATCACGGGCATCTCCTGCTATGGAACCCTTCGTAAGTCGCTGGTGCGGCCTGTCAATCGGGAAAATTTCAGACCCCGCGCCGAGGCTGGCGGAAAAGTTATGGAATGCCCCCTTGAACCGCATACTTCGATAATCATCTAACCATCGAAACAAACGGAGTGGCTTTCATGAGCAAGAAACTGAACGGCAAAGTGGCGGTGGTGACCGGAGCCTCCAAGGGCATCGGCGCGGGTATCGCCAAGGCGCTGGGCGCGGAAGGCGCCTCGGTCGTCGTGAATTATTCCGGCGACAAGGCCGGCGCGGACAAGGTGGTGGCGGCCATCGTCGCATTGGGCAGCAAGGCCATCGCGGTGCAGGCCAATGTCGCCAAGACAGCCGATGCGAAGCGGCTGTTCGACGAAACCGCCAAGGCCTTCGGCAAGGTGGATGTGCTGGTCAACAATGCCGGCGTCTACAATTTCCTGCCCATCGCCGATGTCACCGAGGCGGAATTCCAGCGCCAGTTCGGCACCAATGTCTGGGGCCTGCTGCAGACCACCCAGCTTGCTTTGCCCCACTTCAATGACGGCGGCAGCGTCATCAACATCTCTTCCATCGTCAGCCAGATGAGTCTGCCGGGCTCGGCCATCTATGCCGGCACCAAGGGCGCGGTGGACACCATCACCAAGGTCCTGGCGGCGGAGCTTGCCCCGCGCAAAATCCGCGTCAACTCGCTCAATCCCGGCCTGGTGGAAAGCGAAGGCACCCATGCGGCCGGCATCATCGGCGGTGACTTCGAAACCCATGCCGCTTCCACAACGCCGCTGGGCCGCATCGGCCAGCCCGACGATATCGCCAAGGTGGCGGTGTTCCTGGCCAGCAATGACTCCGGCTGGATGACCGGCGAACGCGTTCCGGTTTCCGGCGGCGCCCGCTAACCCACAAACAGGAGACGGATATGAGCAAACTGAATGGAAAAATCGCCATCGTGACCGGCGCCTCCAAGGGCATCGGTGCCGGTATCGCCAAGGCACTGGCCGCGGCGGGCGCCAGCGTCACGGTGAATTATGCCTCCGACAAGGCGGGCGCCGACAAGGTGGTGGCCGCGATCACGGCCACCGGCGGCAAGGCCATCGCGGTGCAGGGCAGCGTTGCCAAATCGGCCGACGTCAAGCGCATCTTCGACGAGAACAAGAAGGCCTTTGGCAAGCTGGACGTGCTCGTGAACAATGCCGGCGTCTTCAACTTCTTCCCGCTCGAAAATCTGGAAGAGGCGGAATTCCACCGCCAGTTCGACACCAATGTGCTGGGTCTGCTGCTGGTGACGCAGGAATCGCTGAACCATTTCGGCGCCGAAGGCGGCAGCGTCGTCAATGTCAGCAGCGTCGCCAGCCAGGCGCGTCTGCCCTATGCCTCGGTCTATGCCGCAACCAAGGGCGCGGTGGATGCCATCACCCGCGTGCTGGGGACCGAACTGGCGGCGCGCAAGATCCGCGTCAACACCCTGGCGCCGGGCGGCGTGGAAACCGAAGGCACGCACACCGCGGGTATTATCGGCAGCGATTTCGAAAAGCAGATGGTGGCGTCCACCCCGCTGGGCCGTCTGGGCCAGCCGGACGATATCGCCAAGGTGGCGGTGTTCCTGGCCAGCGACGACTCCGCCTGGCTGACGGCCGAGCGGGTCGTGGCCGCGGGCGGCGCGCAGTAAACCCCTCCGGCCTTCGCTGGGCCGAGGCCCAGCTACGCCACCTCCCCCATTAAATGTGCGCTGAAGCGCACAGGGGGAGGAGTCATTTCGAACGGTTGAGCATGCCCCGTCATTTGAGTATGACGGGGCATGCGTTTTTCTGGAAAACATATTGTCGTGACGGGTGCGGCCTCCGGGCTGGGCCTTGCCATTGCGCAGGCCGCCGAAGCTGAGGGCGCCACCATCACCGCCATCGACCGCGGGCCCACGCCTTTCGCCAATACCCGCATCTGCGACATCAGCGACGAGGACCAGGTCAGCCGCGCCTTCACCGGCCTGGGCCGCATCGATGCGGTGGTGAATTCCGCCGGCATCGCGCGCCGCGCCACCGTCACCGACACCGCCATGGCCGATTATGACGCGGTGATGGCGGTGAATGTGCGCGGCGCTTTCCTGGTGTCGAAATACGCCCTGCCGCATCTGCGCGCCTTCGGCGGCGCGGTGCTGCACATCTCCTCCGGCGTCGCCACCACCGGCACGCGCAACCGCGCCGCCTACAGCGCTTCGAAGGGCGCCGTCGTGTCGCTGACCCGCAACATGGCGCTGGACTACGCCGCCGACAAAATCCGGGTGAACTGCCTGTGTCCCGGTTTCGTCAACACACCGTTGCTGGCCAACCTGTCCGCCGAGCGCCGCGCCAAGCTGACCGCCCTGCACCCCCTGGGCCGGATGGGCGAGCCGGAGGATGTTGCCCATATGGCGCTGTTCCTGATTTCCGACCATGCGACATGGATCACCGGCCAGGCCATCGCGGTGGACGGCGGCTATAATATCGGTCACTCCGAAGACATCTAGGCCGACACATTTGCGACAAGACCTTTGCCTAGACCGGGCGTTACAGTCGCTACTTTCCCACGGAATCACGCTTTGACGGCCCCGATCGACGCTCGCACGCTTCCCTCCGGCACGGTGCTGACGCCCGACCTCGCCATCATCGGCGGCGGGCCCGCCGGTATTTCCCTGGCGTTGGCGCTGGCCAATACGAAGTTGAACATCCTGCTGCTGGAATCCGGCGGCGAGAATTTCGATCCCGCGAACCAAAAGATGTATGCCGGCGACGCCGACGGCGTGCACTACACCGCGCTGGATGCGGGGCGGCTGCGCTTTCTGGGCGGCAGCACCAATCACTGGGGCGGCTGGTGCCGGCCGCTGGACGCGATCGATTTCGAAAAGCGCGACTGGATTCCCCATTCCGGCTGGCCCATGAGCCGCAAGTCGCTGGAGGGCTATTACCAGCATGCCCAGAAACTGGTGGAGGCAGGCCCCTGGATCTATGACAAGGCGGACGCCATCATCGCCGCCAAGGGCGAATTGCTGCCGCTGGGCGATGGCGGCATCTATACCAGCTGGTTCCAGTTCTCCAAGACGCGCGACAGCGACCTGCCGACCTATTTCGGGCATCGCTATGAAGACGATCTGAAGCGCTCGCGCGTGAAGGTTCTGCTGAACGCCAATGTCACCGGCATTCGCCTGGCGCCGGATGCCAAACGGGTCGAGCGGCTGGACGGCGCGACGCTCAACGGCAAGAGCTTCACCGTGAAGCCGCGCTTCACCGTGCTGGCCTGCGGCGGGATGGAGAATGTCCGGCTGCTGCTGGCGTCCAACGATGTGATGACGGCGGGCATCGGCAACCAGAATGATCTGGTTGGGCGCTTCTTCGGCGACAATCCGACCCCGCGCGATGTCGGCACCATGGTGGTGTTCTCGGGCGCGCTGGCGCCCTATTACAACAACACAATGCAGATGGGTGACGGCCCGGTGATGCGCGCCACCTTCTCGCCCACCGGCGACTTCTGCCGCGCCAAAAAAGTCGCCGGCTCGCTGACCACCGTGGAGCAGCCGGTGGAACTGGACGAAACCGGCAAGGCGGCGGTGATCACCACGGCGCTGGCGCTGGGGGTGGATGCGTCCAGCGCAAAGGCCTATTCGATCGGCTGCGGCATGGAACTGCTGCCCGATCCCGACCGGCGGCTGACCTTGACCGGCGAGAAGGATGCGCTGGGCCTGCCGCGGCTGAAGCTGCACATGACCATGGCGGAAGCCGATTTCACGCTCTACCGCAAAACGCTGCAGGAACTGGGCCGCCAGTTGCTGGCCTCGAAGACCGGGATGCTGCGGCTGAATTTCGACAAGCGCGAGGAATGGTCCAAAACCATGGACTGGGGCAATCATCACCTGGGCACCACCCGCATGCATGCTGATCCCGGACAGGGCGTGGTCGACGCCAACCAGATGGTGCATGGCATCGGCAATCTGTATGTGGCGGGCAGTTCGGTATTCCCGACCTATGGCTCGTCCAATCCCACCCTGAACCTGCTGGCGCTGACGCTGCGGCTGGCCGATCACCTGAAAAAGGCGACCGCATGAGGCGTCGCACCATGATCGCAGGCGTGGCGGCGGTTGGCGCGGCGGCGGCTGCAGGGCTGTATCGCTTCACCGATCTGTTCAGGCGGCACTATGCGCCCACGCCCTATGACGACCTGCTGGGGCAACTGGTGGACCGCGAACAGGCGGCCAGGCTTGGGGCAAAGGTGGCAGGCGGTGCGAATGCCGGAGCCCTGGCGGCGCGGCTGCGCGCGGCGCTGACCGGTGGACTGACGGCGGCGGCAATCGCGGATGCGGGCGCCGGGCGGGTGCAGGACGTGGATGGCTGGCTGCTGCCCGACAGCGTGGCGCTGCTGTCGGCGCTGGCTGCTAGGGCCTGACGCCGCGGATCAATCCGCGCAGCGCATTGCCGAACCAGACAGTGCCGTTCAGATCATCCGGCGCGAGAATTGCCTCCCGCGCTTTTCCCTGTGCGATCAGCTCCGCGCGCAGGATGCCGGGCAGCACGCCCGCGCCCAGCGGCGGGGTCAGCAGGATGCCGCCCTGCTCGACAAAAATATTGCTGCGGGCGCCTTCGGTGAGTTCACCGCGCTGGTTTTGAAAAATCATTTCATCCACCCCCGGATGCGCGCGGTCATAGAGTTCGCGGCGGCTGGTCTTGTGGCGCAGGAGTTGGTCGCGGCTGTCGGTGCGGTCGGGTGACAGGGCCCAGGTCCAGTGCGGCGGGTTTGCGGGCAGCTCGTGCGCCGTGGCGCGATGATTTCCCGCCTCGTCCAGGGTGAGGCGCACCCGCAGCGGCCCCGGCCTGCCCGCCACCGCTGCATCCAGCGCGGCGCGCGCGGCGGCGTCATCGTATGCCATGGCGAACGCGGCGGCCGACTTCGCCATGCGCGCGAGATGCGCGTCCAGCCGCGCGAACCCGCCTTCCCATCGCAAGGTCTCGATCAGTTCAATCGGGTCGCGCGCCGCTTCGAAGAAGCGGGCCTTGAGCAGACATTCGGCATATTCGCTGTCCATTTGCGAATCCTGCACCACACCGCCGCCGATGCCGAGGGTGCCGTGATCGCCATTGATGGTGAGCGTGCGGATGGCGACATTGAAGCGTGCGCTCCCGTCCGGCGCGAAACAGCCCACCGCGCCGCAGTATGCACCGCGCGGGCTGGTCTCCAGCTCGCGCAGGATTTCCATGGCGCGTATCTTGGGCGCGCCGGTCACCGAACCGCAAGGAAACAGCGCGCGCAGGATATCCGCCACGCCCACGCCATCGCGCTTCCGGGCAGTGACGGTCGAGACCATGGTGTGCAGGGTGGGATAGGTTTCCACCTTGAACAGGTCCGACACCGCCACATCGCCGCCGATGCGCGACAGGTCGTTGCGGATCAGGTCCACGATCATCAGATTCTCGGCGCGGTTCTTGGGCGACGCCGCCAGCGCAGCGCGCTCGGCATCGTCCTGTCCGGCCCGCGGCGCGGTGCCTTTCATGGGGCGCACGGTCAGCACGCCGTCTTCGGTCAGGTCGAAGAACAGTTCCGGCGACAGGCTGGCGATCTGGCGCATCCCGTCGTCGATGAACCCGCAATGGCCCGCGCCGCTTTGGGTCCGCAGCTGTTCATACAGCGCGCGGGCATCGCCCAGGAACGGGAACCGGGCGCGGAAGCTGAGATTGGCCTGATAGATGTCACCCGCTGCGATGTAATCCTTCACCCGGATGAACCGCGCGGCATAGTCGCCCTCGCCCCATTCCGGCGTCAGCGGCCCGGCCCAGGCGCGGCCGGTCGGCGGGGACGCCTCGGCCTCCGGCGCCGCGAACACGCCCAGCCGCAGCAGGGGCGCACCGCCCGCCCGGCCTGCCAGGCGCGGCTCCAGGGTGTAGCCCAGCTCATAGCCCAGCCAGCCGGCCACGAAGTGGCCCTGCGCCAGCGCCTGCTCCACCGCGTCCAATATGCCGGGAACCTGGGACGGTTCATCGGCCGCCAGCACCCGCAAAGGGTTCCGGAACACCCTGCGAGGGCCGTCATCGAGGATTACCAGCATCACAACCTGAGATTGTCCCCGCGCGGGAACACGCCTTGAATGGGTTCGCAGCGGCACCATATCAGTTCAGACGGGCGCCCGGAGGGGGCCATTGGTCATGGCAGCTGCTCAAAAGGAGGGCTGAAAGAATGAACAGGCATGTGACGTTCGGCAGCCCCTATCTGCTGGGCTTTGAACATCTGGAACGGCTGCTGGAGCGCACCGCGCGCACAAGCGGC
>JAQGLO010000107.1 GCA_028292825.1 Alphaproteobacteria bacterium | reverse complement strand
TGAAGCGGGCGCTGTCCATCCGCCAGGTGCTGATCGAGGATGGCGTCTCGCCCGACCGCATCGATGTGCGGGCGATGGGCGGGGCCGATGACAGCGGGCCTGCCGACCGCGTGGACGTTTACGTCCGGGCATAAAGATTCCCAACTATGTTGCCGGCGCAAAGCCGGTTAGAACCTTTGCTTCGCAAAAGGTTCACACATGCGTTGCATCGCTTTCGCCGCCCTGCTGCTTGCCGGCGCCGGGTCCGCCCAGGCCGCCGGCACCGAAAGTATCGGCACCGACGTCGCCATCGCCTTGCCGATTATCGCGGGCGGCATCTCCCTGGCCAAGACCGACTGGACCGGCGTGGCGGAGCTGGGCGTGGACACGGTGCTGACGGTCGGCACGGCCTATGCGCTCAAGCATGTCATCAAGGAAAAGCGCCCCGATGGCAGCGACTATCAGTCCTTTCCGTCCGACACTGCGGCGCTGGCCTTCGCGCCGGCACAGTATCTGTGGGACCGTTATGGCTGGGAATATGGCGTGCCGGCCTATGCCGCGGCGGGCTTTGTCGCCTATAGCCGGGTCGATGCCCGCAAACATCACTGGTACGATGTCACCGCCAGCGCCGTGCTGGCCTTCGGCATCGGCAAGGTGATCGACACGCCCTATCAGGGCAAGCTGGTCTATGGCGCAGGCCTGGCCGATGGCGGTGGCTATGCCTCGCTGCAGTACCGTTTCTAGACCGGCACCGTCACGTCGGCGAACCTGTTCACGCGCCTGAGGGACGGGAACAGCCGCATCCACAGCGCCACCACCAGCAAGGTGCCGACGCCGCCCGCGATCACGGCGGGGACCGTGCCCAGCAAGGCCGCCGTGGTGCCGGATTCAAATTCGCCCAGCTCGTTGGAGGCGCCGATGAACAGCATCGACACCGCCGAGACGCGGCCGCGCATGGTGTCCGGGGTGGAGAGCTGGATCAGCGAGGAGCGGATATTGACGCTCACCATGTCCGACGCGCCCAGCACATACAGCGCCAGCAGCGACAGCGGAAACCAGGTGGAGAAGCCGAACACGATGGTGGCGACGCCGAACACCGCCACGGCGCCGAACATCTTGCCGCCGACCTTGTTGCGCAGCGGCCAGTGGGTGAGGATGAAGGCCATGGAGAACGCCCCCGCCGCCGGTGCGCTGCGCAGGAAGCCCAGCCCCAGCGGTCCCACATGCAGGATGTCGCGGGCATAGACCGGCAACAGCGCCGTCGCCCCGCCCAGCAGCACTGCGAACAGGTCCAGGCTGATGGCGCCCAGCACCACGGGGCGCGAGCGCACGAAGCGCACGCCTTCGGCGACGCGTTCATAGCGGGTGGCTTCGGTGGCTTCGGGGGTGAAGCGGCGACCGCCCAGGTTGGAGACGATCAGCGCCGCGCCGACAAAGCCTGCGATGCAGACGCAATAGACCGGCGTCGGTCCCAGCGCATACAGAAAGCCGCCCAGCGCGGGGCCGCTGATCACCGCCCCGGTGAAGAAGGACGAACTGAAGGCCATCGATTTGCTCAAGCGCTCCGGCGGCACCAGGAAAGGCAGCAGGGACGAGCCCGACGGCCCGGCAAAGCCGCGCGCCGCGCCGAACAGCACCAGCACCAAGTAATAGGGCCAGGCGGTGTGCGGCGTGAAGATCGACAGCAGCAGGAACAAGCCGCTGCAGCAGGCCTGCAGGGTCGCGGCCAGGCTGTAGACGCGGCGCTGGTTGAAGCGATCGGTGATGTCGCCCGCCGGCAGCGTCAACAGGAACATGGGCAGGAACTGGCACAGCCCCACCAGGCCCAGGGCCAGCGGCGTGCGCTCCATGTCATAGATCTGCCAGCCGATGGCGACCGACTGGACCTGGATCGCCAGGGTGGCGATGAAACGCGAACTGACGAAGAAATACAGGTCGCGGTCGCGGTAAATGCTGGGGGGAATGGCGTTCATGATGCGGTCAGCGCTCTAACATGCGAGGTCTGAAAACAACAGATGACGACCGCCTGCCTGCTTCAATCTGTCAGCAATGACGCCCTTATTCTGCGTCGCCGCCCGCCCCATCTCAGCCTGCCGGGGCCTCGCGACAGGAGATGTGGCTGTATTTCCCTACAAATGTAATAGTTCGCGCAAATGGCCGCAAAAAGCGTGTGACACCAATGAATTGGTCCAGGGGCTGGATCCGTCTTTCCATCGCAGGCGTCCTGGCGGCCGGGCTGGCAGGGTCCCCCGCTGTCGCCGCGACTCTGACCATCCGGGTGGAGAATGTGGCGGCCGCAGGTGGCGTGCTGCGGCTCGGGCTCTATGACGCGGCGCGCTATCCCGACGACAATTCCAGGCCCGTCGCCTCCGCCGACGTGCCCGCGATTCCCGGCGAGACCGTCATCACCCTGCACGGGGTGCCGCCCGGCACCTATGCCATCCAGACCTTCCAGGACATCAACGCCAACGACAGGATGGACTCCTCCTGGCTGGGCCTGCCGCTGGAGCCGTTCGGTTTCTCGCAGGACGCCACGCCCTTTCTCAGCAAGCCGTCATTCGACGACGTCAAGTTCACCGTCGTTGCCGGCGAAAACAGCCAGACCCTTCACCTGCAGACCATGTCCAAGGATTCGCCCACCAACAAAGCGCGCGACGCGGTTCGCGCGCGCCAACGCAAGTGAGTTGAAGATGCACACTGCGATTTTCAGACATGCCTTTTTCCGCCATTGCCGTTGCGGGATTTTCACCGTCGCGGCGCTGCTGCTGCCGGTGAGCGCCGCCCAGGCCGACACGGATTTCAATTTCAATGACTGGGAGCTTGCCGGGACCTTCGGCGTCAACCATTCCAGCGGCAATTACGGCACGTCACGCGACACCAGCGTCGATCTGGGACTGTCGACCCTGAGCATTTCGAAGGGGGATCTGCGCTTCACCGCCAGCGTTCCCTATATGCGCATCGACGGGCGCGGCCTGGTCGTGTTCGACGCATCGGGCAATGCCATCGTCATCAACCGGCGCACCACCCTACCGCCCGACACGCGCACCGGCTGGGGCGACCTCAATCTCAGCGCCTCCTACACCTTGCCGGCGGCGATACTGGATGACTTCGAGGTGCGGGTTTCCGCCGTCACCAAGGTGCCGATCGCGTCGGAACGCCGCCGGCTCAGCACCGGAAAGTCCGATTACGGCATGAGCGTCGATGTCTCCCGCCAGTTTGGAAAATGGGCGCCGTTCCTGACCGTGGGCTATCTCAGCGTCGGCCAGCCCGTGGGCTATACGCTCTACGACACCACGTCGGTCTCGGCGGGCACCAGTTTTGAACTGAGCGACGACCTGGTGGCCATCGGCTCCTATGACTTTGACAGCCAGGACGGCCCGCTGGTGCCCTCGGCGCAAAGCCTGTTCGGTTCGCTGAGCTGGGTGCGTGGCGACAAGGTCACGCTCACCGGTTACGGCACGGTGGGACTGACCAGCGGCAGCCCCTCCATGGGGATCGGCTTCCTGGTGTCCTACAAGGTCAACTAGGCCAGCTTGGGTTCCAGCTTCTTGCAGGCCTCGATCAGGCCGCGCACTGCGTCGGCCGACTTGGCCAGCGCGGCTTTTTCGTCAGCCGTGAGGTCCAGCTCCACGATGCGCTCGATGCCCTTTTCGCCGATCACGGCGGGCAGGCCGACATAGAGATCGGTGATGCCATAGGCGCCGTTGACATGCACGGCGCAGGGCAGCACGCGCTTCTGGTCCTTGAGGTAGCTCTCGGCCATCTGGATGGCGCTGGTGGCCGGGGCGTAATAGGCCGAACCGGTCTTGAGCAGGCCGACGATCTCGGCGCCGCCATTGGCGGTCCGCGTGATGATGGCGTCCAGCTTCTCCTGTGTGATCCAGCCCATCTTCACCAGCTCGGGCAGCGCAATGCCCGCCACGGTGGAGAAGCGGGGCATCGGCACCATGGTGTCGCCATGGCCGCCCAGCACAAAGGCCGAGACATCTTCCACCGACACTTTCAGTTCGTCGGCGATGAAATGGCGGAAGCGCGCGGAGTCCAGAACGCCGGCCATGCCGATGATCTTTTCCGGCGCGACGCCCGAGAATTTCTGCAGCGCCCACACCATGGCGTCCAGCGGATTGGTGATGCAGATCACGAAGGCGTCCGGGGCATGCGCCTTGATGCCCTCGCCCACCGCCGCCATGACTTTCAGATTGATGCCGATCAGGTCGTCGCGGCTCATGCCGGGCTTGCGCGGCACGCCGGCGGTGACGATCACCACATCGGCGCCGGCAATGTCGGCATAGGAATTGGTGCCGGACAGCTTCGCGTTGAAGCCATCGACCGGCGCGGACTGGGCCAGGTCGAGCGCCTTGCCCTGGGGCAGGCCTTCGGCGATGTCGAAGATCACCACATCGCCCAGTTCCTTCAGGGCCGCCAGATGGGCCAGCGTGCCGCCGATCTGTCCGCCGCCGATGAGAGCGATTTTCTTGCGCGCCATGGGATGTTCCTCGAAAATTTTGCGGTTGCTAACTAGACCCAGAAACGGCCTGCGGCAAGGCGACAGATCGCCGTCCGGTCACTCCGCCACCAGCCGGGCAAAGACCATCGTGCCATGGGGGTTGCTGCCATAGCCCGCGGTCGGCGATGAGGGCGCGAAATCAAGGGCATAGAGGCCGCCCAGGCCGAACTTCCAATGCTCCGCCAGCTTCCAGTCATGGATGGCGCCAAGGCTGATTTCCCCCGCGCCGCGCACGGCGGGACCGGGGACCAGTTCGTCGCTGCCCAGGGTCTCGGCGCGGGCGAACAGGGTCCAGGCGTCGTCGGGCTTGAATTCGGCTTCCAGCAGGCCGGCGCTTTCGTCGGTGCCATTGCTGAGATGCTTGTTGCCGAAGGCGATGGTGGCGGCGAGGCTGCCGAAATCGAACTGGTCGAACCAGGTGGCGCTGGCGGTGACGCGGCGCTCGTCGATCGCGGGCTCCAGCGCCTCGGGGCTTTTCAGCCAGCCGGCCGAGACCTGCAGCGACCAGTGCGAATCCGGATTCCACGACAGGCGGGCGGACGTGGAATCAAACGTCGCGTGATCGAAGTTGAAGCGGTACTGGTCGGGCTCGCGGCCGGTGAATTGCGACACTTCCAGCTTGAAATCGTCATGGACATAGCCCGCCGTCAGCACGCCGAAAGTGACATGGGTGGAATCCAGCCAGTGATGGCTGATCGGCGTCATGGGATTATCCACCGCGGAGATGCGGTGCATGTAGGCCGAAGGCCCCAGCGCCGGTTCGCCCGGATAGCCGCCATAGAGAAAGACGCTGTCGGTCGATGACAAGGGATGGCTGTAGGTGGCGGCCAGTTCCATCAGCATGTCGTGGGGATGCTGGCGGTCCACCAGATGGGTGACGCCGTCGGCGGTTTCGCCGCTGGCCAGCAGCAGGGGATAGCCGCGCCGTCCCATGAAGGGATCGCCCGACAGCATCGCCTTCAGCCCCAGCGTGTCGCCATTCTCCAGATCCCTGGTCGCCATTGCCATCAGCATGGACTGGGACAGCAGCATGTCGTCACCGCGCGGTCCCGACTGCCAGTCGGCGACGCCGATGACCTTGCCATGCAGCATCACCATCCAGTCGCCGGCCGACAGATGAATGCCGGCATGCGGCGCGGCCTGTGGCTGCCAGCTGGTGCCGCTGGCCTCGCGCGACATGCCATAGCCGCCGAGCAGGCCATGCATGGTCATGCCGTGTTCGGACATGTCCATGCCGCTCATGTCCATGCTGCTCATGTCCATGCCGGGCATGTCATGCGACTGCGCCAAGGCGGGCGCGGCGGACAGGATCACAAGCAACAGGATGCGGCGCATGATTTTCGCTAGCGGGATGTCTTGCTGAAAAGATCCACCAGCTCGGCGAACTTCTGGCGCGCATCCTTGACGTCGCCGCTCTGGATGGCGTGGGCGACACAATGGCTGGAATGGTTCTTGAGCAGTTCATCCTCCACCTTGCGCAGCGCCGCCTTGATGGCCTGGAGCTGGGTGAGGATGTCGATGCAGTAGCGGTCCTCTTCGATCATGCGGGCGATGCCGCCGACCTGGCCCTGGATGCGGGCGAGACGCTGGAGCAGTTTGGGATCGTGGGGCGCGGCCATGACCATACCCCTATGGGGTATATGCGTTCTTGGCAAGACAAAAGACCCGACGACAAAAGAAAAGGCCGGATGCAAAGCATCCGGCCTTTCTTCGATCAGAAGATCAGGAAAGCCTTAGATGGCTTCCTTCAGTTCCTTGGAGGCGCGGAACGCGACCTTCTTGGACGCCTTGATCTTGATGGCTTCGCCGGTCGCCGGATTGCGGCCCATGCGCGGGCCACGCTTGCGGACGACCAGGATGCCCAAGCCGTTCAGGCGGATACGGGCGCCCTTCTTCAGATGCTTGGTGACCAGGGCGATGATGTCTTCCAGAATCGTGTTGGCGAGCTTCTGGGACAGTTCATGCTTCTCGGCCAGCTGGCTGGCGAGATTGCGGGTCGAAACAGTCTCGACCTTGACGGCGGCAGTCTTGGTGGCAGTGGCAGTCTTGGCTTTGGTTGCCATGGGATTCTCCCTCTAACGAATCAACAGATGCCCTTATTTTACGGCATTTCCCGCAATAGGGAGTGGTCCATGCGTGAAAAAACGCAATAAATTGGGGCTTTTCGCACATATAGACGGAAAACCCCCATTTTCCGGGCCTTTTTGCAGGCCCAAAAGCAATCGGGCCGCGCGGACAATGCCCGCGCGGCCCGATTTCAAAGGCTTTTGACGTGTTTTAGGCGGCCGCTTCCGGAGTCGCGGCGACATGGTCGGTGCGTTCGGTGATGCGGGCGGACTTGCCGGTGCGGCCGCGCAGATAATAGAGCTTGGCGCGACGCACCTTGCCCTTGCGCACGACCACGACGGAGTCGACCAGCGGGGAATAGATCGGGAAGACGCGTTCCACGCCTTCGCCATACGACAGCTTGCGGACCGTGAAGGCCTCGTTCAGGCCGGCGCCCTGGCGGGCGATGCAGACGCCTTCGAACGCCTGGATGCGTTCGCGGGTCTTGTTGGCCTTGGCCTTCTCGTCATAGGTCACGTCGACCACCTTGACGTTGACCTTCAGCGTGTCGCCCGGACGGAAGTCGGGCAGCGGCTTGGCGCGCACAGAGGCCATCTGTTCAGCTTCGAGCGTCTGCAAAAGGTTCATGGTCAAGGTCTTTCGGTCGTAAAGGCGTCAATAGAGCCGGGGCATATAGCCTAGCGCCACGCGCATTTCTAGGGCTTTGGGGGCTTTTCATAGGCGGCCCAGAGGTCGGGACGGCGCGCCCGGGTCAGGCTTTCCGACTGCTGGGTGCGAAATTTGGCGATTTCCTTGTGATTTCCGTTATTTAGCACTGCCGGAACGGGCCGGCCCTCGAAGTCCTGGGGCCGGGTATAGTGGGGATATTCCAGCAGGCCAGAACTGAAGCTTTCCTCGGACGTGGAGGCATGATCGCCCAGCACCCCCGGGATCAGCCGGACCGCGGCTTCCACCAGCGCCATGGCGGCGATTTCGCCCCCTGCCAGCACGAAGTCGCCAAGACTCACTTCCTCGATGGCCCGGGCCTCGATCACCCGCTGGTCCAGTCCTTCGAAGCGTCCGCAAAGCAGGATGGCGCCCGGCCCGGCCGCCAGATCGCGGACGCGGGCCTGGGTCAGCGGCGCGCCGCGCGGCGACAGATAGATCAGCGGGCGGTCGTTGCGGGGAACGGCATCGATGGCGGCGGCCGCCACGTCGGCGCGCATCACCATGCCGGGCCCGCCGCCGGCCGGCGTGTCGTCCACCGTGCGATGCTTGCCCAGGCCATGATCGCGAATGTCGCGCACGTCCAGCGACCACAAGCCGTTCGACATCGCCTTGCCCAGCAGCGAGTGGCCCAATGGCCCGGGGAACATGTCGGGGAACAGCGTGAGGACGGTGACCGCCCAGCTATTCGACATGGTCATTGTCTTCATCGTCTTCGGGCACCGCCACGACGATATAGCCGTCCGCGATATGGATGTGCGGCACGGTCTCGCGGGTGAAGGCCAGGTGCACCTGGTCGCCGTCGGCCCGCACCAGTTCGATCACGTCGCTGGCGCCGAAATTGTGGATGGCGGCGATCTTGCCCAGCATGCGGCCTTCGCTGTCGCGCGCCTCCAGCCCGATCAGGTCGGCATGGTAGAATTCATCGTCTTCCGCCGGCGGCAGCGCGTCACGCGCCACGAACAGTTCGGTGCCGCGCAGGCCCTCCGCGGCGGTACGGTCACGAACCTCCGCAAATGCAATCACCGCCTCGCCCGGTTTTGCCGAGCGAAAGGCGGTGATCGTGAAATTGCGGCCGTCCCTGGCGTGCAGGACGGCGTAACGCGACAGGCCATCGGGCTGGTGGGTGAAGGTCTTCACCTTCACCTCGCCCTTCAGGCCCTGCGCGCCCATCACGGCGGCAAGAAGAACATCTGCCGCCATAAGGACTAGGCTTCAGCCGGCGCTTCGGCGGCCTTGGCGGCAGCGGCAGCGCGTTCCTGCGCCCGCTTCTTGGGCTGGGCCTTCTGCGGATTGTTGTGCACGCGGGCCTTCACAAGGCCTTCCTTGGCCAGCATCTTGTGGACGCGGTCGGACGCCACGGCGCCCTTGACGATCCAGGCCTGGGCCGATTCAAGGTTCAGCTTGATGCGGTCGGCGTGATCGGACGGCAGCAGCGGATTGTAGAAGCCGATCTTCTCGATGAAGCGGCCGTCGCGCGGGCTGCGCGAATCGGAGATCACGATATTGTAGTGCGGACGCTTCTTGGTGCCGCCGCGGGCAAGACGAATGCGAAGAGCCATGTTCAGTTTTCCTTGCAGTTAAAGCGTTAAAACGTTAAAACGTTGCTGTTACCGCCGTCCCGGAAACATTCCGGGCGGCATTCCTGGCATTTGCGGCACGCGGCCGCCCTTGCCCATTTTCTTCATCATGTCCGCCATCTGGCGATGCATCTTCAGAAGCTTGTTGACCTCGCTGACTTCCACGCCCGCGCCGGCCGCGATGCGCTTGCGCCGCGAGCCGTTGATC
>JAQGLO010000070.1 GCA_028292825.1 Alphaproteobacteria bacterium | reverse complement strand
TATTGGCAGAACCATCCTTGCCTGTCCTACCTCTTCTCCGGCCTGTTCATCGGCCCCACCAGCCAGGCGCCGCGCATCGACGAAGCCCGCCACGACGCCCTGTACGAACTGGAAATCGCCTTCAACGAAGAGCCGACGCGCGCCGCCGCAAATATTCCGCCCTGGCTGGTGGACCGCATCTTCCGCAACCTGCTGGCCGATTCCACCGGCAACACCCACCGCACTGAAATCTGCATCGACAAACTCTATTCGCCCGACGGCCCCACTGGCCGCCTGGGCCTGGTCGAATTCCGCGGCTTCGAGATGCCGCCCCATGCCGAGATGAGCCTGGCGCAGCAACTGCTGCTGCGCGCCTTGATCGCCCGCTTCTGGCGCGAGCCTTACCAGAGCAACCTGGTGCGCTGGGGGACCGGCCTGCAGGACCGCTTCATGCTGCCGCACTTCGTCTGGGCCGATCTGGAAGACGTGATCGCCGACATGAACAGCCACGGCTTCGCCTTTGATGCCGAATGGTTCCGGCCCCACTGGGAATTCCGCTTCCCGCAGGTCGGCTCGGTTCAGTATGAGGGCGTCGGCCTGGAAGTCCGCACCGCGCTGGAGCCCTGGAACGTGATGGCCGAGGAAAGCACGGCCGGCGGCACCGCCCGCTTTGTCGATGCCTCGGTCGAACGGCTGGAGGTCAAGCTCACCGGACTGACGCAAGGCCGTCACCATGTCCTGGTCAACGGCAAGACCGCGCCGCTGCGCGAAACCAGCCAAGCCGAAGCCGTGGCGGGCGTCCGCTTCAAGGCCTGGCAGCCGGCCCATGGCCTGCATCCCACCATCCCGGCCCAGGCGCCGCTGGTGATCGAGATCTGGGACAGCTGGCGCAAGCGCAGCCTGGGCGGCTGCACCTATCATGTCGCCCATCCGGGCGGGCGCAATTCGGAGCTCTATCCGGTCAACAGCTATGAGGCCGAAGGCCGCCGCCTGGCCCGCTTCGAGCCGTTCGGCTTCACCGGCGGAATATTCGAGGCTGCCAGGGCAGAACCGCATCCCGATTTCCCCTATACACTCGACCTGAGGCGGTAATCTGGCCGCCGGGGAGCATTGATTCGCAACGTGTCGAACGCGGGATTGGTAGAGCCTGTCATGGCTGCGCGCTTTGACGAATTGCGCGACTCCGAAGGGCTGGTCAGGCCGCACTGGCGGGCCTTTGCCCGTTCGCTCAGCCAGTTGCCGCCCGAGGAATATGCCCGCCGCCAGGCCAGTGCCCGCGCCACCGTCCAGGACAATGGCGTCACCTACAATGTCTATGATGACAAGGCCGGCCAGCAGCGGCCCTGGGAACTGGATATCGTTCCCTTCATCCTGTCGGCCGCCGACTGGGCCAAGATAGAAGCCGCCGTCATCCAGCGCGCCACCCTGGCCGACCTGCTGCTGCGCGACGTCTATGGCGAGCAGCGGCTGATGCGCGAGAATGTGCTGCCCGCCCAGCTGGTGACGGGTCATCCGCAATTCCTGCGCCCCTTGTGCGGCACGCGGCCGCCGCGCGATGTGCATGTGCACCTGTATTCCGCCGACCTGGCGCGCAGCGCCGACGGCTCCTGGCGCGTCATGGCCAGCCGCGCCGATGCCCCCGGCGGGCTTGGCTATGCGCTGGAAAACCGGCTGGTGGTGGCGCAGACCTTCCCCGAAAGCTTCGGCGACATGCGGGTGGCGCGGCTGGCCGCCTTCTTCAACGCCTACAAGGAAAGCATTCTCACCCTGGGCCAGTCGCGGCGCGATCGCGCCGTCCTGCTGACGCCGGGGCCCTACAACGAAGCCTATTTCGAGCATGTCTACCTGGCGCATTATCTGGGCCTGACGCTTGTCCAGGGCGACGATCTTGTCGTGCGCGATGGCGAAGTCTTCCTGAAGACCCTCACCGGGCTGGAGCGCGTCGCCGCCATCTTCCGCCGCGTCGACAGCGATTTCTGCGATCCGCTGGAATTCCGCGGCGACAGCGCGCTGGGCGTGCCGGGACTGGTGGAGGCGGTGCGCGCCGGCGGCGTGGTGCTGGCCAATGCCCTGGGCGGCGGCGTCATCGAGTCCCCCGCCATGGATGCCTATCTGCCGGCGGTATCGCAGGCGCTGCTGGGCGAAGACCTGAAGATTCCCGACATCGCCACCATCTGGTGCGGCACCGAATGGGGCCGCAAGGAAGCGCTGGCGCGGATGAAGACCTCCATCCTGCGCGACGCCTTTGATGCCCGGCCCATGTTCTCGCGCAACTCCTCGGCGCGGCTGGGCATGGATTTGTCGGGCGATGAACGCGAGCGCCTGCTGGCAAAACTGCATCGCCGCGGCGAGACCATGGTGGTGCAGGAAGTCTCGCCCCTGGGCATGGCCCCGGTGTTCGAGGGCGGCAAGTTCAGCGCGCGCCCCGTTTCGCTGCGCGTCTTCGCCGCCTGGACGCCGTCGGGCTGGATGGTGATGCCGGGCGGACTGACGCGCGTCGCCGCCGACGACACGGTGCGGGCGCTGTCGATGCAGTCGGGCGCGTCATCCAAGGATGCCTGGGTGCTGTCCAGCGCGCCGGTGGACAATTTCAGCCTGCTCAGCAATGGCGGCAAGAGCCTGGAGATCAAGCGCCTGGGCGAATCCGCGCCATCGCGCGCCATGGACAATCTGTTCTGGCTGGGCCGCTATGCCGAGCGCATCGAAAGCTTTGTGCGCATCCTGCGCGCCGTGGCGGCCCGCGCCGCCGACGAACCGGCCAGCGCCCTGGAAGTGGCGCGCAAGCTGCTGATCCCCTTCAGCCAGGCCAGCGACGCACCGATCGAGGAGATCGCCGACGAGCAGGAACTGAGCGTGGAACTGCAGCGCCTGATCTACAATCCCAAGATCAGCCGCGGGCTGCAACGCATGTTGGCGCGGGCTGAACAAACCGCCTGGTCGGTGCGCGACCGGCTGTCGCTGGACACCTGGCGCACCATCCATGCCTTGACCACCATCGATCATCCGCCGGAGGCCGATGCGGCCTTCTCCGCCCCGGATGCGCGCTTCTATCTGGACTCGCTGGTGCGCCGCACCGCCGCCTTGTCGGGACTGTCCGCCGAGAACATGACGCGCGGACCCAACTGGCTGTTCATGGACATGGGCCGCCGCGTCGAGCGCGCCCAGCACCTGGCCTGGCTGGTGCGCCAGACTGTGGGCGACGCCGAGGCCCGCGAGACCGAGCATATCCGCATCCTGCTGGAAATCGCCGACAGCGCCATGACCTATCGCTCGCGCTATCTCAATGTCTTCCAGCTGGTGCCGTTCGTGGACCTGCTGCTGCTGGACGAGCACAATCCGCGCTCCTGCGCCTT
>JAQGLO010000172.1 GCA_028292825.1 Alphaproteobacteria bacterium | reverse complement strand
GGCCGCCGCGGCTTCGCACAGGGCATCACCCATGCCTTTGCGCGGCTGGGCAATGCCGTGACGCCGCCGCTGATCGCGCTCTTGATGGCGGCCTTCAGCTGGCGCGGCGCCTTCTGGTTGCTGGGCGGCATCAGCCTGGTGTGGGTGCTGGTCTGGGTCTTCTATTTCCGCAATTATCCCAAGGATCATCCCGGCATCACCCAAGCGGACCTGGATGCGCTGCCGCCGCATATCCTGGGCGAGCGTCCGAAAGCGCCGTGGCGGCCATTGCTGAAGCGGATGTGGCCGGTGACGCTGACCTATTTCTGCTATGGCTGGACCCTGTGGCTTTATCTCAACTGGCTGCCGCTGTTCTTCAAGACCAATTATCACATGGAGATTTCCAAATCGGCGATCTTCGCCTCCGGCGTGTTTTTCGCCGGCGTGGTGGGCGACACCCTGGGCGGCGTGCTGTCGGACGGCATCCTCAAGCGCACCGGCAATGTGCGGCTGGCGCGGCTGGGCGTGACGGTGCTGGGCTTCGGGGGCGCCTTCCTGTCGCTGCTCCCCATCCTGTTCGTCCATGACGTGACGGTGGTGGCGCTGTGCCTGTCGGGCGGCTTCTTTTTCGCCGAGCTGGTGATCGGGCCCATGTGGGCCGTGCCCATGGATATCGCGCCGCGCTATGCCGGCACCGCCGCGGGCCTGATGAACACCGGCTCCGCCTTCGCCGCCATCGTCTCGCCGCTGGTGGCGGGTTACGTCATCGACGTGACCGGTAACTGGTACCTGCCCTTTATCATGTCCATGTGCCTTCTGGGCGTGGGCGCGTTCACTGCTTTCCTGATGCATCCCGAAAAGCCCTTTGAGGAGACTGCTTGATGAAGACCCTTGCCCTGACCGCCGCCCTGCTGCTGACCGCCACCGGTGCAGAGGCGCAACTGGCTTCGAAGATCACCCATTACGATGTCAGCAAGACCGCCAACCTCAAGGCGGTGCATGACGGCGCCGGCACCATGAATTTCGGTCCGCTGATGACCGACAAGAGCATGTCGACCAATCTTCTGTTCCTGCATCGCGGTATGCTGCATCCCCATTCCGGCATCGGCCAGCATTTCCACAATCACTGCGAAGAAATGTTCGTGATCTTCGACGACGAAGCGGAATTCACCATCAATGGCCGCACCTCGACGCTGAAAGGCACTGTCGGCGCGCCGGACCGCATGGGCTCGTCGCATGGCATCTACAATCCCACCGACCATGACGTGGAGTGGATGAACATCAATGTCGGCACCTCCAAGGTCTATGACGCCTTCAATCTGGGCGACGACCGGGTCGGCGCGCCGCAGGACAAGGTCCCGCAATTCGTCACCATGCGTCTGGACAAGGCGCTGCTGAAACCCGGCCCCATTCCGGGCGTGATGCGCCGCCGCGCCCTCAGCCCCAGCGTGTTCTACACCGCCTGGTCCTATGTCGATCACGAGCTGGTCGCGCCGGGGGCAACCGTGCCGCAGACCGCCACGCCGGAGATGAGCGAGGCCTATTACGTCATCTCCGGCGATGGCAGCGTGACGGTGAATGGCGAGACGGTGGCGATCAAGAAGGGCGACGCCATTCCGGTGGAACCCGGTCAGGCCAAAAGCTTCAAGGGCGGCAGCGCCCCGCTGGAACTGATGATCATCGGGGTGGCAAAAGACATGGCCGCGAAGAACGCCTTCGCCGCCGATGCCGCCAACGAGACCCCGGAACGGCTGCTGGCGGTGCTGAACAGGCCGCGCTAGCTGTCACTTCGCCCGTTGGATGTTGTCCCCCTCTTCCTTTCGGAGGCGGACTCGCCAATTCTGGGCGGCGAAGAGAAGGACGAACCAGATGACCAAAACCTATGTCAGCAAGACCATGCCCTCCCCGGTCGGCATCCTGACGCTTGTCGCCAGCGATACCGGCCTCGCCGCCATCCTGTGGGAGAATGACGATCCCAGGCGGGTACGCCTGCATTACACCCCGGGCGACAACGCGGTGTTGCGGGAAACCGAACGCCAGCTGCGCGCCTATTTCGCCGGCGCGCGCACGGACTTCACGCTGAAGCTGGATTTCACCGGCACGGACTTCCAGAAAGCCGTCTGGCAGGCGCTGCTGACCATTCCCTTCGGCGAGACCCGCAGCTATGCCCAGATCGCCCGCCAGATCGGCAAGCCCAAGGCAATGCGCGCGGTCGGTGCGGCCAATGGCAAAAACCCGATCTCGATCGTCGCACCCTGCCATCGCGTCATCGGCGCCAACGGCAAGCTGACAGGCTTTGCGGGCGGCCTTGAAGCCAAGGCGCACCTGCTGGGCCTGGAAGCGCCGCGATTGCGCGACGCGGCCTGATCAGGTCTCCAGGATCGTATTGGGAAGCTGGTTCCTGGGCGCGCCGTTGGGCGGGAAGTGCTGCGCCAGGGCGGCGCCGCAGATCTCGATGGCCTTCACGAAACCGTCCGCCGGTTTGCCCGCCTTCATGCCGTCGGTCACCGCCGCGACCGCCGCATTCCACGGCCCGTCGCCCACGGCCTTGTGGATGGCGTCATGCGCCACCAGCTCGACCCGGCGATCGTGCCAGGAGGCATAGATCAGGATATGCGGCTCGGCATCACCGAGCCGCGCGCCGGCCGCCGCGAAATGCCGCCGCGCCGCCTGGCGCACCCGGTGCTGGCGCAGCACGCCCGGCGTCATGACGCGCCGGATGGCCGGCAGCGACACAATGAGCGCGACGCACACGAAGAGGCCGGCCTGCACCAGCGAATAGGTGGTCAGCGCCCGCACGATCAGGCCTTCCATGGCGCGGGCGGATTCGTCGGTCCAGCTGGTGAAGATGCTGGCCAGCGCCAGCCGGTGCAGCCCCCCCATCACCAGGATCGGCGGCCCGACCAGCGCCGCGATGGTGGCCCAGGCCAGCGGCACTTCGCGGTAGCGCGACACGTCGCGTGTCAGCACACAGAAAATCTCGCCCGAGGTTTTGCTTTCGGCCTCGGTGACGGCTGCAGCGATGCGGTCCTGGTCGGTTTTTGACAGCATCACCAACTCCCCGACGAGCCGCCGCCGCCGAAGGAGCCGCCACCACCGCCGCCCCATCCACCGCCGCCGCCACCACCAAAACCACCACGGCCGCCACCACCGCCGCCGGACAGCAGCAGGGGGATCAGCCACCAGCCGCCAAAGAAGTGAAAGAAGATGAAGGCGATGATCAGGAAGATCACCAGCCCGGCAATGGACGGCCCGTCCATCTGGACGTCGTTGCCGCGCTGCTGGGAGGCCGCCGCGGCGCGCTTCTCGGCTTCCGAAGTGTCCAGCGACAGCTGCTGGATCAGCGCATCCGCACCGGCACTGACACCGCCATTGAAATCGCCGCTGCGGAATTTGGGCAGGACCTGGGTCTGGATGACCACCGACGAGAAGGCATCAGTGAGGACCGGCTCCAGCCCGTATCCCACTTCAATGCGGGTCTTGTGTTCGTTGGGCGCGATGATGAACAACACGCCGTTGTTCAGCTTCTTCTGGCCGATGCCCCAGGCGCGGCCCAGCTGGTAGCCGTAATCACTGATCTCATAGCCGCCCAGCGACGCCACCGTGACGACCACCAGCTGGCGGGAATTCCGCGCTTCCAGCGCCGCCAGTTTTTCCGTCAGGCTGTCGCGGGTTTCGTCGTTGAGGATATGCGCGTCATCCACCACCCGCCCGGTCAGCGCCGGAAATTTCGGCGCGGCCCAGGCGGGGGCGATGAGAAGAAAGCAGGCAATGAAAGCGGCAAGAACCCGCATGGAAGTTTACGGTTTTCCTGGCGTCGTACCCGGCTGCGCTGCGGCGGGTGCCGGTGCAGGCGCGGCCGTGTTGAAGTTCACCGTCGGCGCCGTCTGCGCCGCGGCAGAGGCCGCAAACACCGTCGCCGGCTTGTAGGACTTGTACACCGTGGACGCCCACAACGAGCCCGGAATGGTCACCAGCTCGGTGTTATAGTCCTGCACCGCCGCATTGTAGTCGCGGCGCGAGATTTCGATGCGGTTCTCGGTCCCTTCCAGCTGCGACTGCAGCGCCAGGAAGTTCTGGTTGGACTTCAGGTCCGGATACTGTTCGCTGATCGCCATCAGCCGGCCCAGCACGCCGGACAGCTTGTCCTGCGCCTGCTGGAACTGCGCGAACTTGGCGGGATCGGTGATAGTGGAGGAATCCACTTTCACCTGCGTCGCCGAAGCACGCGCCTGCGTCACCGCCACCAGCACGGATTTTTCCTGGTTGGCATAGCCCTGCACGGTGGCGACCAGGTTGGGGATGAGGTCGTTGCGGCGCTGATAGGCCGCCTGCACATTGGCCCAGCTGGCTTTCACCGCCTGGTCCTTGGTGGGAATGGAATTGACGCCGCAACCGGCAAGTACCAGCGACAGGCCCACAGCGGCCAGAAGCTTCGGCAAGTGTCTGAAAATCGTCATTTTCGCTCCATGGGAACAATACCCGCGTTGAAATGTGGGGAATGGCCGGCGAACCGCAAGCGGCTGGCACAAAAATATTGGGGCTTGATTTTCCGCGAGGCTACTTCCGCGGCGCCGGGGCGTTGCGAACGGCGGACGCCTTGACCGGAGCGCCCTTGGCCTTGGCATCCGCCAGCAACGGCCCGCAATTGGCATCCTTGGCCAGGCCTGGATCGACGAAGGCAAGCACGGCCGCCAGGGGATTTATGAACCCCAGTGCCAGGGCGATGCCGCCCTGTGCAATGGCCTGGCCTGCATCCACGCCGATAGCGGGGTGGGCCAGCGAGCCCTTGACGGTGATCGGGGCACGCAGCCGCACGATCTGGAAATGCTTGGGCGCGCCCTGCAGGCGCAGGTCCAGCGTTTCGTCCGCCAGGTTGATCTTCCCGGACCCATCAACCCGCACCGGCTCGGTGTCGAGCACAAAGGTCTGCGATGTCATCAGGCCATTCTTGACGCCGAACCCGGCGACGGCGCAGCGCAGCTGGGTGTTGGAATTGTCATCGCCCAGATTGAGGCTCAGCGCCTTCAGCACGTCGATGCCCAGCCACTCCGCCAGGCTGTGGCGCATGCCACCCTGCGGCACGACGGCCGTGAAGGTGCCGTTCGCAGTGGATGCAACCTTGTGCACCGAGTTGCCGCTGCCGGTCAGGACGGCGCGCGCTTCCAATGTCCCCTGGATCGGTTTGTCTGTTCCCTTGATGAAACTCTCGGCCTTGAGGTCGGTCAGCCGCGCATCCACGCTGGTCACCGGCACCTCCTTGCGCGCATCGACCTTCAATGAACCCGACAGCTTGCCATGGGTGAAGCCGAAGGACAGCGGCTTGAGATTGAGCACCGCATCCTTGACGCTGATATGCGCGTCGAGGCTGGTAAGCGGAAAGTCCTGCGACTTGATCGAGGCGGCGCTGTAATCCACTTCGGCATTGGTCTGTTTCAGGCGCTCGGTATGCAGCGCCGTATCGGGCAGCAGATGCGTGCTGGCCACCGGCTGCGCCTTGCCGCCGCCGATCATGGGACCCAGATCCGCAAAGTTCAGCGACCGCGACGCCACCTTGCCCGCCAGCGCCGGTACCTTGTTCGACGCATCCACCGTCAGGTTGCCCGCCAGGTCGGTCGAGCCCAGCATCGCATTGATGTCGGTGAGGCGATAGAAGCTGCCCTCGCGCTGCACCGCCACCGTCATGTGATAGGTCGGGGTCTTGGGCAGCACCAGGCCGGTCAGGAAATACAGGTCCGACAGGTCCGGCCCGCTGACATTGATGCTGGCAGTGAAGCGGTCGAGATGAAAAGGCTGGGTGATGGCGCCGTTCACCACCGCATGGGTGTCGCCGGCATGGACATCGGCGGTGAAATTGTAGGGCTTGCTTTCATCCACATTCAGCAGCGGCCCACCCTGCACATTCGCCAGGAATTTGTTCTTGTTAAGGGTGCCGTCACCGGTCAGGGCAAAGGATGCGCGCTTGCTGCCCGCTTCCTCCGTCGAAGACACGGTGCCGGTGAAATGCAGCTTGCGGACCGCGTCGCGGATCTCGACATGACCATTGTTGACGATGAAGCGCCGGATGGGCGGCAGCTTGAAGGCTTCGTTGGGGTTCTGCCCGCCCTTGCTGTCCCAGTTGGTGTGGCCATCGGCATCGCGCACCACCAGCAATTCGGGCTCGTCGATCCGCACCAGCGGCAGGATCACGTCGCCGAAAATCAGCGGCACCAGCCGCGCTTCGACCCGCGCGTGGGTGAACTTCGCCGCCTGGGGCGTGCCGACCCAGCCGGGATTGCCGATGAACACCTGGCCGACATCGACACTGGGCTGCCAGCTGAACAGCTTGACCGACAGGTTGCCATCGATCCGCACTTCCCGGCCGGTTCGGTTCGACAGATAGCGGCCGATGGGCCCGCGCATCTGGTTCCAGTCCAGGAAATAGAGCGTGATGATGGCAGCGACCAGGAAGGCCAGCAGGGTGATGCCGGTCCATTTGAAGAAGCCGCCCCAGGTGAAGCGGAAGTCGCGGAAATCCGCCACCACCCGCGCGCGGGCGTTATTCCAACCCGCTTTCATGCGGTTTTTCCCGGCGTGCTCCGAAACGGACATGGCGAATCAATCACTTAACTGGTGCTCCCCATAGGGGGAACGCCTGAGCGGCGATAGGGCTTCCTATAAAAGTGAAACTTTCCCGTGGTCTGTTACGTTGGGAACCTGACGGAACCCGCTGGGATAGAAACGTGAGTCGCGCGCACCGGGTTGTCTGGACCCTGATCCGGGAAGGTTTCGGGGCCTTCATCGACGATAACGCCCTGTCGCGCGGCGCGGCCATCGCCTTCTATGCTGTCACGGCCATCGCGCCGGTGCTGTTCATCGCCACCGCCATCGCCGCCCTGGGCCTGGGCCAGG
>JAQGLO010000167.1 GCA_028292825.1 Alphaproteobacteria bacterium | reverse complement strand
AGATGTGCCAGTTCGCCTTCTATATCCTGGCCTTTACCAGCGCCACGATCTCGCTCTTCATGATGTCGGTCGGCATCAAGCCCTATTTCGCTGTCACCATCCTGGGTCTGGTGGTGACGTTCATGGGTCTGTCCTGCAGCCTCGCCTATCTGTGGCTGGGCCAGCGCATGCTGGGCCGCCAGGGCGAAAACCGCCTGATCCCCAGTTTGCTGCTGGCGGTGGTGTTTCCCTCCGGCCTGATCCTGGCCAACACCCGCGCCACCCTGGAAGCCTTCTTCTCCAACCGCATGGATTTCGTGCGCACCATCCGTCCCGGCGAAATCCAGAAGGGCGGCTGGCGCGGCATACCCGAGCTTGTGGCCGGCGTCTTCGTCGCCACCCTCGCCTTTGCGCAAAGCAACTGGGCGGCGCTGTTCTTCTTCTTCGCGGTGTCCGGACTGGTTTCCATCGGCGCCATGGGCGCCATCGCCCCGCGCCCCCGGCCGCAGCGCATTGCCTCAGGCGAATAGTTCCGCGCGGAACTCTGGTGCGTATCAATCCTTAGCGCCGGGTTAAGAAAATTCACCGCTTCTTAATTCTTAAAAGGCGATGCTTCTGCCTAACCTCGCTTTTGGCCGCGCCGTCCTACGCTTGGATCGGGCGCGGGGTATGGCATGCACACAATCGCAAAACTGATCGCATCTGCGGCGTTGGCTCTGGTCCTTGCGGGCTGCGCCAGCGCGCCCATGGACTATGGCGAGATGCCCGCCAAGCACGGCAAAAGCCTGGTCGAAGCCGGGCCCGGCAAGCCGCTGCAATGCGTGCCTTATGCCCGCGAGCATTCGAAGATCAAGATTTTCGGCGACGCCAACACCTGGTGGGACAAGGCGGACGGCAAATATCCCCGCGGCTCGGCGCCCGCGGTCGGCGCGGTGATGGTGCTGCATGACTATGCCCATGGCGATCACGGCCATGTCGCGGTGGTGCGCACCCTGGTGTCGGCGCGCGAGATCCGCGTCGATCACGCCAACTGGCTCAATGACGGCTCCGTCTATGTGAACAATCCGGTGATGGATGTGAGCGACGCCAATGACTGGTCCACGGTCCGGGTGTTCAACATCAAGACCGGCGGCTGGGGCATAAAGCTGTTCCCGGTCCAGGGATTCATCGGCTCAAGCCGCGATTCGAGCCCCGATGACGGGGACGGCGCCGGTTCGGACCTGGTGGCCAGTGCCAAGGGCGGCATGGGAACTGTGTCGCTGGTGGGCGAATAAGCGAGCTGCGCCAGCAGCTTGGCCTTCGATCTGCGCCAATCTGCCTCCCCCCTCTCGCGGCCCTGTCCGTCAAAGCCTATCGTCCCGGCCTTCGCGTGACGCTTTTGAAAACTTAAGCGCAGGGGCCGCGTTTTCCTTTTATGCCAGACCGCATCACGCCGTGATTCCCAATCAGCCTGAACTCGGCGAAGCCCTGCCTTCGGTCAGCGATCCGTTGGCTGCTGCGCCGCCGCTGGTGGATGGTGGCCATTCCCATGCCGGCGACCGCAAGCTGCTGGGGCTAATGCTGGGCGCCATGGGCGTCGTGTTCGGCGACATCGGCACCAGTCCGCTCTACGCGCTGAAGGCCACGGTGCTGGCCACCGAAGGCGGCCTGCCCAACCATGTCGCGGTGATGGGCTCGCTCTCCATGATCTTCTGGGCGCTAATCCTGGTGGTGACGGTCAAGTATGTGCTGATCATCATGCGCGCCGACAATAACGGCGAAGGCGGCACCCTCGCTTTGGCCGCGCTGGCGCATCGCTCGCCCGGCATGACGCGCCGGATCAAGGCCACCATCGGCATCGGCGCCACCGTCGGGCTGGCGCTGTTCTTCGGCGACGGCATGCTGACGCCGGCCGTCACCGTGCTGTCGGCCGTCGAAGGCGTCACGGTGGAGGCGCCACATTTCGCGCCGCTTGTGGTGCCACTGTCGCTGGCCATCCTGGTGCTGCTGTTCGTGATCCAGGATCGCGGCACCCACAAGATCGGCCGGCTGTTCGGGCCCGTCATGCTGCTGTGGTTCTTCGCCCTGGCGTATTTCGGCGCCGTGTCGCTGCTCGGCAATCCCGGCATCCTGATGGCGGTCAATCCCTGGTATGCGCTGCAGATGTTCCTGCATGCGCCCTGGGTGGCGTTCGTGTCGCTGGGTGCCGTGGTGCTGGCGGTGACGGGCTGCGAAGCGCTCTATGCCGACATGGGCCATTTCGGCCGCCGGCCCATTCAATATGCCTGGCTGTTCCTGGCGCTGCCCGCCCTGATGCTGAACTATTTCGGCCAGGGCGCGGCGCTGCTGCGCCATCCTGAAGATGCCCATATCGCCTTCTTCTCGGTGATCCCGCATTGGGCGCATATGCCCATGGTGATCCTGGCGACCCTGGCCGCCATCATCGCCTCGCAGGCGGTCATCACCGGCGTTTTCTCCATGACCCAGCAGGCGGTGCAACTGGGCCAGCTGCCGCGCATGGAAATCCGCCACACCAGCGCCACCGACTATGGCCAGATCTTCGTGCCGCGCATGAACGCGCTCCTGGGCATCGGCGTGGTGCTGATCGTGCTGATCTTCAAATCGTCGGACGCGCTGACCGCCGCCTACGGCATCGCGGTGACGGGCGTCATGGTGATCGACACCTTCAACGCCGGCATCGTCGCCAAGAAACAGTGGAAATGGCTTCCCTGGCTGGTGATCCTGCTGTTCGGCGGCATGGGCATCAGCGATGTCATCTTCTTCATCTCCAACAGCCTGAAGATTCCCGAAGGCGGCTGGCTGCCGCTGTTCATCGCCTTCTGCGTCTTTGTCGCCATGGACACCTGGCGGCGCGGGCGGCGGGTGCATCTGGAGAAGGTCCGGCAGGAGTCCCTGCCCTTGTCGCTGTTCCTGGACCGGGCCGACAAGTCCACCACCCGCGTGGCGGGGCTGGCGGTGTTCCTGTCCTCGCGCACCGACATCGTGCCCGGGGCGCTGCTGCACAATCTCAAGCACAATAAGGTGCTGCATGAACGGGTGGTGATCGCCAATGTGGTGGTGGAAGACACCCCGCTGGTCGCCCCCGCCAAGCGCATCGAGGTGGAGAAACTGGGCAAGGGCTTCTATGCCGTGAAGATTCATCACGGCTTCTTCGAAACCCCCGACGTGCCCCAGGCGCTGGAAGACGCCCGCCGCTTCGGCCTGGCGCTGGATGTCGATACCGCCACCTTCTTCATCGGCCGCGAGACCCTGGTGCCGGCCGAGCGCTCCGAACTGGGCCGCTGGCGCAACCGGCTGTACCGCACCATGGCCGGTGCGGCGCTGTCGCCGGCACGCTTCTATCACCTGCCGCCCAATCGCGTGGTAGAGTTGGGCACGCAGATCACCATCTGATGGGGCCAACGTGAAACGCGACGAGAATGTGCCGGTGCGGCGCACCCTGGGGCTCACTTTGGGGGCGCTGGGCGTGGTGTTCGGCGATATCGGCACCAGCCCGCTTTACGCCATGCGTGAATCCGCGCTTGCCGCCGGCGGCCACAATGCCAGCCCCTTCGCCATCTATGGCGCCCTGTCGCTGATCTTCTGGGCCCTGGTGGTGGTGGTCACCATCAAATACGTCGTCTTCATCATGCGCGCCGACAATCACGGCGAAGGCGGCGTCATGGCGCTGGCCGCGCTGGCGCACCGCGCCCCCGTCAACCGCGCCGTCAAGACCGGCATCGGCATCGCGGCCCTGCTGGGACTGGCGCTGTTCTATGGCGACGGCATGCTGACCCCCGCCATCTCGGTGCTGTCGGCGGTGGAGGGCCTGGGGGCGTCCGACGCCTTCAAGCCCTTTGTCATGCCCATCACCCTGGTCATCCTGGTGGGGCTGTTCCTGTTCCAGAGCAAGGGCACCGAGAAGATCGGCAAGGTGTTCGG
>JAQGLO010000135.1 GCA_028292825.1 Alphaproteobacteria bacterium | reverse complement strand
CCACGTGATCGTTGGTCTTGAATTCGTGCTTCTTGTTGGAATTGGCCGGAACCTTCTTGGCAACGGCGGGCGCGGGGGCAGCGGCGGGAGTCTTCGCGGGCGGGGGCTTGAGGGCGGTCATCAATATCTTCCTGTGCGGACAAAACACCGTGTGATCCACCGGCGGGGAACCGGATGGCATGCGTTCGTCACGTTTCTGAACGACAAGACCCTATCACAGGTCCGGCCAAAATGGAAGAAAATACCGCGCCATCCCCTTGAAATTACGCAGTAAATTTAACGCCACCTGAAAGGGCAGCGGATTCAAGCCTTTGTGACGGTTGTTCCGTAGGCTGAATACAACCAGGCGTCAGGAGCCGGTGCCGGGGGCGGGGTTGAAGAACTTCTCGAACTTGTCCTCCACGCCCTGCATTTCCTTGGCGTCGGCCGGGGCCTCGCCCTTGACGCTGATATTGGGCCAGGAGCGGGAATATTCCGAGTTCACCGACAGCCACTTTTCCAGGCCCGATTCGGTGTCGGCCTTGATGGCTTCGGGCGGGCATTCCGGCTCGCAAACCCCGCAATCGATGCATTCGTCGGGGTTGATGACCAGCATGTTCTCGCCTTCGTAGAAGCAGTCCACCGGGCAGACTTCGACACAGTCCATGAACTTGCACTTGATGCAGGCTTCGGTGACGACATAGGTCATGACAGGCGCTCCAGGCAGGCGAAAACGGGCTGTGCTTAAGACGCGCCGCCCTTTGAGGCAAGAGGTTCGAGGCCGCAGGAAACCTGCGAACGCCTCGCAACTATTCCGCAATCTCATACAGGGCCCGGGCCTGGGTGGCCGGGCCGCGCTTTTCGGCCACGGCCAGCACCCGAACCGCCACCACCGCCGGCCCGGCGGCAAGGGTGAGGACATCGCCGCACTTCACGGCATGGCCGGGTTTTTCCACCTTCACGCCATTCAGCCGGACCTTGCCGGCCGCAGCTGCCGCCTGGGCGGCGGTGCGGGTGCGGTAGAAGCGGGCGTGGAACAGCCATTTGTCGATACGCGTCGCGCTCATTTTCCTCTCAGGGCTGCCAGGGCGGCGAATGGCGAGTTGGGATCAGGCGGCGGTTCCGACTTGCGCGCTTGCCTGGGCGCAGCGCGGGGCGCCAGCTTGGGCCGTGCCCGCCGCCACACCGGCTTTGCGCCGGAGACTTCGACACTGGCCCAGCCCAGCGCCGTCAGCACGGCGCGCGTCTCGTCGAGGCCGGCGCCCAGCAGCGACACGATCCGGGTCAGCAGCGTCTCGGCGTCGGTGCCGGCGGAAAGCGCTTTTTCCAATTCATCCTCCAGCCGCTCCAGCATGTCGAAGCGGATGGCACGGCCGCCGAACACGGCGAAGCCCGCGGCGTGCAGCGGCGCGATGTCGGTGTCCTTGTCGATGCCGAATGACGTCAGGCCGGGCGCGGGCGGGGCAGGCGGGGCATCCTGTTTCGTCCACACGCCCCACAGCAATGTCAGCAACGCCGCCGCATCGGGCCGCAGCAGCTTGGGCAGATAGACATTGCGCCGTCCAAACCACACGCCGAAGGGACGCAAGGCACGGATCTGCGGCCCCAGTTTTTCCGGCAGCGACTCTTTCAGCACGGCGCGATCCAGCGCCGCGAAATTCTCCGCCAGCTGATGGGCGATGCCGCGCGCTTCGCCGGGCAGGGCGCCCACCGTTCCGGTTTTGGCATCGGCTGCGTCACGCAGCGCCAGCAGCGGCCCCAGCCGCGCGACAAGGCGCGCCGTCATCCAGGCCTGAAGCCGCGCCTGCAAACCTTCCGTCTTCACATGCGGGTCGGCCAGCATCTCGATCTGCGGCGCCAGCGGCGTCGGTCCCGCCACCAGCCGCGCCACGATGGCGCCGTCCCACCACAGCTTGCCATGCTCGCTCAGGGTGATGGCGCTGTCTTCGGCCTGCACCAGCGCGGCGCTGCGCGCGGCGATCTCGCTTTCCAGGCCTTTCAGCGCGGCCGCGCGCAAGGTGCGGCCATGGATACCGATCGCGCGGGGATCCGGCACGAAGCGGAAACCATCCAGCTTGCCGATCGCCTCACCGCCGATGGAAACACCGCCGGTTTCATCCAGCGCCAGTGACGCGAATTCATCGTCGCGCAGATGCTTCATCAGCACCGAAGTGCGCCGATCAATGAAACGTTGGGTCAAAGCGACATGCAATGCATCCGAAAGCCGGTCCTCCACCGCCCGCGTTATGCCCTGCCAATGCGCGCCGTCGCGCGTCCAGCCGGCGCGGTGAGCCGCATAGGTATAGGTGCGGATGATTGCCAGCCGCCCCGACAAGGTGGCGACATCGCCTTCCGTCACATCGGCGCGCGCGATCTGGCGGCCCAGCCAGTCATCGGGGATCACGCCATCACCGGACAGGAACAGGAAGATATTTTTGACCAGCTTCACATGCTCGTCGGTGGAGAGCTTGCGGAAGTCCGGCAACTGGCAGACATCCCACAGCCGCCCGACGGTATTGCGTGACGCGGCCAGCGCCTTGACCTCGTCATCCTCCGACAGAATCTTCAAGGCCACCGCATCGCTGGCGGGGCGTGCGCGGGTCAGGCCGCGCTCCGGCGGCGGCATGTCGAGGCTGTCGTTCAGGCTGGCCAGGCTGCGAAAGTCGAGCGCGGAATTGCGCCATTGCAGCACCCGCACCGGATCGTAGCGGTGCGTCTCCACCCGCTGCACCAGTTCATCCTCGAAGGGTTCGCAGTCGCCGGTGACGCCAAAGGTGCCGTCATTCATGTAGCGGCCGGCCCGGCCGGCGATCTGGCCGATTTCCTGTGGCAGCAGGGCGCGCAGGCGCTGGCCGTCGAACTTGTCGCGCGCCGCGAAGGCGACATGGTCGACATCCATGTTCAGGCCCAGGCCGATGGCGTCGGTCGCCACCAGGAAATCGACATCGCCGCTTTGATAGAGCTCGACCTGGGCATTGCGGGTGCGCGGGCTGAGCGCCCCCAGCACCACCGCGGCGCCGCCGCGCTGGGCGCGAATGATTTCCGCGATGCCGTAAACTTCCTGCGCCGAGAAGCCCACCACCGCGGACCGGCGCGGCAGCCGCGTCAGCTTCCTGGCGCCGGTATAGGCGAGGTCAGAGAAACGCGCCCGGCTGATGAACCAGGCTTTGGGAATGAACTTCTGAATGACGCCGCGCATGGTGTCGCTGCCCAGCAGCAAAGTCTCTTCGCTGCCGCGCGCATGCAGCAGCCGGTCGGTGAAGACATGGCCGCGCTCGGGATCGGCGCAGAGCTGGATCTCGTCGATCACCAGGCAAGCCACCGCGATGTCCAGCGGCATCGCCTCGACAGTGCAGACATAGAAGCGAGGATTCTTCGGGACGATCTTCTCTTCGCCCGTGATCAGGGCGACTTCATGCGGTCCCCGCAGCTTGACCACGCGGTCATAGACCTCGCGCGCCAGGAGACGCAGCGGCAGGCCGATCATGCCGGTCTTGTGGGCCAGCATCCGTTCGATGGCGAAATGGGTCTTGCCGGTGTTGGTGGGCCCCAGGACCGCCGTCACCTTGGCGGCGGGGGCAGGGTGGTATCCGGTGGTTTGCATGAGGAGAGAGTTGGGGCTCCGCGGCGGGCCTGCAACAGCGGCCCACAAGGCTTCTGTGGATGGCAGGTTAAGGATTAGAACGAAACTGGATCAAACACGGTCCGAATCACCAACCAATTCAATATCTGCCTTTGTTCTCATACCTTTAGCAGGAATTCGAACGGCGTTCACCACCATATCTGGTATCTGACGCGATCTTTGGCCCTTTGTCTGCGGCCGGCGACTCTATTCCGTACCCTGACAAATGTGATGATCACGGTTTGACGCCTTTCGGCGCCGCCCCGTCCACCCGGATGGAATCCGCCAGAACCGCGATCATCCCATATTTGGTGTCGGCCCAGACCCGCAGCGGCAGGGTATAGTCGCGGCCTGTCACGGTGCTGGGGAAGCTGGCGATCCAGGCATGGATGGCGGGGAAGGCCTCGTTGCTCTTCAGCACCCGGGGGCGATACCCGGCGATCTGGCGATAGCGGATATCGCACTGCACGGCTTTGCCCTGGTACAGGCCATTGTCCATCTTCACGTCGATGTCGCGGGCCTTGGTCATCTCGATGTCATAGCGGCGGCGGCCATCGAACACCGGCGCCGTGAGCGCGCAAGGATCGCCGCTGCCGGCGCCCACGCCCGAGGCGATGAACATCACCGCGCTCAGGGGATCGAGCGTCGCCCTGGCATCTTCCGGCTTCACTTCAAAGCCGGTTGTCGAATAGGTCGGATCGGCATAAAGCCTCGGGGAATTGCCGCTTTCATAGGTCAGCGAGACTTCCTGCTTCTTGCCGGCATGGCCGGTGTCGAAGCTGTCATACAGTTCGGGCGACAGGCCCTTGGCCCCGACTTTCCCCGACGCGGTTGCCTGGATCTCCGCCTGCCAGAAAGCATTGACCACGCCCGACGTATTGAGGTGCGAGACCACGTGATAGTCCGCACCGCGCAGGACCGCATCCATGTCCATTTTCCCCAGCGTGATGCCGCCGGCATAGATGGTCATGGCCATCTGCAACTGGGAGGCGGGCACGGCCTGGCTCTGGGCGCCGGAACCGCCCGCAGCCCAAGCCGGCGCAAGGGCGGGGGTGGCCAGCAGGATCAGGGCGCAAAAAGCGGGTTTCATGGCGGTCCGGGCTCGGTTCGGTCACAAGGTCCTTGTTTATATTGGTGCTTGAAGGGCAGGGCCAAGTTGCCCTTTGTTCAGGCTTGTGATGGTTCTGCTTGACCAAAGCGGCCTGTTTGCTTATGAACCCCGCTCTTTCCCGGCAAAAAAGCCCGGGAATCCTGAAAGAATCGCGAGAATTACCATGTCCCGCCGCTGCGAATTGACCGGAAAAGGCACCTTGGTTGGCAACAATGTCAGCCACGCCAACAACAAGACCAAGCGCGTCTACCGCCCGAACATCCAGCTCATCGCGCTGGCCAGCGAACTGCTGGGCAACAGCTACAAGCTGCGCATCTCGATGAACGCGCTGCGTTCGGTGGACAAGAATGGCGGCCTGGACCCCTTCATCC
>JAQGLO010000132.1 GCA_028292825.1 Alphaproteobacteria bacterium | reverse complement strand
CTTGCTATCTGTTCATCACGAATCATTGCGGAGAAATTTCTTCCGGTGGCTGCGCGATCCGCGCTAGAGATAGCATATCCTTTGTGCGAGAGCAGGCCTCATCGTGTTGTTTTTCAAAAAGCCCCAGCCTGCACGCCGCGAGCTGCTCAAGATCGACGGGCGCATGCTGGAAGTGAAGGTTCGCCTCAATCCCCGCGCCCGCCGCATGATCGTCAAGGTCAATCCCGCCACCGGCGAAATCAGCGTCACCGCGCCTTCGCGGCGCGGCGTGGCGCATGCGCTGGATTTCGCGCGCGGCGAGACGGCCTGGATATCGGGCCAGCTGGCCAAGGCGCCGGGCCCCCTGGCGCTGGCGCCGGGCGCCAGGCTGCCGCTGCGCGGCGAGATGCATGAGATTCGCGCCGCCGCACGCGGGCCTGCGCCGGTCTGGTGCGCGGACAATATCATCTGGGTGCGCGGCCGCGAGGCGCATGTGGCGCGCCGGGTGCTGGATTTCCTCAAGCGCGAGGCCCGCGCCACCTTTGAGACCCGCGCCCTCACGCATGCGGCCAAGCTGGGCGTGGCGCCCTCGCGCATCACCGTGCGCGATACCGCCAGCCGCTGGGGCTCCTGTTCCTCGACACGCTCGCTGTCCTTTTCCTGGCGGCTTATTCTCGCGCCGGATTTCGTGCTGGATTATGTTGTGGCGCATGAAATCGCGCACTTGAAGGAAATGAACCACAGTCCGCGTTTCTGGGCTCATGTGCGCACGATGGTTCCCGACCTCGACGCGCCGCAGGACTGGCTGAAAGCGCATGGCCGCGAATTGCAGCGCTACGGCGTAAAAGTTTAAGTCCCGCCGAACAGGCCGTTCAGGATTCGCTGGAAGGCGTCTGGCTTCTTGGGTTTGTCGTCTTCCGTCGCATTCACCGCCGTCACCTGATCCTGCGGCTGCTCGCTGGCGACCAGGGTGCTGCCAACCAGCGGGCGCGGCGGCAGATTTTGTTCCGCCTGGGTCATGAAGCCGTTGAAGATGCGCGCCGGCAGGCCGCCCCCGGTGGCTTTCACCATCGGCGCATTGTTGTCATTGCCGATCCACACGCCGCACACCAGGTCGGCGGTGTAGCCCACGAACCAGGCGTCATGGAAGTCCTGGGTGGTGCCGGTCTTGCCGGCGGTCGGGCGGTCTGCCAGCCGCGCCGCCTTGCCAGTGCCGGTGGCGACGGTTTCGGTCATCAGCCGGGTCATCTGGATATTGTCGCTGGCGCTCATCACCGCATCGCTGCCCGGCGGCTTGCGCTCATACAGGATCTTGCCGCTGCGGGTCTTGATCCGCAGGATTCCGAAAGGCTGCACGCCGATACCGCCATTGGCGAAGGCGGCATAGGCGCCGGTCAGTTCCAGCGGCGTCACGCCCGACGTGCCCAGCGCGAGCGACGACACTTCCATCAGCGGCGAGGCGATGCCCAGGCGCCGCGCCGTCTGCGCCACGGCGCGGGCGCCGACATCGGCCGTCAGCTGTGCCGCTACCGAGTTGGAGGATTCCGCGAAGGCCTGGATCAGCGGGATCTCACCCTTGAAATGACCTTCAAAGTCCTGCGGCTTCCAGCCATGGATATCCACCGGTCCGTCATTCACGGTTTCGTCCAGGGTGTGGCCGTGCTCCAGCGCGGTCAGGTAGACAAAGGGCTTGAAGGCGCTGCCCGGCTGGCGCACCGCGTCGGTGGCGCGATTGAAGGTCGAGCCGGCATATTCGCGTCCGCCCACCATGGCCCTGACCGCGCCGTCCGGCGTCATGGCGACCAGGGCGGCCTGTCCGGCATTCAACTTCTCGCCGTCCGCCCCCAGGCCCGCGGCCACGGCACGTTCGGCTTGCATCTGGGTGTCCAGGTCGAAGCTGGTTTCCACGATGACAGGTTCGGCCGTGGTACCGATGGTATCGTTCAGCCGCGCCACGATCCAGTCGGCGAACCAGCCCGCGCCGGGCGTACCGCTGGCGCGCATGATGCGCGGCCGCGTCGCCTGCGCCATGGCGCGGGTATTGTCGTCCAGGAAGCCGGCATCCTGCATGGCGCGCAGCACGATCTGGGCGCGCGCCAGGCTGGCATCGACATCGGCGACCGGATTGTAGCGGGCGGGCGCCTTGACCGAGCCCGCAATCATGGCAGCTTCGGTGAGGCCCAGTTCGCTGGCGTGCTTGCCGAAGAATTTCTGCGCCGCAGCCTCGATGCCGTACACGCCGGCGCCGAAATAGACGCGGTTGAGATACAGGGTCAGCAGCTGGTTCTTGGAGTAGCGCGACTCCAGATACAGCGCCAGCATGGCTTCCTGGATCTTGCGGTCGAAGGTGCGGCTGGGGCTGAGGAACAGGTTCTTGGCCAGCTGTTGCGTCAAGGTCGAGCCGCCCTGCACCACATGGCCCGCCGACATGTTCTGGAAGGCGGCGCGGCCCAGGCCGATGGGATCGATGCCCAGGTGATGGCGGAAGCGCCGGTCCTCGATCGCGATGAAGGCGTTGGAGACGAAATCGGGCAGGTCTTCGGCGCGCACCATGGCGCCTTGGGTCAGGCCGCGCCGGGCGATGCTGCGGCCGCGATCGTCCAGGATGGTGATGTCCTGCGACGGGCCAGTGACCATCAGGTTGCGCACGTCCGGCAGGCTGGAGAGGAAATGCGAGAAGAACAATCCGCCGAAGATCAGCCCCCAGGCGCCCAGCATCATCAGAACATAGGGCCAGGTGGCGCGGCGCTTGGGGGGAGGGGGCGGGGCAGAGTCGGCATGCGCCGTGGCCGGCCGCGAAGTGGTGTTGGGCCCGCGCCGCTTTGGCGCGCCAGTTGAGCGTGTTGGGGGGCGGACGATTTTGGGCGGGGGCTTTCCCATGCCGCTGTTCTAGGCCGTGATAGTTAACGGGCGTTAAACAAGTGGCCCCCTCCGCCTTTCGCTGGCCCAAGGGCCAGCTACAGGCACCTCCCCCTATTTGAGCGCGCTGGCGCGCGCGGGGGAGGGAGCCGCTAGGCCGAAAGCCGGTATCCGCCGCCCTCTGTCAGCAGAATCTGGGCCTTGGCCGGATCCTGCTCGATCTTCTTGCGCAGGCGGTAGATGTGGGTTTCCAGGGTATGGGTGGCGACGGCGGGGCCATAGCCCCATACCTCATGCAGCAGGATATCGCGCGGCACGGTGCCGGCATTGGCGTGAAGGAACTTCAGGATATTGGTTTCCTTCTCCGTCAGCCGCACCTTGCGGTCGTCGGCCTGCAGCATCTTGGCGCTGGGATGGAAGGTATAAGGCCCGATCCGTACCGCGCGGTCGCTGGCGGCGGCATGGTGGGTGGACAGCGCATGCAGCCGCGCCAGCAGCGCGGAAAAACGGAAAGGCCGCGCCACGGTCTCGAACCCCGCCACTTCGCCGTCGGTGATCAGCAAGGCAGGGCAGGACAGCCCGGCGGCGCGCAGCCGGTTCGCGACGCTTTCCGCCTCGTCCAGCCCGATAATGGCAAAGGCGAACTGGCCGGCCGCCGCGCCGGCATCCTCGGCGCTGCGCGCGCCCAGCACTTCATAGCCTTCATGCTGCAGCTGTTCGGCCAGGGAGGCGCGCAGCACATCGTCGCTTTCGGCCAGAAGAATACGCAGGGGAGACGGCATGAGGCTCGCAAGTTTGGGGAAGCCAAGTTTAGCGCGCCAAGGCGTGAAGCGGCAAATCTTGCCGGTCCCTTGCCGCCTGCCGCATTGTGAAATTCCAGCAATAGCGCCAAAAAATTCTGGCCCGCGCCTTGCGTTGTCTTTGGAATGTTCGCATTCGACCCCTCGCAGAAGCATATGGGGCCCATGCCGGTCACAAGCCCGGCGGCCACCGCGACGCAAAGCGCAGACGCGGGAACCGCGGGCGGTGAAGATTTTTTCCATCGCCTGCTCGACGTCGTGAATCCGCTGCAGCATCTGCCGGTGGTGGGCACCCTCTATCGCGCCGCCACCGGCGAACATATCGGACCTTTGGAAAAGATCGCGGGCGATGCCTTGTATGGCGGGTTGTGGGGCGCAGCGACATCCATCGCCGATGTCGCCTTCGAGCAGGTCACCGGCAAGAGCGTGGAAGACACGATGCTGGCCTGGCTGAAGCCAGGCGCCGATACCGCCATCGCCAGCACCAAGGTCAAGGCGCAGCAGATCGCCGCCAACACGGCGCTGCCTTCGGCGCAGATGCCCAGCCTTCCCAATCCCTCCATCGACATGGCTTCCGCCCTGCCGGACAGCCGCGAGCTGGCTGCCCTGACCAGCGCATTGAGCATCAAGGGCGTGGACGGCGACACCGCCAGCCGTGCGCTCTATGCCTATCGCCGCGCCACCGCACCCGTGGTCGCCCGCCTGAACTAGGCTATAGTCCTTTCATGAATCTGATCGTCACCGCCGAGGACGGCGGCACCTGGCTGGACTGGGGTGCGGGCAAGCGCCGCTGCGCCGTCGGCAAGGGCGGCATCGCCGTCAAGGGCGGTGAAGGCGACGGCATCACGCCGCGCGGCGCCTGGCCGTTCCGGCAGTTGCTGTGGCGGCCCGACCGGATCGAGAAGCCGCAAACCATTCTGCCGCTGCGCGCGCTCGAGCCCAATGACGGCTGGTGCGACGCGCCCGGCGACCCGCACTACAACCAGCTTGTGAAATTGCCCTATGCCGCCAGCCATGAAGAGCTGTGGCGCTTCGACCATCTCTACGACCTGGTGGCGGTGCTGGGCTACAATGATGCGCCAGTGGTCCAGGGCAAGGGCAGCGCAATTTTCCTGCACCTGGCGCGCCCCGACTTCGCGCCCACTGCCGGCTGCGTGGCGCTGACCCTGGCCGATGCGCTGTCGGCATTGAAACAGTTGACGCCGGGCGATCAGGTCGTGGTGGCGTAATCTCGCGCGCCAAAAATCGCGCTGCCCACCCGCACATGGCTGGCGCCGAATTTCACCGCCAGTTCGAAATCCCCGCTCATCCCCATGCTGAGATTTTCCAGCCCCTGTTCGCGCGCCAGCTTCAACAGCAACGCGAAATGGGGCGCGGCATCGTCTTCGGCGGGCGGAATGCACATCAGGCCTTGCACCGGCAAATCCAGCTTGCGCGCATAGGCAACCAGGTCCGCGGTTTCGCGCGGCAGCACACCCGCCTTCTGCGGTTCCTCGCCGGTATTGACCTGCACGAGCAGACGCGGGCACTTGCCGGACTTGTCGCGTTCCGCTGCCAGCGCATCGGCCAGCTTCACCCGGTCCAGGGTCTGGATCACGTCAAACAGCGCCACCGCCTCTTTCACCTTGTTGGACTGCAGCGGCCCGATGAGATGCAGTTCCAGGTCGGGATAATCGGTTTTCAGTTGCGGAAACTTGGCCTGCGCCTCCTGTACCCGGTTTTCGCCGAACAGGCGCTGGCCGCCCGCCAGCGCTTCGCGAATGCCGTCCTCGGCCACGGTCTTGGACACCGCCACCAGCTTGGTCGATGGCGCGGGTGCGATTGCCGCCTTTCGCGCCACAGCGATGCGCGCCAGTATGTCGGTCAGATTTTCCGGAATGCTCATGGCCGCGAACCTATTCAATCACCAGGCCAGACTCAACGCCGAGATGCCGCTGGTGCTGATGACCGACGACCGCGACGCCGACTGGGCCGGCGCGGCGCGCCGCCTGCCGCATGGCAGCCTGGTGGTGGTGCGGGCGCGCAATGCCGGCACGCGCGCGGTACTGGCGGAAGCGCTGGTCGGGATCGCGCCCCTGCTGATCGCCGATGACCCTGTGCTTGCGGCCGATATCGGTGTCGGACTGCATCTGCCCGAAGCACGCATGCGCGAGGCGCTGCACTGGCGTTGCCGATATCCCCACTGGATCATCACATCCTCGGCCCATTCCCTGCGCGCGCTGATGCGGGCGCAGGCGCTGGATGCGGTCTTCCTGTCGCCTGTCTTTCCCACCGGCAGCCACAAGGGCGCCGTGCCGCTCACACCCGCGCGCGCCGCCTTCATCGCGGCGGCCGCGCCGGTGCCCGTCTATGCCCTGGGCGGGGTCACGGCGCGCAACGCCGCACGGATCGCACCCGCCTTCAGCGGCATCGCCGCGATTTCGTCATTGCTCTGACGTGTGAAGATTGAGATGCAGATAAATCGCATCCATCTTCAACTGCGGCAGGCCATTGAAGAATGCGCCATTGCTGCGTGCATAGCTCTGCCGCTGCCAGCCACCGCTGACATCAATGCTGGATGAAACGCGATAGCCCAGTGATACCTGCGCGCCGTTCAAACCGAGACGCGGCAGGCCCGCCACCGCGCCGGCAGCGCCGCTTCCATATTCCAACCCTGCGATCCAGTCGCCGTCCGTCACCGCTGCCGAGACATGCGCCGCCCGCGTGGTCGCCGCCTGCCAGGCCTGGTTGACGTCAAAGGCATAGGCATTGCTCTGCCGGAACGAACCACCCAGCGAGACGGTGATGGCGTCATTCACCGGATAGTCGGCGCGCAGGCCGGCGCCCAGGTCGCTGACGCCTTCCTGCCCTGGCAGCTTGTGCTCGGCGCGGCCTTCGGCAAAGGCGCCATAAGCCGACAGCGATACCGGACCCACATCGGTCTCGTATTTCAGAGCGGCTTCCCAGAAATCTGCCTGCCGTCCCGGTACCTGGGGTCCCGCGTTCAGGAACGGCAGCTGCTTGCCTTCGCTGGGCGTGAAGGACAGGGCCAGCTGCGCCCCGAACAGCGACGGGCTGGTGTAAACAAGCTTGGCATAATTGCTGGACGCTCCCACCGCCGTGCGCAGGGCGAACAGCGTGTTCACGGCGCGGCCGGTGCCGGGATCGCGGAAAAAGCTGGTGCGCGGGTCCTCCAGCGACACGCCGGCATCGACCTTGGGGCCGGTCACCGCCAGGTCGTAGCCCGCGCCATCCGTCAGGCCGATCTCGACCTTGCCCAGCCCGGTCCGTGCTTCGGCCGCCAGCCGCTCGATCGCGTCGCCGTCATAGCGCCCGCGCGACAAGGGATCCGCCGCCGTGAAGGTCCCGGCCAGCCCCAGCGACAGCCCGCTGTCATAGTCGCGCCGCAGTTCCGGCTTCAGCCGCAGGTCGCCGCTGACCTGTGCCCCGTCCAACCCCGGCTGGTGGGGCCCGGACAGCGCCCCGCCGGCATCCGCTGCCAGCCGCAGTTCGGCACTTCCGACCGGCCAGGACTGAGGAGCCAGGCTCAAGCCATCGGCCCAAGCGCGGCTTCCTGGCAGCAGGACCAGAAAGATCAGGGATGCAATCTTACGAAGTGGCAATGGAAGGGCCCTTAAGTCCTTCCAGCATAAGCCAAACTGGCGGCGGACACACAAGCTTGCCGCCGTTGCGCGCCAGCCCCCCCGCCGCTATAAGCGCCCTACGGCCTTGGCGGCGACGCCTTCGCTCTTCCAAAGGAAAAGACGCCCCATGCGAGTTCTGCCCGCTTTGTTCTGTGCGCTGGTCCTGACAACGGGCCTGGCCGGCTGCGGCTCCTCCAATGACGGCTCGCGCGAGGCAGACACCGGCACCTCCATCGCCTCGGGTTCGACCCGCCTGACCCTGGGGGTCAATTCCTACCTCTGGCATGCCTCGCTCGACACGCTATCCTTCCTGCCGCTGACCTCGGCCGATCCGTTCGGCGGCGTCATCATCTCCGAATGGTATGTCGCCCCCACCAGCCCGGATGAACGGCTGAAAGTGACCGTCTACATCATGGACCGCACCTTGCGCGCCGACGGCCTGAAGGTCGTGGTGTTCCGCCAGACCCGCACCGGCTCTGTCTGGGCCGATGCCACGCCCAGCCCGGACACGGCGCACAAGCTGGAAGATTCCATCCTGACCCGCGCCCGCGAGCTGCGCCTGGCCAGTCTCGGCAGCAGCTAAGGTCCCGCACATGGCGCGTTACAACGCCAAGGAATCCGAACGCCACTGGCAGCAGGAATGGGACGCTCGCGCTCTGTTCGCGACACCGGCACATTCCGACAAGCCCAAGGCCTATGTGCTGGAGATGTTCCCCTATCCGTCGGGGCGCATCCATATGGGCCATGCGCGCAACTACACCATGGGTGACGTGATCGCCCGTTTCCGCCGCGCCCAGGGTTTCAATGTGCTGCATCCGATGGGCTGGGACGCCTTCGGCCTGCCGGCGGAAAATGCGGCGCGCGACAAGGGTGTCGATCCGCGCGACTGGACCCATGAAAACATCGCGGCGATGAAGGCCGAGCTGAAGCTGCTGGGACTGTCGATCGACTGGAGCCGCGAATTCGCCACCTGCGATCCGGACTATTACCACCAGCAGC
>JAQGLO010000126.1 GCA_028292825.1 Alphaproteobacteria bacterium | reverse complement strand
GCCCGGCTGGGACTCAAAGCCGGCATCCGGCCCCAGGATAAAATCCTGTCCATTTATGCGCGGGCCTTCTTCGCCACGCCGGTCTATTCGCACCTGTTCTGGGGCGTGCTGGCGCTGGTGCTGATGGTCCGGCTGCTGCGCCGGCGCGCGCCGGCCGACCTGGCGGTGGCGGGACTGTTGGCCGGCGCACTGCTGTTCGCCATGACATTTGTGATCATCTCAATCGCCTGCGACTATCGCTACCTGGCCTTCCTTGATTTGTCGGCGATGGCGGCGGCGCTCTACAGCGTGCCAGGACGGGACGTCCGCTACCGCACCTGAAAATTTCCGCAAAATCGGGAGCCATTGTCCCCGCCGCCGGTTTTCTGTCTGCGGCAAAAAGGACAAGAAGGATGCGCGCCTGTTTTCTCGGCCAGGGTGTCACGGCGTTGGGCTTTGGGGTGGCGACGCTCCAGGCCCCGCCATTGGTGATGGACGAAGAAACCGGAAAACCGTTGCTGGACCACGAAGATAGGCGTCCCCGGGCCTGTGACCCGGCCCCGGCCGACTGCAAAGAATCGCCGGCGCCGCTTGTGGGAATCCGCCCGCTGTAGCAAAATCGCCACGGGCTGTAGGCCTGACAAGCGGTGGATGGGTACCCCCGATCGGGGGTTGCCCCTTGTAGCTTCAGGCACTAATCCCGATATTCAGCGTTATCGGACTCAAGCGTAACGCTAAATTATTTTGATATGGGTATTGGTAGGGGCATGAAAATCTCTTTTTCCGCAGTCTCGGCGGTCGTACTGACCTTGGCGCTCGGCGCCTGCAGCACACCCTCACCCGAATCCGTCGCCCAGAACGATCCCTGGGAAAAGACCAACCGAGACATCTTCGATTTCGACGTCAAGATGGATCATGTGGTGGCCCGTCCCATCGCCAAGGGCTACCGCGCCGTGGTGCCGGAATTCGCCCGCGACGGCGTCCACAATTTCCTCACCAACCTGAATTCGCCGGTAATCCTGGCCAATGACGTGCTGCAGGGCGATGGCCCCAAGGCCGGCGACACGCTCGGCCGCATCGTCGTCAACACCACCGTCGGCATCGGCGGCCTGATCGACGTTGCCAGCAAGATCGGCATTCCCTATCACGACAATGATGCGGGCATCACCCTGGGCAAGGGCGGCGTGTTCGAAGGCTCCTATCTGGTGCTGCCCTTCGCCGGTCCCAAGCCGCCCCGCGACCTGCTGGGCCAAGGCATCGACATCGCTTTCGACCCCCTGACCTATGTCACCTTCCACGGTTCGGACACCTGGATGGTGGTGCGTTTCGGCGTGGGCGTGCTGGATAGCCGTACCTCGCAACTGGATGCGGTGGACACCATCGAGCGGTCGTCGATCGACTTCTACGCCACCACCCGCAACCTCTATCGCCAGAGCCGCAACGCCAAGATCAACGAAGGCAAGTCCGGCAGCGACGACCTGCCGAACCTGTAGGATCTGAAATTTCGTGAAAGCCGCGCGCCGAAAGGCTGCGCGGCTTTTTCTTGCCTATTCCGCCGGTACGGGATGGGCGGGCGGCTTGTGATCTTCCGGCTTTCCGCCCATCAGGCCGTCATACCACTTGTTCCAGAACCCGCTCGTCCAGTTGGCGAAGCGGTCCATGTACAGGAACACCACCGGCGTGGTGTAGAGCGTCAGGATCTGGCTGAGGAACAGCCCGCCCACCACCGAGATGCCCAGGGGCTGGCGCAATTCCGAACCCTCGCCCATGCCGATGGCCAGCGGCAGCGCGCCCAGGATGGCGCCGGTGGTGGTCATCATGATGGGACGAAAGCGCAGCAGGCACGCCTTGAAGATGGCGTCGCGCGACGACAGGCCCTCGCGCCGCTCCAGGTCGATGGCGAAGTCGATCATGATGATCGCGTTCTTCTTGACGATGCCGATGAGCAGGATGATGCCGATCACCGCGATCAGGTCGAGCTCGGCGCGGAACAGCAGCAGCGCCAGCACCGCGCCCACGCCGGCGGACGGCAAAGTGGAGAGGATGGTGACGGGATGGATCAGGCTTTCATACAGCACGCCCAGCGTGATGTAGATGGTCAGGACCGCCGCCAGCAGCAGGAACGGCATGTTCTGGAACGACTTCTGGAAAACCTGTGCGGTGCCCGCCGACTCGCCATGGATGGAGATCGGCACATTGATCTTGGCCATGGTTTTCTGGATGGCGGCGATGGCGCCGTCCATCGACTGGCCCTGCGGCAGGTTGAACGAGAAGGTGGTGGCGACGAACGGGCCCTGGTGGTTCACCGCCAGGGGCGTGGTGCCGGGGACATAGCTGGCGAAGGCCGACAGCGGCACCATGGTGGAAACACTTGTGGAGACTGATGCGCCGGTCGAGGACGCGCCGCGCGCGCTGTTGGTCAGGCTGTTGAGCTGCTGGTTGCGCACCGCTGCGGCCGCCGCATCGGCTGCCGAAGACGATGAGTCCGACGATTGACCGGAGGCGGCCCCGCCCGGCGTGGAGCTGGTACCCCCCGCAGCCCCGCCCGCGCTGGCACTGGAGGAGGTGTTGGCGACCACGAAGGCGCCGCCCGCCGCGGCGCTGGACTGGGTGCCGCTGACACTGCCGCCGGTGGTGGAGACATAGACATCGCGCAGGGTGTCGGGGTTCTGCCAGAAGGCCGGCGCCACCTCCATCACCACATGATACTGGTTCTTGTCCTTGTAGATGGTGGAGACCTGGCGCTGGCCGAAGGCGTCATACAAGGCGTTGTTGATCTGGGCCATGTTCAGGCCCAGCCGCGCCGCGCTCTTGCGGTCCACTTTCAGGTCGACCTGAAGGCCCTTGTCCTGCTGGTCGGAATTGACGTCTTCCAGCTCCGGCACGTCCTGCAGCGCGGCGGTGATCTTGGGCAGCCACTCGTTGAGGTCGTCCAGGGTGTCGGCCTGGATGGTATACTGGTAATTGCCGTTGCCCTGGCGCCCGCCGGCGCGGATGCCGCCGCCCGACTGCAGGAACAGCCGTGCGCCGGACACGCTTTCCAGCTTGGGCCGCATGCGGTCGATCACCTGTTCGGTGGAAAGGCCGCGCGTGCGCAGCGGCTTGAGGGTGACGAAGACATTGCCCTGGTTGGTGGCCTGGCCGCCGGCAAAGCCGCCCACGGTGGCCACGGCGGGATCCGTCTTGATGATGTCGATGAACTGCTTGAACTTCTTCTGCATCGACTGGAACGAGATCGACTGGTCGCCGCGGATGCCGCCCTGGATCATGCCATTGTCGACATCCGGAAAGAAGCCCTTGGGCACGATGCCGATCAGGTAGAAGTTCAGCACCACCGCCACCAGCACCGTCATCATGATGGTGCGGGGATTGTCCAGCGACCATACCAGGGTCTTGCGATAGAATTCGGTCATCCGCTCCAGCATGCGGCGCGACCAGCGCATGAAGGCGTTTTCGTCGTCGGCCACCGTGAAGTCCATATAGGCGCACATCATGGGCGTCACGGTCAGTGAAATGACCAGCGACAGCAGGATGGCGACCGTCAGGGTAACGGCGAATTCGTGGAAGATGCGCCCCACCAGGCCGCCGATCAGCAGCACCGGCAGGAACACCGCCACCAGCGAGATCGACATGGAGATGACCGTGAAAGTCACCTCGCTGGCGCCCTTGATGGCGGCGCTCATGCGGTCCTCGCCATTTTCCAGGTGCCGCGTGACATTCTCCAGCACCACGATGGTGTTATCGACCACGAAGCCGGTCGAGACGATCAGCGCCATCAGCGAGAAATTGTTCAGGCTGAAGCCCAGCAGGTACATCACGCCGAACGTGCCCAGCAGTGACAGCGGCACGCAGATGGTGGGCACCAGCGTCGCCTTGAAGTTCCGCAGGAACAGGAACACCACCACGATCACCAGGATGGTGGAGAGGATCAGCGTCATCTCCACGTCATGCACGGCGTTGCGGATGGAAGTGGTGGTGTCGACCAGGGTGCTCAAATCGACGGAGACCGGCAGCGCCTTTTTCAGTTCTTCCATCTGGGCCTGGATCGAATCCACCACCTCGATGACATTGGCGCCGGGCTGCTTGGTGATCTGCACCAGGATGGCGGGCTGGCCGTTGAAGGTGCCCAGGTTGCGGACATTCTCCACCCCGTCCACCACCTCGGCCACATCCTGCAGCCGAACGGCCGAGCCGTTGCGATACGCCACGATCAGGGTCTGGTAGTCCTTGGCCAGGCTGGCGGTGTCATTGGCATAGACCTGGAAGGTCTGGCCCTTCTGCTGGATGTCGCCCTTGGGGCTGTTGGCGTTGGCGGCGCTGACGGCGGCGCGCACATCCTCCAGCCCGATGCCATATTTGTAGAGCGCCCGCGGATTGAGCTCGATGCGGATGGCCGGCAGCGAGGCGCCGTTGAGCGAGACGTCGCCCACCCCGGAGATCTGCGACAGCTTCTGCTGGATGATGTTGGAGGCCTGGTCGTAGATCTGGCCCGGCGTCAGGGTCCTGGACGTCATCGCCAGGATCAGGATGGGCTGATCGGCGGGATTGAACTTGCGGTAGGTGGGGTTGGAGCGCAGCGCCGTAGGCAGGTCGGCGCGGCTGGCATTGATCGCCGCCTGGACGTCGCGCGCCGCGCCGTCAATGTCGCGGTTGATGTCGAACTGCATCACGATCTGGGTGGAATTGACGTTGCTGCGCGACGTCATCTCGGTGACGTCGGCGATGGCGCCGAGGTGGCGTTCCAGCGGCGTCGCCACACTTGAAGCCATGGTTTCCGGCGAGGCGCCGGGCATGCTGGCGCTGATCGAGATGGTCGGGATGTCGATATTGGGATAGGGCGAAACCGGCAGCAGGAAATAGGCGCACGCCCCAGCCAGTCCCAGCCCCAGCGCCAGGAGAGTCGTGGCGATGCGGCGGCGGATGAAGAGCGCGGCGATATTCATTCCGCCGGCTCCGGCGCGGCGACTCCGCGGCGGCGCGCGCGCCATTCGCGGATGTCGCGGCCCGCTCTGTCGAAATAGACATAGATGACGGGGGTGGTGAAAAGGGTGAGCAGCTGGCTGACCAGGAGGCCGCCGCAGATCGAGATGCCCAGGGGGTGGCGCAATTCAGAGCCCATGCCCGAACCGAAGGCCAAGGGGAGCGCGCCGAACAGGGCCGCCACCGTGGTCATCAGGATGGGGCGGAAGCGCAGCAGCGCCGCCTGGTGGATGGCTTCCTCGGGCGACTTGCCTTCATTGCGCTCCGCTTCCAGCGCGAAGTCGATCATCATGATGGCGTTCTTCTTGACGATGCCGATCAGCAGGATGATGCCGATGATGGAGACGATGTTGAGGTCATGCCCGGTCAGGATCAGGAACAGCAGAGCGCCCACGCCCGCCGACGGCAAGGTGGAGAGGATGGTGACGGGATGGATGAAGCTCTCATACAGCACGCCCAGCACGATATAGACGGTGACGATGGCGGCGAAGATCAGCAGCACTTCGTTCGACAAAGCCGACTGGAACGACAAGGCCGAACCTTCGAACTGCGAGGTGATGCCGCCCGGCATGCCGGCACCCTTCTGCGCCTGGGTGATGGCGTTGACGGCCGAACCCAGCGAATAGCCGGGCGCCAAATCGAAAGAGAAGCTGGCGGAGGGGAATTGCGACAGATGGTCGATCTGCAGCGAGCTCTGGCGCTGCTCCACCTTGGCGATGGCGGCCAGCGGCACCTGGCCGCCGCCCGAGGTCGGCAGGTAGATGTCGTTCATCGACGCCACCGAATCCTGCAGGCTGGGATCGGCCTCCAGGATGACGCGATACTGGTTGGACTGGGTGAAGATGGTGGAGATGATGCGCTGGCCGAAGCTGTCATACAGCGCATTGTCGATGGTCGCCGCCGTGACGCCGAAGCGCGCTGCGGTATCGCGGTCCACATTCAGATAGGCGGTCAGCCCCTTGTCGAGGAACGAGGTGGAGACATTGCGGATCGCCTTCACCTTGCCCAGCTCGGCCAGCAGCTTGGGCACGAACTGGTTCAGGCCGGCGCTGGTCGCCGCCTGCAGCACGAACTGGTACTGGGCGCGGCTCACCACCGAGTCGATGGTGAGGTCCTGCACCGGCTGGAGATAGAAGGTGATGCCCGGCACGCTATGGGCGTCTTGGGCCAGGCGGTCCATGACGTCCTGGACGCCGTCGCGCTGGTTCTTGGGCTTGAGGTTGATAAGGAAGCGGCCGCTGTTCAGCGTGTTGTTGGTGCCGTCCACGCCGATGAAGCTGGACAGGCTGGCGACATCGGGATCGGCCAGAATCTTGCCGGCCAGCTGCTGCTGGCGCGCCGCCATGGCGTCAAAGGACACGGTGGGGCCGGCCTCGGTGATGGCCTGGACGAAGCCGGTATCCTGCAGCGGGAAGAAGCCCTTGGGAATGGCGACATACATCAGCACCGTCAGCACCAGTGTACCCACCGCCACCAGCAAGGTGAGCTTCTGGTGCCGCAGCACCCAGATCAGCCAGCGGTCATAACCGCCGACCAGCTTTTCGTAATAGGCCTCGGTGCGCTTCTGGAAGCTGTTCTCGCGCTTTTCGTCCACGTCATGGCTGCGCAGCAGCTTGGCGCACAGCATCGGCACCAGGGTTAGCGACACCACCGCCGAGATCAGGATGGTGACCGACAGGGTGACGGCGAATTCGCGGAACAGTCGCCCCACCACTTCCTGCATGAACAGCAGCGGGATCAGGACGGCGATCAGCGACACGGTCAGCGACACGATGGTGAAGCCGATTTCGCCGGCGCCCTTCATGGCGGCGTTGTAGGGCGTCTCCCCCGCTTCAATATAGCGGGTGATGTTCTCGATCATCACGATGGCGTCATCGACCACGAAGCCGGCGGAAATGGTCAGCGCCATCAGCGACAGGTTGTTGAGCGAATAGCCCAGCAGGTACATCACCGCGAAGGTGCCCACAATCGACAGCGGCACCGACAGCGAGGGGATGAAGGTGGCGGGCAGGCTGCGCAGGAAGACATAGATCACCAGCACCACCAGCATCACGGCCAGGACCAGTTCGAACTCCACGTCATCGACGCTGGCGCGGATGGTCTCGGTGCGGTCGGTGAGGGTCTGCACATCGACCGAGGCCGGCAGGCCGGCCTTGATCTGGGGCAGCAATTCCTTGATCGAATCCACCACCGCGATGACGTTGGCGCCGGGCTGGCGCTGGACATTGATCAGCACGGCCGGCTTCTTGCCCGCCCAGCTCGACAGCTTGGTGTTCTGTGCGCCCTGCACCACATTGGCGACGTCCGACAGGAAGACCGGCGCGCCATTCTTGTAGGCGACGACGATATCCTTGTAGCCCTCCGCCGTCTGGATCTGGTCGTTGGCGTTGATGGTGTAGCTCTGGGCGGCGCCGTCAAAGCTGCCCTTGGGCGAATTGGAATTGGCGTTGGCAATGGTGGTGCGCAGGTCGTCGATGTTCAGCCCCAGCGCCGCCAGTTTCTGCAGGTTGGCCTGCACGCGCACGGCGGGACGCTGACCGCCGGAGATCGACACCAGGCCCACGCCCGACAGCTGCGAGATCTTCTGGGCGATGCGGGTATCGGCCAGGTCTTCCACGGTGGTGATGGGCAGGCTGGCGGACGACACCGCCAGCGTGATCACCGGCGCGTCGGCGGGATTGACCTTGGCATAGACCGGCGGCGCGGGAAGGGTCTGGGGCAGCAGGTTCGAGCCTGCATTGATCGCCGCCTGCACTTCCTGTTCGGCGATGTCCAGATTGAGCGACAGGTCGAACTGCAGGGTGATCACGGACGAGCCGGCGGCGGAGACCGACGACATTTCCTTCAGGCCCGGCATCTGGCCGAACTGCTTTTCCAGCGGCGCGGTGACCGAGGTGGTCATCACTTCGGGGCTGGCGCCGGGCAGGAAGGTCTGCACCTGGATGGTGGGATAATCCACTTCCGGCAGCGCCGAAAGCGGCAGGAACTTGTAGCCGAACATGCCCACCAGCAGGATGGCGATCATCAGCAGCGATGTCGCCACCGGCCGCTGGATGAAAGGCGCGGATGGGTTGGCGCCGGTATGCGGCGCGGCGCCTCCGGGGGTCTGTTCAGATGGCGTGAGGGTCACGGGGCGCCGCCACCGCCGCCACCGCCGCGGCGTCCGCCGGCGCCCGCACCGCGGCGCATCTGCGACATGGCCTTGGAGCAGTCGGCACTCAGCGCGTCACGGTTCTGAAACAGGCACATGCGCGCTTCGCGGGTGCCGGGCTTGGCGTCGGGGCACAGCTTCTTGATATCCTCGCTGCACGACTTGGCCAACAGCGCCTGCATTTCGGCGCGGCGCTTGGTGCGTTCCGCATCGCTGGCGCCGCCGCTGGAGGACGGCACGGCGATCTTGCCGCCGGCCGGGATTTCCACATCGGCGCCGTCGCGCAGGCGGTCGGCGCCGTCCACCACCACGGTGTCGCCGGGCTTCACGCCGGACACGATCTGGATATTGTCGCCGTCCTGCACGCCGGTCTTGACCTCGCGCTGGGCCACGGTTTTTTCAGGGCTCACCACGAAGACAAAGGTGCCGTCCGCGCCGCGCTGGATGGCGGCCACCGGCACAACCGTCTGGTCATGCAGGGTGCTCACCAGCAGCCGCACATTGACGAACTGGGAGGGGAACAGCTTGTTGTCCTGGTTGTCGAACATGGCGCGCAGCTTCACCGAGCCGGTGGTGGGATCCACCACACTGTCGACCGCCGACAGCGAACCCGAGGTGATCTTGACGGTCTGGCTGCGGTCATAGGCATCCACCGCCAGGGTGGCGCCGCTGTTCACCTGCTCCAGCACCGAATGCACATTGTCCTCGGGAATGGTGAACAGCACTGACATGGGCGTGAGCTGGGTCACGGTGACGATGCCGTTGGACTGGCCCGCCGACACGATGTTGCCGATATCGACCAGATGGATACCGGCGCGGCCGGAGACCGGCGAGACGATGCTGGTATAGCCCAGATTGATGCGGGCGCTTTCGACATTGGCCTGGTCGGACACCACGATGCCCTCGTTGGACTTCACGGTCGAAGCCTGGGTCGCAACCTGCTGGGCGGCGATGGCGTTCTGCGCCTGCAGGGCCTGGTAGCGCTGCAGGTCGACCTTGGCATTGGCCAGGGTCGCGGCGTCGCGGGCAAGCTGGCCGCGCGCCTGGTCCAAGGCCGCCTGATAGGGACGCGGATCGATCTGGGCCAGCACGTCGCCGGCCTTGACCATCTGGCCTTCGGTGAAATTGATCTTGATCAGCATGCCGCTGACCTGCGGGCGCACCGTGGCGGTGGCGAGCGGGGTCACCGTGCCCAGCGCATTGAGCGTGACATTGACGTCGCCCGAAACCACCTTGGCCACGCCCACCGGCTGGGCGCCGGTGTTGAAGCGGCCGCGCTGGCTGGCCTGCTTGGCGGGATAGATCGCCCAGATCAGCAGCGCCAGCAGCACCAGCGCCACGGCGAACCACACCACCCGCGACAGGCGCGGATTTTCCGAGCTCCAGCGCTTCACGCCGGTCCAGCTGCGGCCGACAAAACCCTGCTCGGTGTGCTGAAAGTCGCCCGGGGGGCGGTCGATATTCATTTACGAAGTCCGTTCAAAAGGGGTCCGTGGACACAAAGAGCCGGAAAAACTGGGAAAGTGAATGCGTCAAATGGGTTAGCAGCCGGCGCCTGAACCGGAAATGAACTTATAGCCAGAACGAAGGGCGGCAGATATAGCCCCACCCTGTCCGGGGAATTTGTCGAAAATGTCCCGGCTGGCTTGTCCGCGGCAGCCGCGCTATGTCGCTGTCCGGTCCCGGGCAGTCCCTTCGCTCCGCGCCCCGCGCGGCCGCAAGAGGACTGTCACGAAACCGCAACTGGAACTGACTCAACGCGAATTGCCCCAACTCGAATTGGAAGAGCGCTTGTTTCCCGACATATTTCACTGGTTTGTCCATGATGCGCGTCTTTGGGTTACCGCCACGGCGCAGGCCCATCCCCTGTGGTGCTTCCCCATTGCCTTCGCCATTGCCTTCTCGGAATCCTTTGTCGGCGTCTCCTTCATCGTGCCGGGCACCATCCTGCTCGTCACCTTGGGCGGGGTGATCGGCGCCAGCCATATCAGCCTCATCCCGGCCCTGACCGGCGCCATTATCGGCTCGGTGCTGGGCGACTGGATCAGCTGGTGGATCGGCTTTCACTATCACCACAAGATTGTGCATTTCTGGCTGTTCCGCCGCTTCGAGGACCAGATCGAGAAGGCTCTGCATCTGTTTCACAAATGGGGGACTTGGGCGATCTTCATCGGCCGCTTCATGGGGCCCTTGCGCGCCACGGTGCCGCTGGTGGCCGGCATGTCCGAACTGGAATTCCGTCCCTTCATGATCGCCAATACCGCTTCGGCCGTGCTCTGGGCCTATGTCCTGCTGGCGCCGGTGGGCGCGGTTCTGCGCCACTTTTTCCCATAAACGACTGATTTCGAAGTTAGATTTCGGTAAGCTGGGGTGCCCGCGCCCCACAGTGCCCAAAAATGGGATGGGCCAAAGGGTTAACGCCCCGGCCTGACCCGTTAACCAGCGATTTTCCGCCCGTTTCCGTACCAAAGCAGCGCAAAACCGCACCGCTCGGCTGGCCCCAGTCCTGCAAAGCCCCTGGTCCAATCCAAGGGCCGGATCGTGAGCAGCGTCGATATCTCCGAAAGCATGATGAAGGCGGTGTTCCCCGCCTTTGACGGTCTGGGCCTGGCCCTGCCCGAGCGGCGCACCCGTCCGCGCCAGGGCGTCGTCGCCAAGCGCCGGCTTGACCTGGCCTTGGCAGGACTGGCCATCGTGCTTTTGCTGCCGCTGCTGGGGCTGGTCGCACTGGCGATCAAGCTGGACAGCAAGGGCCCCATCTTTTTCACCCAGCGCCGCACCGGCCTGGGCAGCCGCGTCTTTGGCGTCCGCAAATTCCGCTCCATGCATGTCATGGAAGACGGCGCCGAGGTGACGCAGGCCGCGCAAGGCGATGTCCGCATCACCCGCGTCGGCCGCGTCCTGCGCAAGCTCAGCCTCGACGAACTGCCCCAGCTCTTCAACGTCATCGCCGGCGACATGTCGCTGGTCGGTCCCCGCCCCCATGCGGTGGCCCATGACGATTTCTTTGGCGCCCGCATCTCCAACTACGCCGTCCGCTTTGCGGCCAAGCCGGGCATCACCGGCTGGGCCCAGGTGAACGGCGCGCGCGGCGCCACACCCACCCTGGAGTCCATGCAGGCCCGCATCGACCTGGACGCCTGGTATGTCGCGCATGCCGGCCTGGCGCTGGACCTGAAGATCCTGGCGATGACGCCGCTGGAAGTCATCAGCACGCGGAACGCACTCTGATGCGGGCGCTCGCAACAACGCTTCCCTTTGCATTCGAGGCGCCCCATGCGCCCCTCTTCACGCCCGCCAATGAATCCTATGGCGAAGTGACGGTGGGCGGCATCGCCACCGCCTGTCTGTCACGCGACGGCCTGGCGCAGATGATGCTGCTGGATTGCCTGGAAGCCCGCAACAATCCGGATCGCCAGCCCAAGCTGGTCTTCGCCACCAACGGCCATGCCATCGCGCTGGCGGCGCAGGACGAAGCCTTTCGCTTCACGCTTGGCCAGGCCGACATCATCCATGCCGACGGCCAGGCCGCGGTGTTCGCCTCGCGCCTGCTCACCACCACGCCGATCCCCGAGCGCAGCGCCACCACCGATTTCATCCATGACGCGTCGAAGATCGCGGCCGAGCATGGCCTGCGCTTCTTCCTCTTGGGCGCCACCGAGGAAGCCAATGCCGAGGCTGCCCGCAAGCTGGAAGAGATGCATCCCGGCCTTCAGATCGTGGGCCGCCGCCACGGCTATTTCTCGCCATGCGAGGAAGACGAGCTGTGCGACGAGATCAACCTGACTCTGCCCGACGTGATCTGGGTGGGCCTGTCGGTGCCGCTGGAATATGAATTCGCGGTCCGCAACAAGACCCGGCTGCGCGCCGGCTGGCTGGTGACCTGCGGCGGCTGCTACAATTTCATCACCGGCGCCTACAAGCGCGCCCCGGAATGGATGCAAGCCATTGGCATGGAATGGCTGTTCCGCCTGGCGCGCGAGCCCAAAAGGCTGTTCTGGCGCTACGCCGTGACCAACCCGATTGCGATATTTTTACTTTTGACGCGCACAAGTGCACACGGCGCAAGCCGCTAGAGGCCTGACAAGAATGGCGATTGCCGACATCGCGACACCGTCCTGGGCCGCCCGCCAACCCGCATGGCTGGGCGTTGCGGGACGCTACGCCGTTTCAGCGGCCGGGCCGCTTGCGGTGTCAGCGGCGCATTTCCTCGCCTCGCTGATTTTCCTGCGCCTGCTGACGGCGCGGGAGTTCGGACTCTTTTCCTTTGTAATGGTCGTGGTGTCCTTTGGCATGAGTGCCACCGCCTCGCTGGTGGTGGTGCCGATCACCCAGGCGCTGGCCAGGGGCGACACCAGCGGCCGCGCCGTCTGCTTCAAGATCAACTGGCTGGTGTGCGGCGGCTTCGGCATCGCACTGGGCCTGGCGCTGGGCCTGGGCGGCGCGACCCCGGTGCAGGCGGCGGTGATGGGCCTGTTCGGATCGGTATTCGCCTGGCGCTGGTTCGCCCGCAACATGGCCTATATCGACGGCCGCATGCGCAACGCTTTCGCTTCGGACATCACCTACAGCTTGCTGCTGATCGCTACCTTGTCGGTGCTGGCGCTGGCCCATCGCATCAGCCTGCTGCTGGGCAGCGAAGTGCTGCTGGCGGCGGCGCTGCTGGCGCTGATCCCGTTCGGTTCGGATTTCATGCGGGTGCAGGCGCGCGCGCTGGCCGGGCCACGCTTGCGCGACTATGCCCCCATTTTCCGCAATGTGTCGCGCTGGGCGCTGGTGGGCGTCTTCCTCACCGAAGTCACCGTCAACGCCCATGCCTATCTGGTCACGTTCATTTCGGGCGCCAGCGCCTTTGCACTGCTGGCACTGGGCATGCTGCTGCTGCGCCCTTCGGCGCTTGCGCAAAGCTCCCTGCCCGACCTGGAGCGTCCCGCCATGGCGCGCGCCATCGCCGCGCGCGACTTCACGGGATTGGACCGCATCCGCCGCCACTTCACCTGGGGCCTCAGCGCCGCCTGGATGACCAACCTGGCGCTGTGCGCCATCATCCTGACCTTCTTCCCGGCCCTGGTACTGAAGAAGGGCTATTCCATCCACGATGCGGCCCTGGTGGCGGCGATCTCGGCCGCCGTCATGGGCATACGGGTGCTGCGCACGCCGCTGGCGGTGCAGCTGCAGGCGGCGGGCGAGTTCAAGGCGCTGGCCGGCATCGGCAGCATTTCCAGTGTGATCTCGGTGGTGACGACCCTGGCCCTGCTGCTGACCTTCGGGCCCATCGCCTCGCTGGGCGGCATCTTCCTGGGCGAAGTCGTGATCCTGATCCGGCTGCGCAAGATGATGCGCGACTGGAAGGCCAAGAATGGCTGATCGCGTTGTCATTTGCGTCCCCACCTACAAGCGGCCCAAAAGCCTGCAGCGGCTGCTGGACGCCATCGCTGCGTTGGAAACAGACGCGGCCATTTCGGTTTTGGTGGCCGACAATGACGCCGAAGCCCATGCCGGCTTCGATCTCTGCAACGGCATCCTGGATTACCGCTGGCCGCTGACGGCGGTGATCGCGCACAAGCGCGGCATCGCCCAGGTGCGCAACACGCTGATCGAGCATGCCCTGGAAACAGATGCCCGCTTCATCGCCATGATCGACGATGACGAATGGCCGCAACCCGACTGGATCACCCAGTTCATGAAAACCGCCCATCAAACGCAGGCCGATGTGCTGCAGGGTTCCATCCTGTTCGGCCATGGCGATGCCGCCGACGGCCATGGCGACATCCGCCGCTCCACCGGGCCCATTGCCATGCTGCAGGGCGCCGGCAACATCCTGATCACGCGCGCCGTCCTGGAAGAGACGTCCGCACCCTGGTTCGACCCCCAGTTCGCACTGTCCGGCGGCGAGGACCAGGATTTCTTCGTGCGCCTGCAGCGCGCCGGCAAGCGCTTTGCCTGGTCGGACGAAGCCCGCGCCCATGGCGAGGTGCCCGAGGCCCGCGCCGGGCTGGGCTGGCTGCTGCGCCGGGCCTATTCGGTGGGAAATTCCGACATGCGGGTGCTGCTCAAGCATCGCCCCGGCCTGCCGAAACTGACGGTGGAACTGCTGAAAATCCTGGCTTCTCTCTTGTTGTCGCCCCTCGCCGCGGCCATTCTGGCGCCCAGCCCGAATCGCAAGGCGCGCGCGCTGCAAAAGCTTTTCCGAGCCGCAGGCAAGCTCAGTGCGATGTGCGGACGTCGCACCAATGAGTATGCCGTGGTCCATGGCGAATGAATTCACACCCCGCCGCGCGCCGCGCGGCCCGTTAGACAATCAAAGTGAAATCGCGCCATGAGCGATTTCGCTTTGGGTTACGCGCCCCCTCAGACGATCGAGCGCGGCCTGCTGCCGGCGCTGGCCTTCATCGCGCTGCTGCTGCTGATCTTTGTCGGGCTTGACGCTTTCTCGCCGCCCGCCCTGGTGTCGCAGTTCGGCGGCGTCAAGGAAGCCGCTGGCGGCGATACCCTGCGGCAGGTCGCCTATCTGGGCGTTGCGGTCCTGATCGGGCTTGCGGCGGTCCAGCGCCACGGCCTGGGCGCCCTGCGCGCCATGCCGCTCAGCATGGGATTGCTGCTGTGCTGGTGCCTGGCCAGCGCGCTATGGGCGCCGGAACAGGGCATCGTGCTGCGCCGCGCCGGCCTCGAAGTGATCGTGGTGGTGTCGCTGATGATGAGTGTGGAAACCATCGGGGCGGAGCGCGCCTTCGCCATCCTGCGCTGGCTGCTGGCGCTGGTGCTGCTGGTGAACTTCCTCTCCATTCCGCTGGTCGCGGCCGCCAGGCATGGCGCCGGCGAGATCGATCCGGCGCTGGTGGGCAATTGGCGTGGCCTTTACGGCCACAAGAATATCGCGGGCGCGGTCTGCGCCATCACCATCATCCTGTTCCTGTTCACCCGCAGCGGCTGGAAGAACTGGATCGGCATCTGCGTTTCGCTGGCCGCCTGCGTCTTCCTGTACTTCACCCATTCCAAATCCTCCGCCGGCTTTCTCATTCCCGCGCTTGCGGGCGGATTGCTGTACCGCGTCGGCTGGCGCGACGGGCTTTCGCGCGCCATCCTGGCGGCCTGCGCGGTGCTGTTCTTCGTGGCGCTGGTCGCCTTCGTGGCGCTGGATGCCGACAGCCTCACCCGCATGCTGGAGGATCCGCGCGAATTCACCGGCCGCAGCGCCATCTGGGCGGCGGAGCTGCGCTATATCGCCGACCATCCTTTCCTGGGGGCCGGCTTCGGCACCTTCACCGACACCAAGAGCCAGTCGCCGCTGCACAATTATGTCAGCGGCAGCTGGGTCGATGCCGTCAGCCACGGCCATAACGGCTATCTGCAGGTGCTGGTCACCATTGGCGGCATCGGCTTTTTCCTCACCTTGCTGGCGGTGATCGTCAATCCCCTGCGCCGCTTCTGGGGGTTGGTCTGGGAGGGAAGCGCTTTCAAGCCCATGCTGTTCGCCTTGTTCATCTTCGCGGTGCTGCACAATTTCATGGAAAGCGACTTCCTGGAGGGTGACGGTGTCACCTGGTCGGCGCTGCTGATGGTGATCGCCGCCCTGAATGCCAGCCCGGGGCGCTATTCATTAACGGGACGCTAACGACGCCCCGCTAGATTGTGGCCATGGCGTCTTTCTCCCTGCCCTTCTTCAGTGTTGTCATCCCGGTCTACAACCGCGCCCACGACCTTGGCCGCGCGATTGAATCGGTATTGGCCCAGACCTGCCAGGATTTCGAGATCCTGGTGGTGGATGACGGCTCGAAGGATGATCCCGAAACGGTGGCCGAAAGCTTTGGCGATCCGCGCATCCGCTTCATCCACCAGGAAAATGAAGGCGGCGGCATCGCCCGCAACACCGGGATCGATGCCGCCATCGGCCATTATGTGGCGCCGCTGGATTCCGACGATATCTTCCTGCCGCACCATCTGGCCGCCATGAAAGCCCTGCTGGAAGGCACCAGGGACCTGATCGGTTATGCCCGGGTGGTGGTGGACCGCGGCGACGGCAAGACGTTCCTCAAGCCACCGCGCGGCATCGCGCCCGGCGAGGACATGGGCGAGTATCTGCTCTGCGACCGCGGCTTTGTGCCCACCATCACCATCGTCATCCCCCGCAGCCTGGCGCAGCGCGTGCGCTATCACGTCAACCTGCGCCCCGCCGAGGATACCGATTTCGCCATGCGCCTTGCCTTGGCCGGCGGCCGCTTCCAGATGGTGGAGCAGCCGGGCGCGGTGTGGAACGACATTCCCGATCCCAAGCGCACCAGCGCCAGCGCCGGCACCCTGCGCATGGCCACATGGCTGAAGCAGATGAAGCCGCGCATGACGGCACGCGCCTGGTACGGCGCCCGCGGCTGGGCCTTTGCCAAGCTGGTGGCGCGCGAGCGCGGCCGGTTCGCGGCCCTGCTCTTGACGCTGGAGGCGATTGTACGGCGTTGCTATGCGCCGAGGCTGGCGCTGGTGGTGCTGCTGCAGGTGCTGCTGGATGCGCGACAATACCGGATGCTGGCCGACCAGGCCATCAAATGGCTGCGCATGGGCCTGCGCGAGAAGGACGTCGCCGAGCCGGCAGCCAAGCTGGAACGGGCGTGATTACAAGACGCGCCGCGCTGGCAGGCGCCGGCGCGCTGGCCGTTCCCACACAGGCGCAGGACCTGCGCTCCCTGAAATCCATCGCCGCCGCGAAAGGCTTTGTCTTCGGCGCCGCCGCCGCCACCTATGAACTGAAAGACGCCGACTATCCGCCCCTGCTGCTGCGCCAGGCGTCCCAGCTGGTGCCGGAGTATGAAATGAAGCGCAATGTGCTGGAGCCGCGCCAGGGGCAGCATGACTTTTCCGCGCTGGATCTGCTGTGGAATTTCGCGCGCCAGAACGGTCTCACCATGCGCGGCCATCCGCTGGTCTGGTATTACGCCAACCCACCCTGGCTGAAGCCCGCCTTGCAGGCGCGGCGCGATGAAACACTGCTGGCCGGCCATATCGACGCGGTGCTGAAGCGCTATGCGCTGTCGTCCGTGGATGTGGTCAATGAAGCCATCCTGCCGGACGGCACGGGGCTGCGGCCCTCGCTGTGGCTGGACGCTTTCGGGCCCGGCTATATCGACATGGCGTTCCATGCCGCGCGCGCCGCCAATCCGAAAACCAGGCTGGTCTATAATGATTTCGGCTGTGAGCAGGGGCCCAATGACCGCTTCCGCGCTGCCCAACTGAAGCTGCTGGATGGCCTGCTGGCGCGCAAAGTGCCGCTCGACGCGTTGGGGCTTCAGGGGCATCTCAATGCCTTCGGCAAGGCGGTGGACCAGAAGAAGTTGCGCGATTTCCTGCAGGAAATCCACGACCGGGGCCTGGCCATTCTGGTCACCGAACTGGACGTGGACGATACCGGCGGTCCTTCCGATATCGCCGCCCGCGACCGGGCGGTGGCAGACGAGACCCGGCGCTTCCTGGATGTGGTGCTGGACACTCCAGCCACCGTGGCGGTGCTGACCTGGAACCTGACGGACCGTTATGCCGACCCTCCCGACGAGGCCCCGCTCAAGGCCTTGGGCTGGCGCTACCGCAAAGGCCCCTATGATGCGCGGCTGGCGGCCAAGCCCATGTGGGATGCCATGGCGCAGGCCTTTGCCGGCCGCCGCATCGCCTACTGAAGGCCCGCGCGCCCAAAAGCGACGGTTAACAACAAAAAACACAGCCGGATTGCGGCTTTTGCGCATTTCGCGCCGCGTTGTCGTTAACCATTTGTGAGGCAGGGCGGCGCTACATCTAAAGCCTTGGGGGGCTTGGATTCGCGGGCCCTTTGGCGGAGCTGTTCGCGCGTTATGTCACCATACCGGCCACCCTCATACCTGCCTGCGCACACTGTGCCGCCGCAAGGGTTTGCGCCGGCCCCCGGCTATGGCTATGCGCCGCCGCCGACATTCCAGCTTGCCGACCTTTTCCGCCTGATCGATGCGCGCCGCCGGCTGATCACCCGCGTGGCGCTGGGCGTCATCCTGTGCGGCATCGCCGCCGCCCTCATCCTGCCCACCACCTGGTCCAGTTCGTCGGTGGTGATGCTGGATTCGCGCAAGAACAACATCACCGACCTCACGGCGGTGCTGTCACAGCTCTCCGCAGATCCCGCCTCGATGCAGAACCAGCTGCAGCTGCTGCAGTCGCGCGAGCTGGCGGCCGAAGTGATCACCCGGCTGAAGCTGGACAATGATCCCGAATTCAACCCCGCCATCGCCCAGCCCAGTCTGGTGCAGCTGGTGGGGATGATGGGTTCGCTGATCAATCCCAGAAACTGGTTCGAGAATGACACCCCCGTCAGCGGCATCGTCAGCCGCGACCGCATCATCGACACCTTCCTCAAGCATGTCAGCGCCAATGCCGAAGGCCTATCCACCACCATCACCGTCACCGCCACCTCGCGCGATCCGAACAAGGCGGCGCTGATCGCCAATACCCTGGCCGACGCCTATGTGAAGGCGCAGGTCGCCACCAAGGTCGACGCCACCACCAACACCACCAGCTGGCTGAACACCCGCCTGTCGGACCTCGCCCAGCAGCTGCAGGTGCAGGAAGAGGCCATCCAGCGCTACAAGGCGCTGCACAATCTCAACGACTCCGCGCCCGGCAACTCGCTGGTGGACCAGCAGATGGGCGCCATCAATGCGCAGATCGTGCAGCAGCGGTCCGAGCTGGCCGAGAAACAAGCGATCCAGGACCGCATCAACCAGCTGGTGGCGTCGGGCAATCCCGCCGATGTCAGCCAGATCGTCTCCTCGCCGCTGATCGTGCAGCTGCGCACCCAGCAGGCGACGCTGATCAGCCAGGAAAGCGAACTCAACAGCAAATATGGTCCGCTGCATCCCAAGATGCAGGCGATCCAGCAGCAGAAGCGCGACCTGGATTTCAAGATCACCCAAGAAGTGAACCGGCTGGCGGCATCGGCCGGCAATGACGTGATGGTGAGCCGCGCGCATCTGAACTCCCTGCAGGGCAGCCTGGGCGGCACCGAAGGCACCGCCCGCACCCAGAACATGGCGCGGGTGCAGTTGCAGGCGCTGGAATCCAATGCCGCCTCGACCCGCCTGCAGTATGAAGCCTTTGTGCAGCGGCTGCGCTCCAGCCAGAACCTGGACGACGTGCAGACGCCCGACAGCCGCATCATCAGCCCGGCACCGGTACCGCTCAATCCCAGCGGCCCCAAGCGGGCGCTGATCGTGGGCGCTTCCATTCCGCTGGGCCTGTTGCTGGGACTGCTGGCAGCGCTGGTCGCGGAAAAGATCGGGCCCCTGATGCCGGTGCGCGTCAATGGCGCGCCGCTTGCGGCGCTGGTGCCGGTTGCCGCGCCCGTGATAAAGCCGCCGCGCCGCGCCCGTCCGCGCCCCGCGCAGCCTCAGGCGCAGCATCCCGTCGCCGTGTGGAGCGGCCCGCCCATCCTGTCGGAAATCAACGACCCTGCCTTGTTGCGCGCCGCGGATTTCGTGCTGGACTATCCCGCCAGCAAATATTCCCACGCCATGGCCGCCCTGGTGCGCCAGCTTGAGTCCAAGGAAGGCGACGGCGCCATCGTGGCGCTGACGTCGGCCGACAACAGCGAAAGCCGCAGCGCCATCGCCGTCAGCCTGGCGCGCGCCGCCGCCCGCATGGGCAAGAAGGCCATCATCGTGGACTGCGCCCCCGGCCACATGGCCTCGCGCGCCATGAAGACCCGCATCCGCAGCGGATTGTATGAAGTGTTGACCGGCAGCGTGCCGCTAAACCAGGCGCTGGCGAAAGACCCGCGCGGCGATGTCTATCTGCTGGGCACCGCCAAGCGCGCGCCCAACAGCCTGACCATGTACAGCTCGGCGCCCATGGCCAAGCTGGTGCAGGTGCTGCGCGGCGGCGCCGATTTCGTGGTGATCGATTGCGGCCCGGCCAATGCCAGCCCAGACGCCGCCCTGATCGCGCGGCTTGCCGATGCCACCTTGCTGGTGTCCAAGCGCAGCGCCCTGAACAGCCCGATGATCGCCAATGCCGCCAAGATCCTGGAAAGCGCCCGGTCGGCGCCCATTGGCATTGTCGTCACCAAATAATCAGAACAGTTTGCGATAGACGATGAAGCCGGACTTCTCGGCCAGCCTGTCATACAGCGCCTGCGCCGTGACATTGGTTTCGTGGGTGTGCCAATAGAGCCGCGACGCATGCGCCGCCCGCGCCCCGTCCTCCACCGCTGCGATCAATGCCCGCCCCACGCCCTGCCCGCGCGCCTGGGGCACCGTGAACAGGTCCTGCAGGTAGCAGACCGGTTCGATGGCGATCATGCTGCGATGGAACAGATAATGGGCCAGGCCCAACAGCCGGCCATTCTGCTCGGCCACCAGGCAGTGCATCGGCTCGGCATCGTCGAAGAAGCGTGACCAGGTGGCCCCGGTGATATCGTCCGGCAGCGCGGTGGCGCCGCTGCGGCCGTAGAAGGCGTTATAGCCCTGCCACAGCGGAAGCCATTGGGCGTGATCTTCCGGCGTGACCGCGCGAACGATCAGCGCGGCAACTCGCTCGAACCCATCAGGAACTCGTCCACGCCACGGGCGCACTGGCGGCCTTCCTTGATCGCCCACACCACCAGCGACTGGCCGCGGCGCATGTCGCCGCAGGAGAAGATCTTCTTCTGGCTGGTCTGGTAGCTGGTCATCGGCGCCTTGACGTTGCCGCGCGCATCCAGCTCGACGCCGGACTGTTCCACCAGCCCCGCCTTGCTGGGACCGACAAAGCCCATCGCCAGCAGCACCAGGTCGGCCTTGAGGGTGAATTCGCTGCCGGGCACTTCCACCAGGTTCATCTTGCCGCCATCGCCCAGCTGCCATTCCACCCGGACGCATTCCAGCGCCGTGATTGTTCCGTTCTCGCCGATGGCGCGCTTGGTCTGCACTGCCCAGTCGCGGTCGCAGCCTTCCTGGTGGCTCGACGACGTGCGCAGCTTGAGCGGCCAGTCCGGCCACACCATCAGCTTGTTTTCCTTCACGGGCGGCTGCGGCATGATCTCGAACTGGCTGACGCTGACCGCGCCATGGCGGTTCGAGGTGCCGACACAGTCCGAGCCCGTGTCGCCGCCGCCGATCACCACGACATGCTTGCCCTTGGCCGACAAAGTGCCGTGCGGCGCCGCCTTGGCTTCGGCATCGCCCGCCACGCGCTTGTTCTGCTGGGTGAGGAAGTCCATGGCGAAATGGATGCCGTCCAGCGCCCGGCCCTCGATCGGCAGGTCGCGCGGCGCTTCCGCCCCGCCCGACAGCACCACCGCGTCATAATCGGCCAGCAGCTGCTGCACCGAAACACCGGCGCCGATCTCGACGCCGGGACGGAACGCCACGCCTTCGGCTTCCATCTGGCGCACGCGGCGATCGATATGGTGCTTTTCCATCTTGAAGTCGGGAATGCCGTAACGCAGCAGCCCACCGATACGGTCGCTCTTTTCAAACAAGGTGACGCTGTGGCCGGCGCGCGCCAGCTGCTGGGCGCAGGCCATGCCGGCGGGGCCCGAGCCCACCACCGCCACGGTCTTGCCGGTCTTCTTGGCGGCTACCTGCGGCTGGATCCAGCCTTCTTCCCAGCCACGGTCCACGATCTGGCATTCGATGGTCTTGATGGTGACCGGGCTGTCGATGATATTCAGGGTGCAGGACGCCTCGCACGGCGCGGGGCAGACGCGGCCGGTGAATTCCGGGAAATTGTTGGTGGTGTGCAGGTTCTCGGACGCGGCGCGCCACTGGTCGCGATAGACCAGGTTGTTCCAATCCGGAATCTGGTTGTTGACCGGGCACCCCTGGTGACAGAAGGGGATGCCGCAATCCATGCAGCGCGCCGCCTGCTTGCCCACTTCGGCATTGGCCAGCGGTTTCACGAACTCGTGATAATTGTTGATGCGTTCTTCCGGCTTTTCATACGAACGTTCCTGACGTTCGATTTCCAGGAAGCCTGTGATCTTGCCCATCGTTCTATTCCGCAGCAATCGAGGTGGCGCGCGCCTTCATGTCGGTAAGCGCCTTGGCATAGTCGGACGGCATCACCTTGACGAATTTCGTGATGGCGGCGTCCCAATCGTCCAAAAGTCCGCGCGCATTAGCGCTGCCGGTGTGCAGCAAATGTCGCTCGATCAGGATTTTCAGCCGCTCGGCATCGAAACGCAGCAGATCGCCCATGCCCGGATCGGCCACCGAGACCGAACGCTGGCGAGGAAGATCGGCATGGTCGCTGCCGTCGGAGGCCGCGATCTTTTCCAGCTTGACCATGGCGAGGTTGCAGCGCTTTTCGAAGCTGCCATCCGCGTCCAGCACATAGGCGACGCCGCCCGACATGCCGGCGGCGAAATTGCGCCCCGTCTGTCCCAGCACCACCACCACGCCGCCGGTCATGTATTCGCAGCCATGGTCGCCGGTGCCTTCCACGACACAGACGGCGCCGGAATTGCGCACGGCGAAACGCTCGCCCGCCACGCCATGGAAATAGGCTTCGCCCGCGACGGCGCCGTACAGCACGGTGTTGCCGACAATGATGTTCTGCGCCGGGTCGCGCGTGAGGCCGGTGGGCGGCTTGACGACAATGCGGCCGCCCGACAGGCCCTTGCCGACATAGTCGTTGGCGTCGCCGGTCAGCTCGATGGAGACGCCGCGCGCCAGGAAGGCGCCGAACGACTGGCCGGCAGTGCCGGTGAACTTCACGCTGATCGTGTCTTCCGGCAGGCCGGCATGGCCATGGCGGCGGGCGACTTCGCCCGACAGCATGGCGCCGACGGTGCGATCGACATTGCGCACGGTGCGTTCCAGCTGCACCGGTTGGCCGTTTTCAATCGAAGGCAGGCTGGCGGCGATCAGGTCGTGATCCAGCGCGGATTCAAGCCCGTGATTCTGTTTTTCGGCATGATGGATGGCGACGCCGGGCTTGGGCGTGACGCTGTAAAGAATACGCGACAGGTCGATTCCCTTGGCCTTCCAGTGGCCCACCGCCTTCTTCATGTCCAGGCGATCAACGCGTCCGGTCATTTCCTGGACGGTCTTGAAGCCCAGCTGCGCCATGATCACGCGCAGTTCCTCGGCCACGAAGAAGAAATAGTTGATCACATGCTCGGGCTGGCCGGTGAAGCGCTTGCGCAGGATGGGATCCTGGGTGGCGACGCCGACCGGACAGGTGTTGAGATGGCACTTGCGCATCATGATACAGCCCGACGCGATCAGGGGCGCTGTGGCGAAGCCGAACTCGTCGGCACCCAAGAGCGCGGCGATGGCGACGTCGCGCCCCGTGCGTAAGCCGCCATCCGCCTGCACGGCGACACGGCCACGCAGTCCGTTCAGCACCAGGGTCTGCTGGGTTTCGGCAAGGCCGATTTCCCACGGCGACCCCGCATGGGTCAGCGAGGTCAACGGCGAGGCGCCGGTGCCGCCTTCGAAGCCGGAGATGGTGATGTGATCGGCGCGGCACTTGGCGACGCCGGCCGCAACCGTGCCCACGCCCACTTCCGACACCAGCTTGACCGAGATGCGGGCCTTGCTGTTGACGCTTTTCAGGTCGCGGATCAGCTGCGCCAGGTCTTCGATGGAATAGATGTCGTGATGCGGCGGCGGCGAGATCAGGCCAACGCCGGGCGTCGAATGACGCACCTTGGCGATATTGGCGTCGACCTTGTGGCCGGGCAGCTGGCCGCCTTCGCCGGGCTTGGCGCCCTGGGCCATCTTGATCTGGATGTCGTCGGCATTGACCAGATACTCGGCGGTGACGCCAAAGCGGCCCGAGGCCACCTGCTTGATGGCCGAGCGCATGGAGTCGCCATTGGCCATGGGCTTGAAGCGGTCGGATTCCTCACCGCCCTCGCCAGTGTTGGAGCGTCCGCCCATGCGGTTCATGGCGATGGCCAGCGTGGTATGCGCCTCGCGGCTGATCGAGCCGAAGCTCATGGCGCCGGTGGAGAAGCGCTTGACGATATCGCCCGCGGCTTCCACCTGGTCCAGCGGGATCGATGTGCTGGTGCGGAACTCCATTAGGCCGCGCAGGGTCAAGAACCGTTCATTCTGGTCGTTGATGTCCTGGGCGAACAGTTCGTATTCCGCCGGATTGTTGCCGCGGACCGCGTGCTGCAGCCGCGACACGGTTTCCGGCGTCCAGGCATGGTCCTCGCCGCGCAGACGGAAGGCATAATCGCCGCCCACATCCAGCATGGTGCGATAGATGGGATTGTCGCCAAACGCGTCCTTGTGACGGCGCACGCTTTCCTCGGCGATCTGCTTCAGGCCGATGCCTTCCACCGTGGTGGCGGTGCCGGTGAAGAATTTCTCGATGAATTCGCTCGACAGCCCCACCGCGTCGAAAATCTGCGCGCCGCAATAGGACTGATAGGTCGATATGCCCATCTTGGACATCACCTTCAGCACACCTTTGCCGATGGCCTTGATATAGTTCTTCTGCACTTCATAGGGCTTGAGGCTGAGACCCTGCTTGACGCGGATCTGCTCCAGCGTCTCGAAGGCGAGATAGGGATTGATGGCTTCGGCGCCATAGCCCGCCAGGACGCAGAAGTGATGCACTTCCCGCGCCTCGCCGGTTTCCACCACAATGCCGGTCTGCATGCGCAGGCCCTGGCGGATCAGGTGATGATGGATGGCGGCGATCGCCAGCGCCGCCGGGATCGGAATGCGGTCGGCGGCAACGGCGCGGTCCGACAGGATCAGGATGTTGTTGTCGGCCAGCACCGCATCGGTGGCGTTGTGGCAGATGCGCAGCACGGCATTCGACAGGCCGTCGGCGCCTTCCGACGCGGGCCAGGTGCAGTCGATGGTGGCGGTGCGGAAGGCGCCGTCCACCAACTCGGAGATCGAGCGAATCTTCTCGACATCGGCATTGGTCAGCACCGGCTGGCTGACTTCCAGCCGCTTGTGCGCGCCGGCATCGCGGCCCAGCAAGTTGGGGCGCGGGCCGATCATCGACACCAGGCTCATCACCAGCTCTTCGCGGATCGGATCAATCGGCGGATTGGTGACCTGGGCGAAGTTCTGCTTGAAATAATTGTAAAGCAGCTTGGGCTTCTTCGACAGCACGGCGATGGGCGTGTCGGCGCCCATGGAGCCCAGCGGGTCATCGCCCTGCGACGCCATCGGCTCCAGGAAGAACTGGATGTCTTCCTGGGTGTAGCCAAAGGCCTGCTGCTGATCGAGCAGCAGCGCGGGATCGTTCGCCTTGGCGCGGTGATCCTCGGGCAGGTCGGGCAGGTCTTCCAGCTTGTACTGGGTGCGCTTCAGCCAATAGTCGTAAGGCTCGGCGGCGCTGAATTTCTGCTTGATCTCCTCGTCCTCGACGATGCGGCCTTCCTCGAAATCAATCAGCAGCATCTTGCCGGGCTGCAGCCGCCACTTGCGCTTGATCTTCTCCTCCGCCACCGGGATGACGCCCGATTCCGAAGCCAGGATGATAAGGTCGTCGTCCGTCACGATATAGCGCGCGGGGCGCAGGCCGTTGCGGTCCAGGGTGGCGCCGATCTGGCGGCCGTCAGTGAAGGCGATGGCGGCGGGACCGTCCCACGGCTCCATCAAGGCTGCGTGATATTCGTAGAACGCCTTGCGTTCCGCCGACATCGACTTGTTGCCGGCCCATGCTTCCGGGATCAGCATCATCACCGCATGGGCCAGCGGATAGCCGCCCGCCACCAGCAGCTCCAGCGCGTTATCAAGACACGCCGTGTCGGACTGGCCGTGCGGAATGATGGGCCACATCTTGTCGAGGTCGGGACCCAGCAATTCAGATTCCATGCTGCGGCGGCGCGCATTCATCCAGTTGACGTTGCCGCGCACGGTGTTGATCTCGCCGTTATGGGCGATGAAGCGATAGGGATGCGCCAGCTTCCAGCTCGGGAAGGTGTTGGTGGAGAAGCGCTGATGCACCAGCGCCACCGCCGATACCGTCAGCGGGTTCTGCAAATCCTTGTAGAAACGGCCCACGTCATGGGCCAGCAGCAGGCCCTTGTAGACCACGGTGCGGGTTGAAAGACTGGGCAGGTAAAGCTGGTTGATGGCCGGAAGCTTGTGCTTCTTGGCCAGCGCCGCCAGCGGGTTCTGCGCCTGCTTCCTGATGGTCAGCAGTTTGCGCTCGAAGTGATCGGCGTCGCGGATATGCGGTCCCGCGGCGATGATCGCCTGGCGGATCAGCGGCATGCCGTCCAGCACGGTCTTGCCCAGCCCGGCCGGATCTGTGGGCACGTCGCGCCAGCCCAGCAGCTTCTGGCCTTCGACCTTGATGAAATGCTCGAACTGCTTGACCACGATCTCGCGCGCCTTGGCCTCGCGCGGCAGGAAGCACATGGCAACCGCATACTTGCCGGGCTCGGGCAGGGTGACGCCGGCGGTGGACGCCCAGTCGCGGAACAAGGGATCGGGAATCTGGATCAGGATGCCGGCGCCATCGCCAACCAGCGGATCGGCGCCCACCGCGCCGCGATGGTCGAGATTGATCAGCAGCTGCAGGCCCAGCCCGATGATTTCATGGCTGCGCGCGCCCTTGATGTTGGCGACAAAGCCAACACCGCAGGCGTCATGCTCATTGCGAGGGTCATAAAGACCCTGTTTCGGCGGCAAGCCCATTTCAAACCCCAACAGCAGTCGTCCGCGCGCAGCTTCTCCGCCCTCAACCGAGAGCAACAAAATTGCGCGTTCTTGTAGAATTACTGGCTATTCGATCACGCCATCGGTTGCGGCGCAACATCCCAGACGTGCACCAGGTAAATAAGCAGCCATGCAGCCAGCGCGTAATTGACTCTTTCC
>JAQGLO010000123.1 GCA_028292825.1 Alphaproteobacteria bacterium | reverse complement strand
ACCTGGGCTTTTTCCCCGGCAGCGGCGTGCGCAACGGCAAACCCGCCATCTGCAACATTCCGGGCACCTGCACCGGATTCACCGACCTGCTGGGCCACAAGATCGCGCCCTATTACACCAACTATCTCACCGGCACTGCGCTCAATCCCGATCCCGCCGCCTACAATGCGCTGCTGAATTCGGTGGCGCGCGAGCAGAAGGCCGGTTTCTGGACAACCGAGCAGACGGTCAGCAACCTGGATGTCGGCCACTACCAGACCATCAGCGCCACGGTGAACAAGCGCTTTGCCGACGATATCGACGTGAAGTGGCTGACCGCCTATCGCTGGTGGGACAACCACGGCACTTCGGTGGGCCGCGGCCTGCCCTATGACACGGCGGATTACGAATATCAGGTGCCGGACTACAAGGCGGTGCAGTCGGAAGTCACCGTCAACGGCCAGGCGCTGGACAACAAGCTGCAATGGACCACCGGGCTATTCTTCTTCCAGGAAGACAGCCCCAATGACGGCGGGCTGTTCTATCTCTATCTGCCCAGCGCGGTGACGCCGCAGGCGGCCAGCGGCAAGCAGATCACCCTGCAGAACGGCCAGCGCAACAGCCAGCGCAACACCAGCTATGCCGCTTATGCCCAGGCGACCTATTCGCTATGGTCCGACACCCGCCTGACGGCTGGCGCGCGCTACACCTATGACGAGCGCTACGCCCTGATCGGCACCCGCACCGACATCTTCCCGGCCTCGGCGGCGACCACCGCCGGCGTCGCCAATGGCGTTTTCGATCCGGGCAGCGTCACCTATAACGGCATCACCTATACCGGCATCACCCATGCCTGCACCCTGACCGATACGTCAGGCAAGCTGAAGCCGCTGGCGTCCTGCGACAGCAATGTCGATGCCAGCTTCCACAAACCGACCTGGACCCTGGCGATCGACCATGACCTGTGGGACGGCACCCTGGTCTATGCCACCACCCGCTCGGGCTATCGCTCTGGCGCCATCAATTCCACCGCCATCAATCCGGCGGTGACGGTGGCGCGGCCGGAAAATGTCCAGGACTATGAAATCGGCATCAAGTCGGACTGGAGCGTGATGGGCATCCCGGTCCGCACCAACCTGGCGGGTTATATTTCCGCCTATCACGACATCCAGACCCTGGTGTCGCTGCCCAATATCAGCATTGCCACCACCACCGGCGGCGGCGCCTGTACCCAGGCAGCGTTCAACGCCAATAGCTGCCTCAATGTCACCAACGACAATGTCACCCTCAACGCCAAGAAGGCCCGCATCCAGGGCGTGGAATGGGACGTGACCGTGCTGCCGCTGGAGGGCCTGACGCTGAGCGCCTCGGGCAGTTACCTGGATGCCCGCTATACCGACTACACCTACAATCCACCGCCGGGCTACCTGCTGCCCACCGGCACCACCAATCTCAGCGGCACGCCGTTCCCGCTGCCGGCCTGGCAGACCAACGAGACGGTGAGCTATGCCACGGGCCTTAAGGACATTGCCGGCCTGGCGGTGGACGATGTCACTTTCACCGCGCATTACTATTGGCAGAGCCGCTATCTCGCGGACATACGCACCTTCGATCCCAGCCAGCGCACCGGCGCCTATGGCCTGCTGGACCTGCGGATGGACTTCCTGAACATCGCGGGCCGCAATTTCGACTTCGGGGTCTATATGACCAATGTGGCCAACACCCCGGCCTGCCTGCCGGAATATAACGGCGTGCTCAACTCTGCCCCCAATGCCTCCTTCGGCATCGCCAATACTTCGGGCGTGCTGCAATGCGTGCCGCTGGCGCCGCGCATGGCGGGGATCACGCTGGGATACAAGTTCTAGGTCGCCGTCATGCCCGCGAAGCGGGCATGACAAGAACGCTAGTTCGCGTATTCCACTTTCACCAGGCTCATGGTGAAGACCAGGGTCTGGTCCGGCGGGATGGCGTCGCCGGCGCCGTCGGGGCCGTAGCCCAGGTCGGCCGGGACCACGATTTCCCAGGTGTCGCCGGTCTTCATCAGCTTCAGCGCCTCGACCCAGCCCGGTATCAGGGACCCGGAGGGGAACTGGGCCGGCTCGTCCGGCTTGGTCTGGTCGAACACCTTGCCGTTGATCAGCGCGCCTTTGTAATAGACCGTCACCACATCGCTGCCGCGCAGGACCGACGGACCCTTGCCTTCGCGCAGCACCCGGTACATCAGGCCCGAGGCGGTCTTCTTGACGTCGGGACGGGCGGCATAATCGGCCAGGTAGCGCGCATTGGACGCGGCGGAGGTGTCATAGCTGCCGCTGGTGGCGGCATCGGATTTCTTGTCACAGGCGGTCAGCACCGCCAGTGGCATCAGAACCAGGACCAGAGCCCTCACGAATTTGCGCATGCGTTTTCCCTCTTTGACCAGCGACCTGGCAAGACGTGTTCTTATAAGCGAAAAACTTACTGGCCCGCCACCCGCACCTGATCCCCGTCGCGCAGCGCGTCCGGCGGGTTGTCGATGATGCGGTCTTGGGGCGAAAGGCCGCCGGCGATATCAACCGTGGCCCCCTGGTCGCGCTGGATGCTGACGGTCTTGAGCTTCACATGGCTGGTGCCATCCACGGTGGCGACCTGCATGCCTTCATCGCGGAACATCAGGGCGGTGGCCGGCAGGCGCACGCCATTGGCGTTGCCGGGCAGGGGGAATTTCACGTCCGCATAGGCGCCGGGCTGCAGGCTGCCATCCTTGTTGTCGATGCCGAACTGCACCAGCACCGTGCCGCTGCCGGCAGCGACCGCCCCCGCATTGGCGACCAGCGTGGCGGTGAAGGTGCGGCCGGGAAATTGCGGCACGGTGAAATCCACCGTCATGCCGGGATGGATGTAGGAAGCATAATTCTGCGGCACCCGCACATAGATGCGCATCCTGCTCTGGTCGCCCACCGTGAAGAGCGGGGTGGCGCCCGTGCCGGTGCCCACCGTGACCAGGGCGCCCACATCCACGGCGCGGCTGGTGACCACGCCGTCGAACGGCGCCACCAGGCGGCGGAAGCCTTCCTGCGACGACAAACTGAACAGGTTGGCGCGCGCCGCGGCGACGGCGGCGTTCTTGGAGGCGAGATCGGCGGTCTTGGTGTCGAGGTCCTGGCGCGAGACCGCGCCCTGCGCGAACAGCGCCTTCCAGCGCGTTGCCGTGGCGGCGGACAGGCCCTGCTCCGCCTGGGCATTCACTAGGTTGGCGCGGGCGGCCGCCGTCTGTCCGGCAATGTCAGGAACGTCCAGCTCTGCCAGCAGCTGGCCCTTTTTCACCGGCGTGCCGATATCGACATACCATTTCTTCACATAGCCGGAGACCTGGGCGTAGATCGGCGCCGAAGTGAAGGCCTGCACGTCACCCGGCAGGTTGAGGCCGCCACCTTTTGCACCCTTGGGCAGCTTGATCAGTTGCACGGTCGGCACCGCCTGGTCGTCGGTCCAGCTTGCAGTCTCATGGCTGTGCCATTGCCGCCAGGCGATGCCCGCCGCCGCGATCACGACGGCCGCGATCACCACGATGATGCCGAAGCGCTTCAGGCCGGCAGGCGCTGTGTGGGCCACCAGCTGCTCGCGGGGCAGCTGACCACCGTGGCCGGTCGATCCGGCATCGGGGTTGGTGTCAGGCATACGCTTCTCCAGACTTTCTTTCAGGACCTTTGGGCTTGCGATCCCGCCGGGCGGCCAGGCGGCCATGGATGATGCTGAACACCACTGGCACGAACATCAAGGTGGCGGCGGTGGCAAACAGCAGGCCGCCGATCACGGCCCGGCCCAGTGGCGCGTTCTGCTCGCCGCCTTCGCCCAGGCCCAGCGCCATGGGCGCCATGCCGATGATCATGGCCATGGCCGTCATCAGCACGGGGCGGAAACGGGTGAAGCCGGCCTCAAGGGCGGCTTGGACGGCGTCGCCATGAACCGCCAGCCGCTCGCGCGCGAAGGCGATTACCAGGATGGAGTTGGCGGTGGCGACGCCCATGCACATGATGGCGCCAGTGAGCGCGGGCACCGACAAGGTGGTGCCTGTGACGAACAGGGTCCAGACGATGCCGGCCAGCGCCGCCGGAAGCGCCGTGATGATGACGAACGGGTCCATCCAGGACTGGAAGTTCACCACGATCAGCAGATAGATCAGCACCACCGCCGCCAGGAGGCCATAGAACAGGCCCGAGAAGGCGGTGTTCATGGTGTTGATCTGGCCGCGCAGGGTGACAGTGGCGCCGCGCGGCAGGTACTTCATGTTGGCGTCGATGACCTTCTGCACATCCTTCGCGACGGCACCCAGGTCGCGGCCCTGGGTGGTGGCAAACAGGTCTATGGTGGGCAGAATATTGTAGTGCGTCACCACGCTGGCGCCCTGGCTGCGGCTGATCTGCGACAGGCCGCCCAGCACCTGCGGCGCGAGGCCCGTGGTTGCGCCGGTCACCGGCAGGTTCTGCAGCGCCGCCAGGCTGTCCAGCTTATATTCCGGGGTCTGCGCCGTCATGTTGTAGGAGACCCCGTTCTTGGGGTTCAGCCAGAAGTTCGGCGCCGATTGCGAGGTGCCGGCCAGTGCCGTCGCCACCGCGTTGGTGACGTCCTTCTCGGTGAGGCCGAGCTGGGCCATGCGGCTGCGGTCGGCCTTCACATCGAGCTGCGGGAAGGTGGTGGATTGCTGCATGCGCGCATCGACCAGGCCGTTGATCTTCTTGATCTCGCGCAGCAGGCGGAAGGCGAAGGCCGCGGTCTGGTCGCGGTTGGTGCCGCTGACCTGCAGGTCCAGCGGCGCGGGCTGGCCGAAATTCAGGATCTGGCTGGTGATGTCGGGCGGCGGATAGCTGAATGTGATATCCGGGAACAGCCGGGGCAGCCGCTCGCGCAGGGTGCGCACATAGCCGGCAGTGGCATGGCGGTCCGGGTTCAGGCTGATGAAGATGTCGGCGTCCTGAAACCCGATGGTGCCGGAATTGGAATAGATCAGGTTGATGGGACTCTGGTTGAGGCCGACATTGTCCACGATGGTGGCCAGTTCGCTTTTGGGAATGACGCTACGCACTTCCTTTTCGACCTGGGCGACGATCTGGGTGGTATCCTCGATGCGGGTGCCGGCCGGGGTGCGCATGTGCAGGGTGACTTGGCCGGAATCCACCGCTGGGAAGAAATCCTCGCCCAGGAAGGGAAACAGCGCCAGCGAGACCAGCACCGCGATCAGGAAGCCGAACACGAAGATGCGCCGCCGCGTCATCGCCAGTGCCAGCAGGTTGCGATACTGCTCGCGCACTTTTTCAAAGCTGGTTTCGAACCTGCGCTGAAGCCGCGCCATCAGATGCGGATTTTCGTGCTGGCGTTCTTCCTCGGTGGTGTGGCGCTTTAGCAGGTAGAGCGAGAGGGTCGGCACCAGGGTGCGAGACAGCAGGAAGGAGGCGATCATGGCGAACACCACGCTCATCGCCATGGGCACGAACAGGAAGCCCGCCACGCCCTGCAGCGCGAACATGGGCACAAAGGCGACGCAGATGCACAGCATCGAGACAAAGGCCGGGGTGGCGATCTGCATGGCGCCGTCCATGATGGCGTCATAGACGGACTTGCCCTGTTCCAGGTGCCAGTTGATATTTTCGATGGTGACGGTGGCGTCGTCCACCAGGATGCCCACCGCCAGGGCGAGGCCGCCCAGGGTCATGATGTTCAGGGTCTGGCCGGTGGCCCACAGCGCCATCAGGGCGCACAGCACCGCCAGCGGGATGGAGGTGGCGATGATCACGGTGGAGCGCCAGCTGCCTAGGAACAGCAGGATCATCAGGCTGGTCAGGGCCGCCGCGATGGCGCCTTCGCGCACCACGCCGTTGATGGCGGCCTTCACGAACAGGGACTGGTCGCTCAGCACGTCTATGTTCAGTTCGGGCGGGAGCTGGGTCTTGAGAATGGGCAACAGGTTCTTGATGCCGTTGACCACGTCGATGGTGGAAGCCTGGCCGTTCTTCAGCACGGTCGAGAGCACGGCGCGGTTGCCGTTGACATGCACGATATTCTGCTGCGGCGTGTTGCCGTCGCGCACATGGCCGACATCGTGCAGGAAAACGGTGCCGCCGCCGGGCGCGGTCTTGACCGGCAAGTCATTCATGCCGGCGATGGTGTCGGCGGCATTGTTCAGCTTCACCACATACTGAAAGCTGCCGATCTTGATGTTACCGGCCGGCACTATCTGGTTCTGGTTGGCAAAGGCATTCTGCACGTCTGTGGCCGACAGGCCGCGCGCCTGCATCGCCTGCGGATCCAGATCTATCTGAACCGCGCGGAACTTGCCGCCATAGGAATAGGGAATGGCCGCGCCCTGCACGGTGGTCAGGCGCGGGCGGGCAAAGTTCTGCGAATAGTCCAGCACCTGCTGTTCCGACAGCGACTTGGACGAAAACGCCATCTGCAGCACCGGCACGGTGGAGGCCGAATAGTTGATGATCAGCGGCGGCAGGCTGCCCGGCGGCATTTGGCGGATGGCGGTCTGGGAGATCGAGGTCACCTGGGCGCTGGCGAGCCGGATGTCCACATTGGGCTGGAAGAAGATCTTGGCGATGCCGATGCCCGACATGGACTGGCTTTCGACATGCTCGATATCATTCACGGTGGTGGACAGGATGCGCTCATAAGGCGTCATGACCCGTCCCGACATGTCATCCGGCGACAGGCCGGCATAGGTGAAGGCGACGCCGATCACCGGGATGCCGATATTGGGGAAGATGTCGGTGGGGGTACGAATGGCAGCCAGCGGCCCGAAGATCAGGATCATCAGCGCCATGACGATGAAGGTATAGGGCCGCTCCAGCGCGACCTTGACGAGCCAGGTCATGCGCCGGCCGATTCCAATACAAATGCCATCATCACGCGGTCTTCGGCTGTTGTCCCGGGGGTGCCGAGGGCGGGCCCCCCTAGCATTTTGTGAGGATTATAGCGGCAAAAGCGGGGCGCGCACGACTGGGCTTGTCGCAACCTGTCGCGTTATGGGGTCAAAGCGGCGCATGGGTGCCATGCAGGACTATACTCCAGTTATCCGATGGAGTATTTATGTCGCATGATCTCCCAGAAAGCCCGCTATGCCCTGCGTGCCCTGCTGCTGCTGGCAGCCCGGGGCGACAGCAATCCCGTGCAGATTTCCGAAATCGCGGAGCAGGAGAAAATCCCCCGCAAGTTCCTGGAAGCCATCCTGCTGGAACTGAAAAAGACCGGCATCGTGCGCAGCCATCGCGGCCGCCAGGGCGGCTATTCCCTGGGAAAACCCGCCAAGGACATCAGTTTTGCCGACGTCCTGCGGGTGACCGACGGGCCCCTGGCGCTGAGCCCCTGTGTCAGCGTCATTGCCTATCGCAAATGCGACGACTGTTTCGAGGAGTCGATCTGTGCCATCCGCAAGGCGCTGCTGGCGGCCCGGGACGCCACCGCCCAGATCCTGGAATCGCGAAACCTTGCCCAGGCCGCCGCCCAGTTGCGGCGATCGGGCGCGTTATAAGCCGGGTTTCCGGCCTTTTCCGCCCATTCGAGCCAAGTTCCTAATTCCTATTGACTTGATAGAGATTTGGAGGAATGAATGCGCCCGTCCGGTGACTGAACACCGGCGACGCATTTTTGAGCAGGGGTTATCATGACGAAATCTGTTTCGGTTCTTTTGGCAGGCGTGGCGTTGATTGCGCTGACGGCGCCCTCGCTTGCGGCGCCCAAGAATGCCGCGACGCCGCAGTCCGACCCGCGCCTGGGCCTGCTGGAACAGCAGCTGCGCGACGTGCAGCAGCAGCTGGCCGAGATCAAGGGCAAGCAGGAAGACAATGACTATAGCGGCGCGGTGCGCGACCTGAAGCGCTCGACCTCCGACCAGTATGCCGATATCAGCAACCAGATCGCCAGCCAGACCCGGACCACCATTCCCAATGGCCGCCTCAGCTTCGCCACGCCCGATGGGCAGTTCTCGCTGGCGCTGCGCGGCCTGGTGCAGTTCGACGCCGGTTACTTCTCGCAGGGCAAGAACCCCGCCTCGGTGGACCTGAACAGCGGCACCAACTTCCGCCGCGCCCAGCTCGGCTTCCAGGGCACCGTCTTCAAGGACTGGTCCTACAACTTCATCTACGATTTTGGCGGCAGCGGCGTCGAAAAGAACGGCTACATCTATTACGCCTATCTGCAGTATGACGGCCTGGGCCCGTTCCATGCCCGCATCGGCGCCATCGCGCCCTTCGCCGGCATCGAGGACGCCACCGGCTCCGCCGACCTGCTGTTCCTGGAACGCCCCAGCGTTGCCGACATCGCCCGCAACATCGGCGGATCGCCGGGCCGCGAAGGCCTCGATTTGTATGTGCAGGGCGACGATTACCTGGTGTCGGTCGCCTATACCGGCAAGAAGACCACCGACGCCGCCACTTTTGACTCCCAGCAGGCGCTGGTCACCCGCGCCTCCTGGCTGGCGGTTGCCGACAGCGACGTGAAGTGGCTGGTGGATGCCAACCTGACCCATGTCGTCAAGGTTGCGGATACGGCGGCCAATTCCAACGCCAACACCTTCAGCTTCTCCAACGGCCCGGAAGTGACGATCGATGCCACCAAGACCATCAATACCGGCAATATCGACGCCAACAAGGTGACCGAGTTCGGCTTCGAAACGGCCGCCACCTATGCCGGCTTCTACGGCCAGGGCGGCTGGTTCCATTTCGACATCGACCGCCGCACCGCGGTGCCCAATCCCGATTTCAGCGGCTGGTATGCGGCCCTGACCTATTCGCTGACCGGCGAAGAACATCAGTATGACGCCACCACCGCCAGCTTCCGCGGCCTGCGTCCGGCCAAGCCGCTGGGCAGCCCGGGCGGCTATGGCGCCTGGGAACTGAAGGCGCGCTATTCCAGCATCGACCTGGACTTCAACCCGCTGACCACGGCGGCCGCGGGTGGCATCGCCGGCGGCAAGCAGGATGTCTGGACCCTGGGCGTGAACTGGTACGTTAACAATGCCATCCGTTTCTCACTGGATTACGACAATATCTCGGTCAACCACGTGAACGCACCCACCACCGACATCTCGGCCAGCGCCATCACCGTGCGCTCGCAGATTTCCCTCTAACCGAAAGCCGCAACCATGAAACGCATGCTTTCCCTCCTGACCGCCGCGGGCATCTTCGCCGCCACCTCGGCACAGGCCGCAACCCTGCTCAATGTCAGCTACGACCCGACGCGCGAGCTCTACAAGGATATCGCCGCTGCCTTCGCCGCCAACTACAAGGCCGAAGCCGTGACGGTGAACACCTCCAACGGCGGCTCGGGGGCACAGGCCCGCGCCGTCATCGATGGGCTCCAGGCCGATGTCCTGACGCTCGCTTTGGCCGCCGATATCGACGCGGTGTCCAAGAATGCCGGTCTTCTGCCGGCAGACTGGCAGAAGCGCCTGCCGGACAACTCCGCCCCCTACACCTCGACCATCGTGTTCCTGGTCCGCAAGGGCAATCCCTGGCATATCAAGGACTGGAACGACCTGGTCAAGCCGGGCATCCAGGTGGTGACCCCCAACCCCAAGACCTCGGGCGGCGCGCGCTGGGCGTATCTGGCGGCCTGGAACTATGCCGAAAAGTCGCCGGGCGGTTCGCCGGAGAAGGCCAAGGCCTTCATCGCCAATCTCTACAAGCATGTGCCGGTGCTGGACACCGGTGCGCGCGGCTCGACCGTCACTTTCACCAAGCGCGGCATCGGCGACGTGCTGCTGTCGTGGGAAAATGAAGCCCATCTGGCGCTGAAGGAAGCCGGCGGCGACCAGTATGACATCGTCTATCCCTCGCGCTCGATCCTGGCGGAGCCGCCGGTGGCGGTGGTCGACAAGAATGTCGACCGTCACAAGACCCGCGCTGCAGCGGAAGCCTTTGTGAAGTTCCTCTACACCCCCCAGGCGCAGGAAATCGAAGCCAAGGATTTCTACCGTCCCCGCAACCAGGAGGTCGCGGCCAAGTACAAGGGCCAGTTCCCCAACATTCCGCTGGCAACGGTGGATGGCGATTTCGGCGGCTGGGCCAAGGCGCAGGCCATCCATTTCGGCGATGGCGGCGTGTTCGACCAGATCTACCAGCCGGGCAAGTAGCGGCTGTCATTCTTTCGTGTGAATCTTCCCCAACTTTCCGGAGCCGGCGTCAAACCCGGCTCCGGGATTTTTTCTTGAGGCCTGATTTGAAAACGCTGATTTCCGTGGCGCTCGCCGCGACCCTGCTCACCGCCGCCACCGCGCAGGCCGACACTACGCTCCTGAATGCCAGCTATGATGCCACGCGCGAACTGTACAAGGACCTGAACACCGGCTTTGCCGCGCAGTATAAAAACAGGACCGGCGAAACCGTTTCGGTCAACACCTCCAATGCCGGCTCCGGCGCCCAGTCGCGCTCGGTGATCGAAGGCCTGCCGGCCGATATCGTGACCCTCGCGCTGGCCGCCGACATCGACGCCATTTCCAAGAAGGCCGGCCTGCTGCCGGCCGACTGGCAGAAGCGCCTGCCGCAGAATTCCGCGCCTTACACCTCGACCATCGTGTTCCTGGTGCGCAAGGGCAATCCCTGGAAGATCAAGGACTGGGGCGACCTGGTGAAGCCGGGCATCCAGGTGATCGCGCCGAATCCCAAGACCGGCGGCGCCTCGCGCTGGGCCTATCTGGCGGCCTGGGCCTGGGCCGAGAAGGCGCCGGGCGGCAATGCCCAGAAGGCGCGCGACTATGTCAACCAGCTCTACAAGCATGTCCCGGTGCTGGACTCCTCGGGGCGCGGTTCGTCCGTCACCTTCACCAAGCGCGGGTTAGGCGACGTGCTGCTCAACTGGGAAAATGAAGCCAAGCTGGCGCTGAACGAGCCGGGCGGCGACCAGTACCAGATCGTTTATCCGTCGCGCTCGATCCTGGCCGAGCCGACCGTGGCGCTGATCGACAAGACCGTGGACAAGAAGAGCAGCCGCAAGGCCGCCGAAGCCTTCCTGAACTATCTCTACGGCAAGGAAGCGCAGGAGACCGAGGCCAGGCACTTCTATCGTCCCCGCGATCCGGCTATCCTCGCCGCGCACAAGGCGGACTTCCCAGAAATTCCGCTGGCCACCATCGACGGCGATTTTGGCGGCTGGACCAAGGCCCAGGCCACCCATTTCGCCGATGGTGGTATCTTCGACCAGATCTACCAGCCGGGAAAATGAGCGCCATTGGCCTGAAATTCGCTGCGCCTTTGCTGAAGCGCCGGCATGTCCTGCCGGGCTTTCGCCTGTCGCTGGGTTTCACGCTGTTCTACCTGACCAGTCTTGTACTTATTCCGTTGCTGGCGCTGCTGCTGCGCCCCGTATCGCTGGGATTTGACGGCTTCTGGCATGCCATCGCCACGCCGCGCGTGCTGGCGAGCCTGCGCCTGTCCTTCGGCATGGCGGCGGCGGCGGCGGTGATCGACTCGGTGTTCGGGCTGGTGATCGCCTGGGTGCTGGTGCGCTACCGCTTTCCCGGCAAGGGTCTCTTGGATGCGGTGATCGACCTGCCGTTCGCGCTGCCCACGGCGGTGGCGGGCATCGCGCTCTCGTCCCTGTATGCGCCCAATGGCTGGGTGGGAAAAATCCTCATCGAATACGGCATCCGCATCGCCTATACGCCCTGGGGCGTGCTGGTGGCGATGATCTTCATCAGCCTGCCTTTCACCGTGCGCACCGTGCAGCCGGTGCTGGGCGAACTGGGCCAGGATGTGGAGGAAGCCGCCGCGACGCTGGGCGCGACGCGGCTGCAGACCATCGCCAAGGTGGTGCTGCCCATGCTGGTGCCCGCCATCCTGACCGGTGCTGCCATGGCCCTGGCCCGCGCCGCCGGCGAATATGGCTCCATCATCTTCCTGGCCGGCAACATCCCGGCGGTGAGCGAGATCGCGCCGCTGCTGATCATCACCAAGCTGGAGCAGTATGACTATGCCGGCGCCTCGGCCATCGGCGTGGTGATGCTCGCGGCCAGCTTCGTGATGCTGCTGGCGCTGAACGGCCTGCAGGCCTGGGCGGCGAAGCGGCGATGAGCAAACAGTTCAAGAATCCGACCGAAGATCCGCTCTGGCTGAAGCTGCTGCTGGGCGCCGTGGCGCTCGGCTTCATCGCCATTTTGCTGCTGCTGCCCCTCGCGCTGGTGTTCAAGGAAGCCTTTGCCGACGGCGTCACCACCTTCATCAACGCCATCAAGGAGCCTGACACCCTGTCGGCGGTGAAGCTGTCGCTGATCGCGGCCGCCATCGCGGTGCCGCTGAACACCGTGTTCGGCATCGCAGCGGCGTGGTGTATCGCCAAGTATGATTTTCGCGGCAAGACCATCCTGGTCACGCTGATCGACCTGCCTTTCTCGGTGTCGCCGGTGGTGGCGGGTCTGATCTATGTGCTGGTGTTCGGGGCGCAGGGCTGGTTCGGCCCCTGGCTGGTGGAACACAATATCCACATCCTGTTCGCGCTGCCTGGTATCGTGCTGGCCACCATCTTCGTCACTTTTCCCTTCGTGGCGCGCGTGCTGATCCCGCTGATGGTGGACCTGGGCCGCGACGAGGAAGAAGCCGCCGCCACGCTTGGCGCCACGGGCCTACAGACCTTCCTGCGCGTCACCCTGCCCAACATCAAATGGGGCCTGATGTACGGCATCCTCCTGTGCAACGCCCGCGCTTTGGGCGAATTCGGCGCGGTGTCGGTGGTGTCGGGGCATATCCGCGGCGTCACCAACACCATGCCGCTGCATGTGCAACTGCTGTACGACAATTACGATTATGCCGGTGCCTTCGCTGTCGCCGCTTTGCTGGCGATGCTGGCGCTGCTGACCCTGGCGCTCAAATCACTGCTGGAATGGCGCTATGCGGACGAGCTGGCCGCATCGCACCGTCACTAAGGAAACACGATGTCTTTGGTCGTTGACTCCATCACCAAGAAATTCGCCCGCTTCCCGGCGCTGAATGGCGCCAGCTTCGTGGCGCCGCAGGGGGCGTTCGTGTCGCTGCTGGGACCGTCGGGCTCGGGCAAGACCACGCTGTTGCGCATCCTGGGCGGGCTGGAATTCGCCGACAGCGGCAGTGTGCGCTTTGCCGATCTCAACTGGCTGGACATGCCGGCCCGCACCCGCAATGCCGGTTTCGTTTTCCAGCAATATGCGCTGTTCAAGCACATGACCGTGGCCGACAATATCGCCTTCGGCCTGCGCGTGCGGCCGCGCGCCCAACGCCCGTCAAAAGCGGACATCACCAAGCGCGTCACCGAACTTCTGGCGCTGGTGCAACTGCCGGGCCTGGACGCGCGCTATCCCAGCCAGCTCTCGGGCGGCCAGCGCCAGCGCGTGGCGCTGGCGCGTGCGCTGGCGATTGATCCGCGCATGCTGCTGTTGGACGAGCCCTTCGGCGCCCTGGACGCCAAGGTGCGCAAGGAACTGCGCGCCGACCTGCGCCGCATCCACGACCATGCCGGCGTCACCACCGTCTTCGTCACCCATGACCAGGAAGAAGCCTTCGCGGTCGCCGACCTGGTGGCGGTGATGAAGGATGGCCGCATCGAGCAGTTCGGCACCCCGCAGGACGTGCGCAAGAATCCGAAGACAGCGTTCGTGTCGGAGTTTTTGTCGGCCTAAACGCCCGCGATGCTCTTGGCCACCGCTTCCGCCACCTTGATGCCGTCCACGGCCGCCGACAGGATGCCGCCAGCAAAGCCCGCGCCTTCGCCGGCCGGATAGAGCCCCTGCGTGTTGGGGCTCTGATAGTCCTCGCCGCGCTTGATGCGGATGGGGCTGGAGGTGCGGGTTTCGACCCCGGTCAGCACGGCATCGGCGCGGTCAAAGCCGCGGATCTGTTTTCCAAAGGCGGGCAGGGCGTCGCGGATGGCGTCGATGGCATAGTCCGGCAGGCAGGATGCAAGATCGGTCGGCGTCACGCCGGGGCGATAGGATGGCACCACCTCGCCCAGCGCGGTGGAAGGCCTGGCGGCGATGAAGTCGCCCACCAGCTGCGCCGGCGCGGCATAGGTACCGCCGCCCGCGACAAACGCCGCCGCTTCCCATTGGCGCTGCAGGGCGATGCCCGCCAGCGGGTGCCCCGGATAATCCACCTCCGGCGTGATGCCCACCACGATGCCGGCATTGGCGTTGCGCTCGTTGCGCGAATACTGGCTCATGCCGTTGGTGGCGACACAGCCCGCCTCGCTGGTGGCGGCGACCACCGTGCCGCCCGGGCACATGCAGAAGCTGTAGACGCTGCGGCCATTCTTGGCGTGATGCACCAGCTTGTAGTCCGCCGCACCCAGTTGCGGGATGGAGCGCCCGAAGCGGGCCTTGTCGACCATGCCCTGCGGATGCTCGATGCGAAAACCAATGGAAAAGGGCTTGGCCTCGATGGCGACGCCACGATCATGCAGCATCTCGAAGGTATCGCGGGCGCTGTGGCCCAGTGCCAGCACGACATGGCGGCTTTCGATCTCCTCGCCGGATTCCAGCCTGACGCCGCGCAGGCGATGGTCATCGTCCAGCAGCAGGTCCGCCACCTTGCTCTGGAAGCGGTACTCGCCGCCCAGCTTCTCGATGGTGTCACGCATGCTTTCCACCATGGTCACCAGGCGGAAGGTGCCGATATGGGGATGGGCCTCGGTGAGGATTTCCGCGGGCGCGCCCGCCGCAACGAATTCGTCCAGTACCTTGCGGCCCAGGTGGCGCGGGTCCTTGATCTGGCTGTAGAGCTTGCCGTCCGAGAAGGTGCCGGCGCCGCCTTCGCCAAACTGGACATTGGATTCCGGGTTCAGCACCGACTTGCGCCACAGGCCCCAGGTGTCCTTGGTGCGCTCGCGCACCACTTTGCCGCGCTCCAGGATGATGGGCCGGAAGCCCGACTGCGCCAGGATCAGTGCCGCGAACAGGCCGCAGGGACCGGCGCCGATCACCAGCGGCCGCTGGAAGCTGGCGGGCGCCGTCGCCACCGGCTTGTAAGCCATGTCCGGGGTGGGGCGGCTGTCGCGGGGGGCGCGGCTTTCGTCCTTCAGGGTGACGTCGACGGTATAGATATAAAGGATGGCGCTGCGGCTGCGGGCGTCATGGGCGCGCTTGAAGACGTGCCACTCCACCACCTGCTCGGCCGGAAGCTTCAGCTTCTTCAGGATGGCGGCCTGCAGGGCCTGCGGCCCATGGTCCAGCGGCAGCTTGATGTCGGTGAGGCGCAGCATGGCGCCGATATAAAGACCGGCGCTCAGAACTGCAATTTCAGGCCCAGCTGCAGGGAAACCGGCCGGCGCAGGGTGATGGTGCGCGGATCAGTCAAAGCCGGCGTCACCAGCCCACCGGCGGTCTCGAAATAGGTGCCATAGCTGGCGCTGCGGTCGTCGAAAAGATTGTCCACCGCCGCGAACAGCTCCCATTCCGGCGCGATCCGGTACGCCCCGCGCAGGTTCACCACCACATAGGACGGCAGCTTGGCGTTGCGGTTGGACGGGTCGCCGTCAAAATATTGGCTGCCGGTGAAGGCCAGCTCGCCGCCCACAGTGAGCCCGTCCATCACTTCGACATCGCCGCCCGCCCGCACCGAATGGGCCGGGTTGAGCGGGATATGGTTGCCCGGCTTCACCGCCACATTGCCGCTGGCGTCGGCGCCGGGATTGTTGGGCGAGGCCAGGGTGCCGGCGAACTGGTAGGTGGCGTCGAGATACGAATAGCTGGCATAGGTCGACCAGCCCTGCGCCGCATAGTGCGCCGTCAGGTCCACGCCCTGCCGCCGCGTGCCCGGCACATTGGCGAAATAGCCCCGCCCCTGGATGGTGCTGGCCAGGGAGACGATGTCGTTGTCGCTGTCGGTGGTGAAGAAGGCGGCGCTCCAGTCCAGCTTGCCGTCCCCCAGCGCGGCGGCGCCGCGCAGCCCGGCTTCAAAGGTTTGCGACACCACCTGCGCCAGCGGCGGGTCCGCCACCAGCGAGCCTTCCAGCAGGCAGGGCAAGGTCGGGCTGGCGCAGTCCAGCTCCAGCGGCGTGGGCGCACGATTGGCTTGGCTGTAGCCGCCGAACGCCGTGAGCGCGTCCGAGAATTTGTACGTCAGCCCGGCCAGCGGATTGGCATGACCATAGCCATGGGTGCCGTTGAGCTCGCCCGCAGTGCCGCTGCGATCGCGGGTGACGATGTCGGCTGCATTGATGCGCAGGCCGGCCGTGACGGTCAGCGCCTCGGTCAGGTCCAGCGCGTCCACGGCATAGACGCCGTAGTACGTGGTGGTGGCGCCCAGCGTGACCGGGGCATAGCCCAGATTGCCGTTGGTGCGAATGATGCTGCCGGAGCCGGCCAAAGTGGGATCGACCGCCACATCAAGGTCGGGGAATATCCGTCCCAGGGTGCTGGTGGAGCGAAAGCCGATGCCGCTGCTGTCGATGCTGAGGCCCGCGGTGACATGATTGGCCAGTCCGAACAGCGACGGTTTGCCGGTGATCTGCAAAGTGCCGCCGCGCGTCATGCTGTCGGTGAAGGTGCGGTCCACGGTGCCGTAGACGGTGCCGGCGGTGAAGGCGATGGGCGCGCCGCTGGTGTCCAGGATGGCGAACTGGTTGCGGAAGGCCAGCGCCGCCGCGCCGGTGAAGGGGCCGGGCCGGGTGAAGGCGTCGTCTTCCAGGCACAGCTCGCCCGCGAAAGACGAGGAATTGGAGCAGCGTTCGAAATCGCTGTCATTGCCGTCGACATGACGCTGGCGCAGGGCGCGCAGATAAACGGAAGCTTCCACCTGCCAGTCGTCGTTCAAGCGGCTCTTGCCGTTCAGCGCCAGGCTGCCGGTGAAGTTTCGCGTGGTTTGGGGGAAGGTGAAGACGGCATGGGGATCGCGCGCCGCCATCTGAATCGGAGTCGGCCCGACCACGCCAAGCCCGGAGGCCGCGCCAGAGGCGACCAGATGCAGCTCGCTGTCACCCATCCGCCAGCCGGCATCGGCATAGAGCCGCGCCAGGTTGGACTGGGAATGCAGGCGCGAACCGGCATCGGTGACCGCTTCCGCCGCGCCATAGAAACTGAAAGCACCATCGGCCATGCCGAACGCGGCCGTGGCCATGCCGTGACTATAGGAGCCGCCCTGCAGCGACGCCTGCGTGCCCTGCCAGCCAAAGCCGTCTTTCATCGTCAGATTGACCGAACCGCCCAATGCGTTCAGCCCGAAGACGGGATTGCTGCTCCACAGGTCCAGGCGCGCGATGGCGGTTTGCGCAATGGCGTCCCAATTGACGGTGTCGCCGAACGCCTCGTTCAGCCGCACGCCGTTCTGGTAGACCGCCAGGCCCTGCGGCGTGCCTTGCAGCGGCGAGGCGTCGAAGCCGCGATAGCGCAGATTCTGGAACAGCGCATTGCCCTGCACATCGCTCAGCGACACGCCCGCGGCCTGGGCGCCCAGCGCATCCAGCAGGCTGGCGCCATGCTGGGCGGTGATGGCGTCGGCATCGAAGCTCTGCAGCGATCCCGCGACCTTGCCGGCATCCAGCCCGTTATCGGCGCCGGGCAGGGTGCCATAGACCACGACATGCTCGGTGCTGGCGATCTGTTGCGCCACGGACGGCGTCGCGAGCATCGCCGCGCCGAAAAGAAGTATTACCGCCCTCACGCTGCTCCCCTTTTAGAACCGCAATAAAGCAGCGCTGGAACAGGCGCAACTTTTCGCCGTGTGGCCGCAATTTTCTTCTTGCGGCGGAACCGGCATCACAAAAAATTTCGGTGACGGTTTCGTGTTGACGCTGCGCCGGCAAAAGGCGCAGCATCTTTTTGCCGAGAGAAACGATTGCGATTGCCGCAGTTACTTCCCAGGTGCCCTAGCGCGGAAACCTTCCGCGATCGATCCGGTGGAGACCGGATTTCCTGGCGCCGGAAAGTCGCGCGAGACGCAATTCTTTATCACGGCGTGTGAAACCGCGAACAGGAGGATTCCTGCATGGAAGTCACGCCGCCTGAATACGAGCCTGGCTCCGCCTAGCGAGAGCCAGGGCCCGGCTTAAAACACCGGACCTTTGCCACAAAGCGAACCTGAACAATGGGCGAAAGCCCATGACCAAGTGCCCCACCTGATGTGGGACGTGAGACTGGACAAACCCCGTCAGTATTCTGGCGGGGTTTGTCTTTATCGGCAGGCTTTCGTGAAGCATCGTCACGGTTTCGCGGTTGCAATATGCGGCGTGATATCTAGGCTTACGGTCGGCGTGGGGCTGCTTTTCAGATGTGACCCATGCGCCCTGCTTCTTCCCTTCCCGCTTTTCTTGCCTGTGCCGTCCTTGCGGCCGGTTGCACCACCTCCCGCTCCACCGCGCCGCTGCGCACCGCCAGCGAGGAGCTGCTGATCTCCGCCGCCGCCGACCGCGCCGCGGCCCAGCTGTCGCTGGGCATTCCCAAGGGCACCAGGGTCTTTGTCGATACCCGCTATTTTCAGGGCTATGACGACGGCTATGCCATCGCCGCCATCCGCACCCAGATGCTGAAGAACGGGCTGATGCTGGTGGACGACAAGCCCCAGGCGGAAGCCATCATTCAAGTGTCGGCCGGGGCGCTGTCCACCGACCAGAAATCCCTGCTGGTGGGCATTCCGCAGCTGACGGTGCCGTATATTCCCGTCGGCAATTCGGTGACGGTGCCCGAGATCGCGCTGTTCAAGCAGGCCGAGGAAAAGGGCGTCGCCAAGTTCGTGGCCACCGGCTATGACGCCAAGACCGGCAAGCTCTTGTCCACCACGGATGCGCGCTATGGCTTTGCGCACAACACCAACCATACGGTGCTGCTGTTCTTCTCCTGGGCGACGGGCGACGTGGTCCCGCCGGGGGTGGACCAGAATTCGCTGTCCTTCCAGACTCTGACCAGCATGCTGCCGGGGAAATAACTGACGCGAATCTTTTGCGTCAGGGGAAATATTGATAAATCCAGGTTTCGCTGAGTGTCTTGCCGCCCAGTTTCAGGAACAGGCGCAAATCCACCGGCGCATTGCCGTCGGCCTGCAGGTCGAACAGCGCCCGCCAGCGGTCGGTGCCCATCACCTTGATGACATAGGCATTGTCGATCCTGCCGCGCGAGGTTGAAACCACCGGCGTGATGTCGAAGCGCTGCTTCAGTTCGGCCAGTGGCCCGCCGGTGAAATCCACCACGAACTTCTTGCGATCGCGCGGCCAGGGGCTTTGCCCCGGAATGCCGCCGCGCCCCAGCCGCGTCGCCACCACCTTGGCGATGGTTTTGGGATAGGCCGGCTCGCTGTCCTGCCAGTAAAGCCGATAGTCGAAGCTGCGGGTGTCTCCCGGCTTGATGTCGCCGTTGGGGCGCCAATAGGCCACGATATTGTCGTTGGTCTCGTTGTCGGTGGGAATTTCCACCAGCTGAACCGCGCCGGGCCCCCAGCTGCCCTTGGGCTCGACCCAGATGCCCGGCCGTTTTTCATACCAGGCGCCGTCATCCTGATAGTCGGCAAAGTCGCGGTCGCGCTGCATCAGCCCGAAACCCCTGGGGCTGTCATCGGCGAAGCTGTTGGTCTGCACCTGGGGCGGATTGACCAGCGGCCGCCAGATGCGCTCGCCCTTGCCGGTCCAGATCGCCAGGCCGTCATTGTCGTGGATTTCGGGACGCCAGTCGTCCGCCTTGTGCCGTTCATTCTCGCCATACCAATACATGCTGGTCAGCGGCGCCACGCCCAGCCGCGCCCCAGTCGATTGTGAAAGACCGGCGCGGAAGAACAGCTGGCAATACACGTTCATCACGACGGAGCCGTTCGCGTTCTTCACGGCGTCGAACTTGTAGGCGCCGGTGATGGATGGCCCGTCCAGCAGGGCGTAGATGCTGACCACCGGGCCGTTGGTATCCAGCCAGAATTCGAAGAAACGGGGAAACTCCTCAGCCGTCGCGCCCGCCGTGTTGATGGCGATGCCGCGCGCCGAAGCGCCATACTGCGCGTCCTGGCCGCTGGAGCGGAAATAGCTGGCGCCCTGGAAGGCCAGCCAGTCGGTGGGTTTGTCCTGGCCGTCCATGACCCGGAAGCCCGCAAAGCCAAGGTCGCCCAACGCTTTGGGGTCGAGCCCGGAGGCGCCATAGTCGAAGTAATCCGGGCCGTAGAGAATTTCCCGCGCCTGGCCACTCTCCACCGCATGCAGCACGACCGGATCGCCGGAATAGCGGCTGAGATGAAAGAAGGACACCGGGTCCGCGCCACCCGTGCCGCGCCACAACGCATGACCAGGGCGGAAGGCGATTTTCTGGGCGGCGTCGAAATCGATGGCCTGGATCAGGTGGGCAGCCCGCTGGGGCGGCGCTTTATAAGGCCGGGCGGCGTTTTTTCGGGCGGTCGCCGCCAACATCTCGAAGCCAAAAGGCTGCGCCGGTCCCAGCCGGATGCCGGGTGCCCTGGGGTTTTCGACCGCCGCCAGGGCCCAGCGCGGCAGCGCGCTGGCCGACAGGGCAGCGAGCAGCAGGCGGCGGTTGACGGTGGACATGCGGGGGCGTCTCTGAAGGCGTTGCACTTTAAGGCGGCAAACCAGGAAAAGATACGGCCGGGACAGGCACACTGTCAGCGGGAACGATCCATCATTT
>JAQGLO010000066.1 GCA_028292825.1 Alphaproteobacteria bacterium | reverse complement strand
GGCGCCAATCCCCAGACCATCGCCGAGACGGTGGCGACGCCGCTGGAAGAGCAGATCCAGGGCGCCGAAGGCATGCTCTATATGGGCTCGTCCGCCGCCAGCGACGGCACGCTGACCCTGACCGTCACCTTCAAGCTGGGCGTCGATCCCAACCTGGCGCAGCAGCTGGTGCAGAATCGCGTCAACCAGGCGCTTCCGCGCCTGCCCGATGTGACCAAGGCGCTGGGCGTCACCACCGTCAAGTCCTCGCCCGACCTCACCATGGTCGTGCATCTGAAGTCGCCCGGCGGCCGCTATGACATGCTGTATCTGCGCAATTACGCGGTGCTGAACGTCAAGGACCAGCTGGCCAAGATCGAAGGCGTGGGCAGCGTGCAGCTGTTCGGCTCGGGCGACTATGCCATGCGGCTGTGGCTGAACCCGGAAAAGATCGCGCAACTGGGCCTGACCGCCGACGACGTGGTTGCCGCGGTGCGCAAGCAGAATGTCCAGGTGGCGGCCGGCGTCATCAACGGCCCGCCCTATGGCACTGCCAGCCAGCTCCAGCTGCCCATCAATGTCGAGGGCCGGCTGACCGATCCGGAACAGTTCAAGCAGATCGTCATCAAGAATGACGGCGGCGTCATCACCCGGCTGGGCGATGTGGCGCGGGTCGAGATCGATGCTTCGCAATATGGCCTGCGCTCGCTGCTCAACAACCAGCAGGCGGTGGCCATCCCCATCTTCCAGGCGCCCGGCTCCAACGCCATCCAGATCAGCGATCATGTCCATGCTACCATGGAAGAGCTGAAGAAGAATTTCCCGCAGGGCATGGACTATTCCATCGTCTATGACCCCACCGTGTTCGTGCGCGACTCCATCAAGGCCGTGGTCCACACCCTCCTGGAAGCGGTGTTGCTGGTGGTGCTGGTGGTGATCCTGTTCCTGCAGACCTGGCGGGCCTCGATCATTCCGCTGCTGGCAGTGCCGGTGTCCATCATCGGCACCTTCGGCGCCATGCTGCTGTTCGGCTTTTCCATCAACAATCTCTCATTGTTTGGCCTGGTGCTGGCCATCGGCATCGTGGTCGATGACGCCATCGTCGTGGTGGAGAATGTCGAGCGCAACATCGAAGCGGGGCTTTCGCCGCGCGACGCCACCCTCAAGGCCATGCGCGAGGTCACCGGACCAATCATCGCCATCGCGCTGGTGCTGTGTGCCGTGTTCGTGCCCATCGCCTTCATCAGCGGGCTGACCGGCGAATTCTATCGCCAGTTCGCCCTGACCATCGCCTTCTCCACCATCATCTCGGCCTTCAATTCGCTGACCCTGTCGCCTGCCCTTTCGGCGCTGCTGCTGCGCAGCCATGACGCGCCCAAGGACTGGCTGGCGCGGAGCATGGAAAAGGTCTTTGGCCGCTTCTTTGGCCTGTTCAACCGCGTCTTCCATTCGGCTTCCGAAAATTACGGCAAGGGCGTGGGCGGCATCCTGGGCCGCAAGTCCGCCGCGCTGGTGGTCTATGGCGCGCTGCTGGTCGCCACCGTTTTCATGTTCCAGCTGGTGCCGCCGGGCTTCGTGCCGATCCAGGACAAGCAGTATCTGGTGAGCTTCGCACAGTTGCCGCAGGGCGCCACGCTGGACCGCACCGAAAAAGTGATCCGCGACATGTCGGACATCGCGCTGAAAGAGCCCGGCGTGGAGAATGCCATCGCCTTTCCGGGTCTTTCCATCAACGGCTTCATCAACAGCCCGTCCGCCGGCATCGTCTTCGTGGCGCTGAAGCCGTTCGAGCAGCGCACCTCCGCCGACCTGTCGGGCATGGCCATCGCCCAGAAGCTGCAGATGAAGTACGCCCAGCAGCGCAGCGCCATCATCGCCATTTTCCCGCCGCCGCCCGTGCAGGGCCTGGGCACCATCGGCGGCTTCAAGCTGCAGGTGGAAGACCGCACCGATCTTGGCGATGCCGCGCTGGCCTCGACCATGATGCAGATCCAGATGAAAGCGGCAAAGGAGCCGGCGCTGCGCGGCGTCTTCTCCAACTTCTCCATCGGCGTGCCGCAGCTCTTTGCGCATCTCGACCGCACCAAGGCACAGCAGCTGGGCGTGAGTGTGCAGGATGTCTTCGACACCATGCAGACCTATCTGGGGTCGGTCTATGTCAACGACTTCAACCGCTTCGGCCGCACCTACCAGGTGGTGGCCCAGGCCGATGCACCGTTCCGCTCGCGTCCCGACGACATTCTGCGCCTGCAACTGCGCAACAATGCCGGACAGATGGTGCCGCTGGGTTCGCTGGTGAATGTCAGCGAGACCACCGGCCCCGACACCGCCATGCGCTACAATGGCTTCCGCGCCGCGGACCTGAATGGCGGACCGGCGCCCGGCTATTCCACCGGCCAGGCCCAGGCGGCGATGACCAAGATCCTCGACGAGACCCTGCCCAAGGGCATGCATTACGAATGGACCGACCTGACCTATCAGCAGATCCTGTCAGGCAACACCGCGCTGCTGGTATTCCCGCTGTGCGTGCTGTTGGTCTTCCTGGTGCTGGCCGCGCAGTATGAAAGCCTGTTCCTGCCGCTGGCGATCATTCTCATCGTCCCCATGTGCCTGTTCAGCGCCATTGCCGGCGTCTGGCTGACCGGCGGTGACAACAACATGTTCACCCAGATCGGCCTGTTCGTGCTGATAGGGCTTGCCTGCAAGAACGCCATCCTGATCGTGGAATTTGCCCGCGAGCTGGAGATCGGCGGCGAGGAAACGGTCAAGGCCGCCATCCATGCTGCCCGCCTGCGTCTGCGCCCCATCCTGATGACCAGCTTCGCCTTCATCATGGGCGTGCTGCCGCTGGTGGCCTCCACCGGCGCCGGCGCCGAAATGCGCCACGCCATGGGCATCGCGGTGTTCTTCGGCATGCTGGGCGTGACCTTCTTCGGCCTGTTCCTCACACCGG
>JAQGLO010000052.1 GCA_028292825.1 Alphaproteobacteria bacterium | reverse complement strand
CACCCCGGCCGATACCCAGTTTCCCACCGACAGCCAGCAGCAGGCCCAGGCCGACGCCGCGACCACCACGCCCGACCTGGCCAGCATTCCCACCCGTCCGCCGGTGACCGACACCACGGCCCAGGCCTCCACCACCCAGCAGGTTGCCGCTGCCGGTACCCAGGCCCAGTACAGCGCCGATGCGCTGCGCGCCGGGACCGAGGCCGCCGCCCCGCCGCCGGCCGCCCAGGATGCCACCGCCACCCGCCAGGCGCTCGCCGCCAGCGACGCACCGCCCACCACCAATGACGTGGCCGCGCCTTCCGCCAGCGATGCGCCCCCCAGCGCCGCGCCAGCAAGCGCCGCGGCGCCCAGCGCTGCAGCACCCGCTACCGTTGCGCCCAGCCGTGCCTCCAATGCCCTGCGCGCCGGTACGGAAGCTGCCGCCGCGCCGCCGTCCGCCGCACCGCCGGCCGCTGCACCAGAACCCGCACCGGCTGCCGCGCCGCCGGTCACCCGTGCCGCCGCCATGGCGCCGCCGCCGGGCGCCGAACCGGCAGTGCCCGCCGTGCCGATGGGCCCGCGCATGGCCATGGTCAATCCGTCTGACGCCCAGCTGGGCTTCAAGCGTTCCAGCGCGCCGCCGCTGAACCCGTCCATTTCCCAGTGGGTGGCGCCGCCGATCCTGGCGCATTACCGCCAGACCGCGTCCGCGGCCGGCTCTGCCGGGACCAGTGAAGCCGCCGTGGCAGCCGTGCCTGCCGTTGGCGGCCGCAAGGGCCGCGGCCTGGGCGGGCCGTCCATGTCGGGTGACGTGGTCGCCAATCTCGATGCCGTGCCGGGTACGCCCGCAGGCATGGCCGCGGCCATGAATGGCGGCGTGCCGCCCACCGCAATCGTCTATTTCCCCGGCGATACCACGGCGCTGCCCGCCGCGGCCCGTTCCCAGGTGCGCAATGCCGTGGCGGCCTTCCAGGCTTCCGGCGGCACCGGTTCGATCAAGATCGTGGGCCATGCCTCCAGCCGCACCGCCAACATGCCGGTGGAACGTCACCTGGAGGTCATTTTCCAGAAGTCCCAGGCCCGCGCCAGCGCGGTGGCCCAGGCCCTGATCCGCGCCGGCGTTCCCGCCGACAAGGTGCAGATCGAAGCCGTGGGCGACAGTCAGCCAGTCTATTACGAATCCATGCCCAAGGGCGAAGACGGCAACCGCCGGGCCGAGATTTTTGTGCAGGGGTGAACCGGCGTTGCGCGTAGCGCACGAGCAGGTCCAGTGGACCTGCGAGAGCCGGTGAACGCCGCGAGCCCAAGCGAGCGGCCGGAGAGCTTTATCCGCCTGCGCTGGCCGAATAGCCAACTTGCACAAAACAGCCCTATTTTAACGCAAAAGTGATTGCGCCGGGGGTGTGAATCCCTGACTCTGCCCGCCGTTTCAGGACCAATGCCATGAACACCGACTTTTACCGCATCAAGCGGCTGCCGCCCTATATCTTCGAGGAAGTGAACCGCCTCAAGGCGCAGGCGCGCGCGCGGGGCGAGGACATCATCGATTTCGGGATGGGCAATCCCGACATGGCGACCCCGGACTATATCGTGGACAAATTGTGCGAGACGGCGCGCGACCCGCGCGCCCATCGCTACAGCGCCTCGCGCGGCATCAAGGGCCTGCGCAAGGCCCATGTCGCCTATTACAAGCGCCGCTTCGGTGTCGACCTGAACCCCGACAAGGAAGTGATCGCGGCGCTGGGCTCCAAGGAGGGCTTCGCCAACCTCGCCATGGCAATCACCGCGCCGGGCGATGTCGTGCTTGTGCCCAACCCGGCCTATCCGATTCATGCCTTCGGCTTCATGATCGCCGGCGCCGCCATTCGCCATGTGCCTGCCACCACGCCGGAGGAATATCTCTCCAAGATCGGCGTCGCCACGCGCCATTCGGTGCCGTCGCCGCTGGCCATGGTGGTGAACTATCCGTCCAATCCCACCGCGCAGGTGGTTGGCCTGGATTTCTACAAGGAGGTCATCAAGTTCGCCAAGAAGCACGAGATCTGGGTGCTGAGCGACCTGGCCTATGCCGACATCTATTTCGACGACGCCAATCCGCCGCCCTCGATCCTGCAGGTGGACGGCGCCAAGGACATCGCCATTGAATTCCAGTCGCTGTCGAAAACCTATTCGATGCCGGGCTGGCGCATGGGCTTTGCCGCTGGCAACGAACAGCTGATCGGAGCGCTGGCGCGCATCAAGTCCTACCTGGACTATGGCGCCTTCACGCCCATCCAGGTTGCGGCTGCTGCGGCATTGAATGGACCGCAGACCATCGTCGACGAAATTCGCGCGGTTTATAAATCGCGCCGCGACGTGCTGGTGAAGAGCATGGCCGCTGCGGGCTGGGAGATCCCGGCCCCGGAAGCTTCGATGTTCGCCTGGGCGCCGGTGCCGGAAAAATATCGCGAAAAGGGCTCCATGGAGTTCGCCAAGGACCTGTTGATCCACGCCAAGGTGGCGGTCTCGCCCGGCATCGGCTTTGGCGAATATGGCGAAGGCTATGTGCGCGTGGCGCTGGTGGAGAATGAACATCGTATCCGCCAGGCGGCGCGCAATGTGAAGAAGTTCCTGCAGCTGGGCACCAACATGGCCCCATCTGACCTCAATACGTCGGACCTGGCTTCGGCGAAATGACCAGTCCGTTTCGGATTGCCATCGCCGGTCTCGGCACGGTCGGGGGTGGGGTGGTAAAGGCGCTGGCCGCGCGCCAGGACGAACTGTCCCAGCGCGCCGGACGCCCGCTGCTGCTCACAGCCGTTTCTGCGCGCGACAGGAAAAAATCCCGAGGCTTCGATATCCCAGGCTGGAGCGACGATCCGCTGGCCTTGGCGAAGGGCGACGCTGATTGCGTAGTGGAACTGATCGGCGGCGATGAAGGCGTGGCACGCCAGCTGGTCGAAACCGCGCTCGCAAACGGCAAGCATGTGGTGACAGCCAACAAGGCGCTGCTGGCGAAGCACGGCAAGGCGCTGGCGCTGTTGGCAGAAGAAAAAGGCGTCACCCTGAAGTTCGAGGCCGCCGCCGCCGGCGGCATTCCCATCGTCAAGGTGCTGCGCGAAGACCTGATCGCCCATGGCGTGGATGCGGTGAAGGGCATCCTCAATGGCACCTGCAACTTCATCCTCACCGAAATGGAACGCTCCGGCCGCGGCTTCGACGACGTGCTGGCGGAAGCCCAGGCCAAGGGCTATGCCGAAGCCGATCCCACCCTGGATGTCGGCGGCGGCGACACCGCGCACAAGCTGGCCTTGCTGGCGAGCCTGGCCTTCGGCACCGCGCCCGCACTGGACGCGGTGTCGGTGGAAGGCATCACCCACATCAGCGCCGATGATATCGCCTTTGCCAGCGAGTTCGGTTTTCGCATCAAGCTGCTGGGCACCGCACGCCGGGTCGGTGACGCGATAGATCAGAAGGTGCAGCCCGTGCTGGTGCGGGCCAGTTCCGCTTTGGCCAGTGTCAGCGGCGCCGCCAATGGCGTGCTGGTGGATGCAGGCGAGGCGGGGCAGTTCTTCTTCTCCGGCCGCGGCGCGGGCGAGGCCCCCACTGCCAGCGCCGTGATTGCCGACATCGTGGAAGCCGCTTCGGGTGCGCCGTCCCCGGTCTTTGGCCGCCCGGCCGCCGGGCTGACCGCGCTGAGGCCAGCCGACGGCAAGGCAGCTATTTCGCCCTGGTATCTGCGCTTCGAAGTGCTGGATGTGCCGGGCGTTTTGGCCGCCATCGCCGGGAACCTCGCGGAAGCCGGTGTGTCCATCGAAAGCATGATCCAGCGCGGCCGCGCCCCCGGCGAGCCGGTGGCGATTGTCATGATCACCCACGAAACCGCGCAGGCCCAGGTGGAGCGCGCCTTGAAGGCCATCGGGGCTTCCGACAAGGTGCGGGCGCGCCCATGCATGATTCCCATGGAAGCCTGAAAACAAGAATGAGAAACCCATGACCGAGATCCGTCCCCCTTCTTTGGTGAAGCCGCTCGACCGCGCCTTTGCGCTGGAAGCCGTGCGCGTTACCGAAGCCGCGGCGATTGCCGCCTATGCCCAGATCGGACGCGGCAATGAGCATGATGCCGACCAGGCCGCGGTGGAGGCGATGCGCTATGCCTTCAACCAGCTGCCCATCGACGGCACCGTGGTGATCGGCGAAGGCGAACGCGACGAAGCCCCCATGCTGTTCATCGGCGAGAAGGTGGGGCAGGGCGGCTTGGCCGTGGACATCGCGCTGGATCCGCTGGAAGGCACCACGCTGACCGCCAAGGCGATGGCCAATGCGCTGGCGGTGATGGCGATGGCCGAACCCGGCACCATGCTGAACGCGCCCGACACCTACATGGATAAGATTGCAATCGGTCCCGGCTATGCCGAAGGCGTGATCGATATCGATGCCGAACCGGGCGACAATATCAACGCCCTGGCCAAGGCCAAGGGATGCAGCCCGGGCGAGATTCGGGCCTGCGTGATGGATCGCTCGCGCCATGAAGGGCTTGTCGCGAAGCTGCGCCAAGCCGGCGCCTCGGTGAAGCTGATCACCGACGGCGACGTGGCCGGGATCATCGAAACCACCGATCCGGCCACCGGCGTGGACATTTATATCGGCCAGGGCGGCGCGCCGGAAGGCGTGCTCGCCGCGGCCGCACTGCGTTGCATCGGTGGCCAGATGCAGGGCCGGCTGGTGTTCCGCAATGATGACGAACGCGCCCGCGCCGCCAAATGGGGCGTCACCGATCTCAACCGCAAATACGGTCTGCTGGAACTGGTCTCGGGCGACGTGGTGTTCTCCGCCACCGGTGTCACCGACGGCTCGATGCTGCGCGGCGTCCACCGCGAAGGCGGCTATTACACCACCGAAAGCGTTGTGATGCGCTCGGCCACCGGCACCGTGCGCTGGATCAAGGCGCGCCATCGCATCAAGGATGCTTGAAGCGGACATTGACCGCGGCGCGGCGGCGTTCGGCGTCGCCCGCTCTTTCACGGGCCGCCGCTGGCTGCTGAAATCCGTTGACGAAACCATCGAGCGCGAATTGCTGCG
>JAQGLO010000051.1 GCA_028292825.1 Alphaproteobacteria bacterium | reverse complement strand
CCAAGCTTTTTCGCAGCCACCTCGATGGCGTCGATGCCCACGCGGTGGGCGGTTTCATAGAAGAACACGTCGCAGCTGTGTGCGATGCCGCCTTCCAGGTCCAGCGTGCCGTGGCCCTTGTGCTGCCAGCAATGAAACGGATGCCCGCCGAAGGTGTAAATGCCGTTGCACGACACCCTGTAGCTGGGCGTGGCGATGCCGGCCTCGACCGCCGCCAGCGCCACCGCCGTCTTGAAGGTCGAGCCCGGCGGATAGATGCCGCTGGTGACCTTGTTGAGCAGTGGCTTGTGGTCGGACGTCGTAAGATCGCGCCATTGCGCGCCGCTGAGGCCGACATTGAACCAGTTGGGATCGAAGCCGGGGGTGGAAGACAAGGCGATGACGTCGCCATTGTTCACATCCATCACCACCATGGCGGCGCTTTCATCGCCCAGCTTCTGGTCGGCCAAAGCCTGCACCTGCCGGTCGATGGTCAGATAGACATCCTCGCCCGGCTCGCCGGCATCCTTGCCCAGCTCGCGGATGATGCGGCCATAGGCATTGACCTCGACACGGGAGGCGCCCGCCCGGCCGCGAATGTCCTTCTCATAGGCCTTTTCGATGCCCCGCTTGCCGATCTTCATGCCCGGCAGGTTCATCAGCGGATCGTCGTCATTCTGCTGGTCCTGTTCCGACACCGAGGCGACATAGCCCAGGATGTGCACCAGTTCGCCGCCGAAGGGATAATCGCGGGTCTCGCCCACATCGGGCTGCACGCCGGGCAGATAGGGCAGATGCAGGTTGACGCGGGAGAACTCGTCCCAGGTCAGGTTCTCCACCACCGGCACCGGCACGAATTTCTTGTTGGCGGCGATGTCGCGGATCACCTTTTTCTTCTGCTGGTCCGACAGCGCGATGACCTTGCCGATCTGGTCCAGCGCCGCCGCCACGCCTTCGGTGGCCTGTTCGCTCACCAGCAGCACCCGGTAGTTGCGGCGGTTGGTGGCCAGCTCGACGCCGAAGCGGTCCACGATGCGGCCGCGCGGCGGCGCCAGCAGGCGCTCGGAGATGCGGTTGGCTTCCGCATCCACCATATATTCGTCGCCGTCCTTGATCTGCAGCTGGTACAGCCGCCCCGCCAGCACCGCGAACACCGCCGCCATGCCGGCGCCCATGCCCACCGAGCGGCGGGTAAAGGTGGCGTAGCGGCTTTTGTCCTTCTTATCGAACAGGGGCATCAGATATCCCCGCGCGAGGCGCCGACCAGGCGGTGATGAAGCAGACCGATCACATAGGCAGTGGGAATATAGAACAGCACCGTCATGGCCAGTTCGCCGAGGATCGGCGCCAGCGGCGGCAAGTGCCCATGCAGTGCCGCCACGGTGAGCCAGGCGGTGGCGCAGGCCACCAGCGCGGCGGCGGCGAAACCCAGCACGGCGGCCAGTCCCGACAGACCGGCGAAGCTGTCGCGCTGCCGCGCCACCAGCGCATAGGTCAGGACAAAGGCGAGCGTCCACACACCGGGCGGACCACCGGACAGAACATCCTCGGCGAAACCGACAGTCAGCGCCGCGGCCGGCGTCATCAGGTCAGGGCGCACCAGGCACCAGTAATAGACCGGCACCAGCGCCAGCAGCGGTGGCGGCACCACGCCGCCCAGCAGCGAGACAGGGATATTGGACAGGAACGCGCAGAGCAGCCCGCAGAACAGCGGCACCAGGGCGGTGAGGAATTTCAGCGAGCCCGATGTGCCGGGGCGTTCGAGCGTGGCCATCAGCGGTCCACATCCTCGCCACTGGCGGCTTCAGGCGCCGCCGCCACCGGCTTTGGCTTGGCGGCCACGGGTGCGGGCGCGGTCGGGGCGGCGGTCACCGGCGGGGGCGGCGGTTCCATCGGCTTCAGGCCCGCGGCTTCCGCCGGCAATTGCGCGGTGGGCGGCAGCGGCTCCGGCGGCTTGGAGAAATTCAGCACTTCCACGTCCTGGCTGGATGCCGGATCGGCCAGCAGCGATACGCGCCAGCCGTCATGCCCGTCAGGCACCACGGTGCCGATGGGAAGTCCGGGCGGCAGCAGTCCGCCATCGCCCGAGGACACCACCTGGTCGCCGGCGTGCAGGGTCACCAGGCGCGAAACCATCTCCAGCGCCGGCTGGCCGGTATTGTCGCCGGTCATCATCGCCTGGATATTGCCTTGTGCCATGCCTGCCGCGCTTTTTGCGGATGACGGTGCCACCGTGACGGGAATGCGTGAATTGATGTCGGTGAGCAGGATCACCCAGCTGGTACGCTGGCCCGCCAGATAGATGCGCCCGATCATGCCGCGCGCATCCACCACCGCCTCGCCCGGCAGGACCTGGTTGCCGCGCCCGGCATCCAGCACCATGGTCTGCAGGAAGGGCCGGCTGGCCCGGCCGATCACCCGCGCCAGCACGGCGTTGAGCTGGGGGGCGGGCACGGCGTGCAGCAGCGTCTGGTAACGCCCAACCCGTCCCTGCAGGACGATGGCCACGTTGCGCCACTGGCGCAGGCGGGCATTCTCTTCCTTCAGTTTCAGATTCTGCTCATAGACCGAGAAGATCTCGCTGACCGAACCCATCCAGCGGTCGAAACCCTGGACAGGCGCGCGGACCTTCATCAGGACGGGGGCCATCCAGTCGGTGACGCGCATGCGCGCCTGGTCGAACAGCCCGGACTGTGCCTTGCCCAGCAGCACCAGGACAACCGCAAGCGCAATGACAATGACCAGCGGCAGCTGGGCATTGCTCTTGCGGGCGATCTTCCAGGCGTTTGCCATGCTGACGCGGCCCCTGCCCGCGTATTCTTAGAAGGCGGTGGACAGGACGTGCCGCATGCCCTTGCTGTTTTCCAGCACGCGGCCGGTACCCAGCGCGACACAGGAGAGCGGATCATCGGCGATGGAGACCGGCAGGCCCGTCTCGTCGCGCAGCACCTGGTCCAGGTTGGCCAGCAGCGAGCCGCCGCCGGTGAGGACGATGCCCTTGTCGACGATGTCGGCGGCCAGTTCCGGCGGCGTGGCTTCCAGCGCCACCTTCACGGCCTCGACGATGGCGCCGACCGGTTCGGCCAGGGCTTCGGCGATGTGGCGCTGGGTGATGGTGATTTCCTTGGGCACGCCGTTCAGCAGGTCGCGGCCCTTGATCTCCATGGTCACGCCATTGCCGTCCATGGGCAAGGCGGCAGAGCCGATTTCCTTCTTGATGCGCTCCGACGAGGCTTCGCCGATCAGGAGGTTCTGGTGGCGGCGGATATAGGCGATGATGGCTTCGTCCATCTTGTCGCCGCCCACGCGCACGCTGCGCGAATAGACAATGCCGCCCAGCGACAGCACGGCGACTTCAGTGGTGCCGCCGCCGATATCCACCACCATGGAGCCGGTGGGTTCGGAAACCGGAAGGCCGGCGCCGATGGCAGCGGCCATGGGTTCCTCGATCAGGAACACCCGGCGGGCGCCGGCGGACAGCGCCGATTCCTGGATGGCGCGGCGCTCCACGGCAGTCGAGCCGGACGGCACGCAGACGATGATCATGGGATTGGCGAAGGAGCGGCGGTTATGCACCTTGCGGATGAAGTGCTTGATCATCTCCTCGGCGACTTCGAAATCGGCGATGACGCCGTCGCGCATCGGGCGGATGGCCTCGATGTTGCCGGGCGTGCGCCCCAGCATCATCTTGGCGTCATTGCCCACGGCGCGGACGGATTTCTTGCCGTTGCGCCCGGTGATGGTGGCGACCACGCTGGGTTCGTTCAGGACGATGCCGCGTCCCTTGACATAAACCAGCGTATTCGCCGTCCCAAGATCGATGGCCATGTCGCTGGAGAGTGCGCCAAGAAGACTGCCGAACATGCTTAAACCTGTGCCTTTGCTGGAAAACCAAACAACAAACCTGCAAGCGCCGTTCCGGTTAACGGCCCCGGCGCGCTGCGCTCCGGGGCCCCAATTCCTAGACTTGTGTCATCTTGCGACAGTCAGTGCTTCCGGCGCGTGCTTTTCGCGCTTCACCAGCAGCTTGTTGAGGGCGTTCACATAGGCATAGGCCGCCGCCACCATGGTGTCGGTATCGGACGCCTTGCCGGTGACGGTGCGGCCATTTTCCTCCAGCCGGACCGTCACGGTGGCCTGGGCGTCGGTGCCTTCGGTCACGGCGTTGATCTGGAACAGCTGCAGGGCGGCATTGTGGGGATAGGCCTCGCGGATCGCCATGAAGATGGCGTCCACCGGGCCGTCGCCGGAGACCGTGACGCTGCGAACAGCGCCTTCCGCTTCCAGGGTCAGCGACGCCACAGGCACAATGCCGGTGCCGGCCTCGACCCTGAGCGCCTTGATGGAAATGGTGTCCTTGCCGCGCATGATGCCGTCATCCACCAGGGCGGCGATGTCGTCGTCGAACACATGCTTTTTCTTGTCGGCCAGGTCCTTGAAGCGGCGGAAGGCATCCTCGAAGACGGGGGCTTCCAGCACATAGCCCATGGTTTCCAGCTTGTCCTTGAAGGCATGGCGGCCTGACAGCTTGCCCAGCATCAGGCTGGTGGCATGCACGCCGACATCTTCCGGACGCATGATTTCATAGGTTTCCACATTCTTGAGCATGCCGTCCTGGTGGATGCCGCTTTCGTGGCTGAAGGCGTTCTTGCCCACGATCGCCTTGTTGTACTGGACGGGCATGCCGGTGTGGTTGGACACCATCTTGGAGGCACGGTTCAGCAGCGTGGTGTTGATGTTGTGCGTGAAGGGCATGATGTCCTTGCGCACGCGCAGGGCCATCACGACTTCCTCCAGCGCGGCGTTTCCGGCGCGCTCGCCGATGCCGTTGATGGCGCATTCCACCTGCCGCGCGCCCGCCAGCACGCCGGCCAGCGAATTGGCCACCGCCAGCCCCAGATCGTTGTGGCAATGGGTGGAGAAGATCACCTTGTCGGCATTGGGCACGCGATTGCGCAGCATGGTGATGATGTCGAAGAATTCCTGCGGCGTGGAATAGCCCACCGTGTCAGGCACATTGATCACCGTGGCGCCGGACTGGATGGCGACATCGACACAGCGGCACAGGAAGTCCGGCACGGTGCGGGTGGCGTCCTCGGCCGACCATTCCACTTCGGAAGTGTAGTTGCGCGCCCGCGTCACCGAAGCGCCCACCGCTTCCAGCACCGCATTCTCGCCCATGTTCAGCTTGTGCTTCATGTGGACGGGCGAGGTCGAAATAAACGTGTGAATCCGGGGCCGAAATGCACCCTTCAACGCTTCGCCGGCGCGGTCGATATCCTTGAAGCCGGCGCGGCTCAGACCGCACACGGAGGCGCGCTTGACGATCTTGCTGATCTCGGTGACGGCGCGGAAATCGCCTTGCGACGAAATCGGAAAGCCGGCCTCGATCACATCGACGCCCATCTCGTCGAGCAGGATTGCGATTTCCAGCTTCTCGTCATGCGTCATCGCAGCGCCCGGCGACTGCTCGCCGTCGCGCAGGGTGGTGTCGAAGATCTGAATCGGGGTCGTGTCGATATTACTGTTGCTGGTCATGACCAATGTCCTTCTGTTCGCCGCATTGCGGCTTCAATTCTTCCTTTGCTTCCTCCCCCAACCGCACACGTGCGAGACCATCCCGCACAAAGCGCGCCTAGGGGCAGCTAAGAAGAAGGAGCGCGTGCGAAGAACCGAGGGAAGGACGGGGCTGATTGTGGGCGCGCACGCCATCGCGGGCGGAAAATCCGCCTGTCACGATGGTGATGTGCCTGCCCTGCGTCATTGACCTTGTCGCCGTTCCGCCCGTGGAATTTTACGGTGCCTGGACGCCCGGGCTAAGCGGCGGATAAACCACCATTTTTCCCTGCGTTTACGCGGTTTTACGCCGATTTTGCGCTATGGTGCAAGGGCGCTCAGGATGGCGTGTCGCAAAAAAGCAGGGCTCCCGCGGGTGATCGAAATTCTCGACGTTTCCAAGCGATATGC
>JAQGLO010000041.1 GCA_028292825.1 Alphaproteobacteria bacterium | reverse complement strand
AGCGCCGGACAATTGCCGGATGTGACCATGGCGGCTAGCACGGAAGAAATCCCCTGAAGGCGCTTCTCCTTTGGCAGTGCATTCTAGGGGCAGAACCCCGACAGCACCATCAGGCTAACTGATTCGCGATGACGGTTTGTAGACGCAGGCGGTCTCGCCGCTGGTTTTCAACAAGCCGCGAAAGCCCAGATTCAGGAATTCCCCGGCAATGGCCAGCCCTTCCGGGTCGATGCCGTGGCCCATGCCCCCCGCCAAGTGCCATTGCACGCAAGCCCCTGCCTGGCCCAGCGCCAGGGCAGCCAGGAACATGGCCTGGGGCGGGATCACCTGGTCGGCATCGCCGTGGGTGAGCAGGATGGGCGGGATGTCGCCCGGCGGTGGCAGCCCGGCCAGCATGCCGGAAAATCCCACAATGGCGGCCGGCTTCACCTTGCGGCGCAGGCCCACATGCAGCGACAGCATGGTGCCCTGGCTGAAGCCCGCCAGCGCCAGATTCTCCGGCGGAATGCCCAGCCGCGCCAGCTCGGCATCGAGATATTCGTCCAGCACGGGACCGGCCATCTCCACGCCCTGCTGCATCAGATGCGGGTCGATGCGGGTGATGGGGAACCATTGATAGCCTGGCGCGCCAGGCGTCTTGGTGGGGGCATTGGGCGCGGCGAAGGCGACGGTGGGCAGCAGGTCCTGCCAGTGCGCCGCCAGCCCGATCAGGTCGTTGCCGTCGGCGCCATAGCCATGCACCAGCACCACCAGATGGGTGGCGGGGCCGCGTCTGGGCGCGAGGGTGGGGCCGGCCAATGTTGAGCCTGAAAGTGCCATAAGCGGTTCTGTGCGTTAGAATCCGCGCATGATTGTCACAAGGTTCGCACCCAGTCCAACCGGCCTGCTGCATCTGGGCCATGCGCTGGCCGCCATCACCGCTTATGAGAGCGGCGATGATTTCCTGCTGCGCATCGAAGACATCGACAAGGGCCGTTCGCGCGACAAATTCATCGCGGCGATCTTCTTCGACCTGAAATGGCTGGGGCTTAGCTGGGATGAACCGACCTTGCGCCAATCCACCCGCATGGGCGCCTATGCCGAGGCGCTGGCCCATCTCAAGGCGCGCGGACTGGTCTACCCCTGTTTCTGCACCCGCGCCGAGATCGCCGCCGAGATTGCGCGCGCCGGCGAAGCGCAGCATGGGCCCGAGGGGCCCCTCTATCCCGGCACCTGCAAAGTACTGACCATGGAAGAAGGCCTGCGCCGCATGGCCGCGGGTGGGAATTTCGCGCTGCGGCTGGATGTGAGCAAAGCAGCCGCATCGGTGGGACCGCTGACCTTCTGCGAACATGGTCACCGCTTCCCCGTCGATCCCGTGCGCTTCGGTGACATTGTGATCGCGCGCAAGGACATGCCGACATCCTACCACCTGGCCGTGGTGGTGGATGACGCCTTCCAGCAAGTGAGCCTGGTAACGCGCGGCGAGGACCTGCTGGCGGCCACCCACATCCAGCGGCTGCTGCAGGCGCTGCTGCGCCTGCCCGAACCGGGTTATGCGCACCATGCGCTGGTGCTGGACGATGCGGGGCGCAAATTCTCCAAGCGCGATGGCGCCGTGACCCTGGGATCACTGCGCGATGCCGGCGCGACCCCGGCGGACATTCGCGCCAGAATCGAGCTCTAGGAATGGTCGCGCGCTGCGCGCATCAGGCGGGGGCGCAAAAGGCGGCCGGCCACGCCCGTCACCACGGCCAGTCCCACGCCGGTGGCGATGATGCGCGGCGCACCGCGCAGGGGTAGCGGCAGATGGATCAGCGCCTCGTTCGCCGTCGCAGCCAGCAACCCCAGATAAGACCAGCTCATCCACCAGACATGGCGCGCCACCCAGCCTTGCGGCTTGAGAATAGGCATCGACAAGCCGGTCAGGGTGAAGAAGAGGCTGAGCAACGCAAAACCATGGAACAGGTTGAAGTGGCCGGTGAGGCTGTAAATCATCAGCGCCGCCATGTTGGCGACCAGCATGGCGAAGACATAAGTGATGCCCAACAGCCGGTGCGGGCCCTTGCCTTTGGGCAGGACAATCACCGCCGCGCCCGTTGCCAGCGCAATCGATGCCGCGACCACATGCATCAGGCTGTAGGGCGTATGCATCGACTTACTCCGAAATAAGGTCGCGCAGATAGGCGATATAATCTTCGAAGGCGCGGCGGCCCTGCCTGGTCAACTTCACCCTTGTGCGCGGGCGCTTGTCGGCAAAATCCTTTTCCACGGCAACGTAGCCCGCCTGTTCCAGGGTCTGGATATGCGCACCCAGATTGCCGTCGGTGACCTCGACCAGCTTCTTCAGGCGAACAAATTCGATCTGATCGGTGAGCAACAGCGGTTTCAGCGCCGCCATGATCTTCAGCCGCACGGGCTGGTGGATGATATTGTCGGGCTGCTCCATCTCACACCTTCCGCAGCCACAGGCCGACAAGGACCAATGATCCGCCGCCCACGACTGCCATCCACAGCAGGAAATGTTCACGCAGGAAGAAGAAGCCGCCCAGCGTCGCTGCCGCCACCGCGACACCGGCATAGACGAAGCGCATGCCCTGCCAGATGCCGAACACCGCATATACGGCAGCCACGATCAGCGGGATAAAGGCGCCCACCGCCGCCGGATAGGCCGGCCGCAGCACCAGCAGGGTTGCGATGGCGAACAGCCACAGTGCGAAAAATGTAGCGCCCCAGCGCAAACCGAGCCCCGGATTGCGGCCCTCGCCCCGATGTTGGGCGCGGCCGATGGCGAAGCTGCCCACCACGCCGATCACGGTCAGCCCGCTCCACAACCAGTTGATCTTGTCCCAGCCTTTTGTCTGGCCAAGCAAATCGCTGGCGGCATAACCGATCATCCAGATCACGCCCCACAAGATGAAGCTGGGGCTGGCATTGGCATACCGCCGGGCCCGACTGCTGCGCGCTTCGGTCCGCGCGATTTCCTTCAGGCTGTCGGCAGCCTGGTCCGGGGATAGCGTCATCTTTTGCTCTCGCTCTGCCGGGCAGAGTGCCTGGCCAAAAACAAGGCGGGCAAGCCGCCATAATTAACTCTGTCAAATAGAGTACTCTGTGACACCGCGTTCGACAAGTCCTTCGTCGCAGATTTTTTCCGGGGCGCGTGCTAGGGAGCGGCCATGTCTGACGCCCTCGACCGCCTGTTCGCCACCATTGCCGCCCGCAAGGGGGGCGACATCTCCCAGTCCTACACCGCCAGGCTGCTGGCGGCGGGCGTGGACAAATGCGCCAAGAAGTTCGGCGAGGAAGCGACAGAAGTGGTGATCGCCGCCATCCAGCAGGACAAGACCCAACTGGCCAAGGAATCCGCCGACGTCCTGTATCACCTGGCGGTGCTGTGGGCGGCGAGCGGCATCACGCCGGACGATGTCTATGCGGTGCTGAAATCGCGTGAAGGCATGTCGGGGCTTGACGAGAAGGCCGGCCGCAAAAGTTAGGACTTCTGCTCTTCCTCTTCGGCGAGGCTCTTCACGAGATCCAATACGCGCTTGCGCACCTTGGCGTCCTTGATCTTCATGAAGGCCAGGCTGAGCTGCAGCCCTTCGCCGCTGGAGACGAATTCCATCACCGGCGGCGCGCTTTCCGGCTCGCCCATGCCGGCTTGGGCGGCAAGCTGGGCGGCCACGCCTTCATAGAAGAAATCCACCGGCACGTTGAGAATGCGCGACACCTCGAACAGGCGGCCGGCGCCGATGCGGTTGACGCCCTTCTCGTATTTCTGAACCTGCTGAAAGGTGAGGCCCAGAAGATCGCCCAGGCGTTCCTGACTCATGCCGATCAGCATGCGCCGGATGCGCACGCGATTGCCGACCTGAATATCAATGGGATTGGCTTGTTTCTTGGCCACGAGAACACTCAACGCTATTTGATGGGCGGGAACTTGCCCGATCTATCGTCGAACGCAAACACTTAATTTAAAAACATAAACGCGCAAAATCAGTCGCGCGCCAGCACAAACGCGGCAAACGCGGCGGTAACCAAAAACAGCAAAAATACAAGATCGCCAAACCGTGCATAAGGCGGCGGCGGCAGCGCCACGGGCAGCGGGGAATCCACGACTCCCATGGTGTTCAAAGCCTGCTGCGCCCGGACGCGACCGACGCCGTCGATCACGGCACTGACGCCGGTATTGGCGGCGCGCGCGATGGGCAGGCCTTCTTCGATGGCGCGCACCCGCGCCGTCAGCAGATGCTGGCGCGGCCCGGCCCAGGGGCCGAACCAGCTGTCGTCGGTGAGGTTGACGAACCAGCCGGGACGCGGACTCGAGGCATCGGTCACGTCATGCGGGAAGATGACCTCATAGCAGATCAGCGGCGTCAGCGGCGGCGCGCCGGGCGCCTGCAGCACATGGGGATGATCGCCCGGCGTTGCGCCCTCGCCGGTGGTGACCTGGGAGATGCCGATGCGGTTCAGAAGGGCCGCATACGGTACATATTCTCCGAACGGCACCAGATGGAATTTGTCGTAGAGCAGCGGCAACGCACCGCCGGCCGGAAACAGATAGAGGCTGTTGTACCAGGCGCGGCCATCGGGCCCGCGATCAACCCGGACCGAACCGGTGATCAGGGTCTGGCCACGGGCGGTGAACAGCGCAATCTGGTCCAGCGCCCCCGCCGATCGGGCCACAGGGAATCCCGTGGCAGCTTCCGGCCAGATGATGTGCGTAGGATGGCCCGCGGCGCCGTCCGGGCGGACCGAAAGCGAGACCAGCCGCGTCCAGTTTCGCAGCATCAGGTTGCGAACGAACTTTTCTGCCTGCGGAATATCGGGTTGTACCAGCCGCAAGGTTACACCCGGTACGTCCACCTTGGGTGTAGCTGCGATGCGATACACGCCATAGCCCCACAGCGCCGCGAACAGCAGGACCATCGCGGCGGGGCTGCAGAATTTCTTGAACCCTGGCCGGCCCGAAAGCAGCTCGGCGCTGGAGGCACCCAGAAGGATGGTGAGGAAAGACAGTCCATAGGCCCCCATCAGGCTGGCCGACTGCAGCAGCGCCAGCGAGGCGCCCCAGCCATAGGCTGACAGATTCCAGGGAAAGCCTGTGAAGATGTGCCCGCGCAGCCATTCGGCCGCGCCCAGCATCGCCGCGAAGATGAAAAGCCGGGCCGGGCCATCCTGCCAGAAATAGGCCGCCAGGCCGCAGGCCAGCGCTCCGAACAAAGCCAGGCCGGCCGGCAGCGACACCACCGCGAATGGCATCTGCCACAGATGATTGGTGGGATCGACCAGGAAGGCGTAGCCGATCCAGTGCAGGCCGACCAGGAACTGTCCGAAGCAGAAGGCCCAGCCGATGAACGCTGCGCGCCGCACCGGCCTATGGCCACCATCGGCGCCGTCCACCAGCAGCACCAGGACGCCATAGCCCAGCAACAGCGCGGGAAAGAATTCCAGCGGCGCGAAGCCGGTGGCCGAGACCGCCCCAACCGCGAAAGCGAACAGCAACCGCCGCCAGCCCTGCAGGCTGCGGATCCAGTCGCCGGTCCGCGCCATCAGGTTCATTTGGTCACTTCGGGTATCGGCGTCGAGGGCATGGTGACGCGCAAGCGGCGCACCCGGCGCGGATCGGCGTCCAGCACCTGGAATTCATAACCCCTGGGATGGGCGACGATCTCGCCGCGCTGCGGCACCCGCCCCAGCAGCGAGGTTACCAGCCCACCCAAGCTGTCTATGTCCTGTTCGTCTTCGTCCAGCTCCAGGTCATGGCCGCTCTGGGCCTTGAAGTCGTCCAGGTCCATGCGGGCGTCGGCGATGAAGCCATCGCCATCGGGCTTTAGCACGGCGGCGTCGTCATCATGTTCGTCGGCGATATCGCCAACGATCTCTTCGATGATGTCTTCAATCGAAACCAGTCCATCGGTGCCGCCATATTCGTCGATCACCAGCGCCAGATGGGTATGGCTGGCCTGCATCTTCAGCATCAGGTCCAGCGCCCGCATCGAGGGCGGCGCGAACAGGATGGGACGCTTGAGGGCGGTGATGCGGGCATTGGGGGCCAGACAGAAGGCGCCCTCCGCCGTGCCTTCGAGCAGGCCCAGCACGTCCTTCACATGGATCAGCCCGGTGGGATCGTCCAGGGTCTCGCGGTAGATCGGCAGGCGCGAATGTTGCGCCTCGCGGAAGATCTGCAGCAGGTCGGCCAGGCCGATGGTTTCATCCACCGCGATGATCTCGGCGCGCGGCACCATCACGTCGCGCACCTTGAGCTCGCCGAACTCCAGCAGGTTGCCCAGCATGATGCGTTCCTGGTCGGACAAAGCGGCGGACTCGCGCTCGCTTTCCTCGATCACCTCTTCCAGGCTTTCGCGCATGGCGGTGGTGTCGGCGTCCTGGCCGGTCAGGGCCTGGATCAGGCGCTTGAACAAGGATGGCTGGTCGCTCATTGGGGCATGGCCGCGTAGGGGTCGGCGATGCCCAGCCGTTTGAGAATCTTCACTTCCAGCGGCTCCATCACCTTGGCGTCCTTGGGGCGTTCATGGTCATAACCGGCCAGATGCAGAACGCCATGTACCGCCAGATGGATGGCGTGGTCGGCGAATGTCTTGGCGGCGGCCTTGGCTTCCGCCTGCGTCACGCCATAGGCAATGGCGATGTCGCCGCCGATTCCGCCGCTGCCGGGAAAGGACAGCACATTGGTCGGCTTGTCCTTGCCGCGAAAATCGCGGTTCAGCACCGCCAGCCTTTTGTCGCCCGCCAGAAGGATCGTGACCTCGCCTTTCAGCTTCACGGCCCTGGCAGCCGCTTGCGCCGCCTGTTTCAGCCGGGTCTGGATGCCGCGCCGCCTGCGCCAGTTGGCGTCTTCGACCACCAGCGTGACCCCGCTCATGATTTGCCGTGGGCATTATAGGCGGCAACGATGCGCGCGACGAGGGGATGGCGCACCACGTCCTTTTCGCCAAAGCGCGTCACGCCCACACCCTCAACACCTTCCAGGAAGGCCAGCGCCTCGTTCAGGCCCAGGGCCTTGCCGCCCGGCAGGTCGCTCTGGCTGGGATCGCCGGTCACCACCATGTGGCTGTCCTCGCCCAGCCGGGTCAGGACCATCTTTATCTGGGCCTGGGTGGTGTTCTGGGCTTCGTCCAGGATGACGAAGGCGCGTGAAAGGGTACGGCCGCGCATGAAGGCCAGCGGCGCGACCTCGATCACACCCTGTTCGATCAGCCGCCCGGCGACATCGCCCAGCACATCGAACAGCGCGTCATAGAGCGGCCTGAGATAAGGATCGATTTTCTCTTTCAGGTCGCCAGGCAGGAAGCCCAGCCGCTCGCCGGCTTCCAGCGCCGGACGCGACAGGATCACCCGGTCCACCCGCTTTTCATGCAGCATATGGGCGGCGAAGGCCGCGGCGAGATAGGTCTTGCCGGTGCCGGCGGGGCCGATGCCGAAGGTCAGCGGATGCTCACGCATCATGTCGAGATACGCCGATTGCGCCGGCGAGCGTGGCTTCACCGCCCGCGACGCGGCGGTCTTGATCGCGCCCGGTCCCTGCACACGCCCGGCATCGGTGAAACGCAGCTCGGCATCCACTTCGGCCAGGGTCACGCTTTCGCCCGCCACCAGCCGCAGATACAGCGCGCGCAGAATGGAGCCGGCGCGTTCGCGGCCCGCGCCTTCGATGGCCAGCAGATTGCCGCGGCTGTCGATGCTGACATTCAACTTCTGTTCCAGCCGCGCGAAATGCTTTGCATGCGGCCCGCCCAGGGCGCGCAGCAGCTTGTTGTCGGGAAATTCCAGGGTGGTGACCTGCGTCTTGCGAGCGCTCAAACGAGCACTCCATGCAGGCTGTTGGCAGTGCGGCGTTCAATCTTCACATCGGCGACCGTGCCGATGAGCACAGTATCGGCGACGACATGCACCGGCTGCAGATAGGGGGTGCGGCCCATCAGCTGGCCCGCATCGCGCGCGGGCTTTTCGAACAGCACCGGCATCACCTTGCCGATGCGCGAATCGTCGAAGGCATATTGCTGGGCGAGCAGCAGCTTCTGCAGCGCATCCAGCCGCGCCGTCTTGACGTCTTCCGCTATCTGCTTGCGCAGGGTGGAGGCCGGCGTGCCGGGACGCTTGGAATATTTGAACGAAAAGGCGGACGCATAGCCGATGTCGCGCACCAGTTTCAGCGTCGCCTCAAAATCGGCATCGCTCTCGCCGGGGAAGCCGACGATGAAGTCGGAGGTCATGGCAATGTCCGGACGCGCCGCGCGGATGCGGTCGATCAGGCGGCGATAGTCGTCCGCCCTGTGCTGACGGTTCATCGCGTCCAGCACGCTGTCCGATCCCGACTGCACCGGCAGGTGCAGATAGGGCATCAGCTTGGGATTGTCGCCATGCGCCGCGATCAGGTCGTCACCCATGTCGCGGGGATGGCTGGTGGTGTAGCGGATGCGCGCGAGCCCATCGATCCTTGCCAGCGCTTCGCACAGTTTGGCCAAGCCCCAACCGTCGCCCTCATAAGCGTTGACATTCTGGCCCAGCAGCACGATTTCGCGCGCGCCCTTGTCCACCAGCTGGCGCGCTTCGGCCAGAATGGCTTGAGGCGGGCGGGAATGCTCCGCGCCCCGCGTGTAAGGCACCACGCAGAAGGTGCAGAATTTGTCGCAACCTTCCTGCACGGTGAGAAAGGCGCTGACGCCGCTGCCGCGCGGCGCGGCCAGCATGTCGAATTTTTCCAGCGCCGGGAAATCGGTTTCGATGCTGCGGCCTTCCGCACGGGCGGCGCGGGCGATCATCTCGGGCAGGCGGTGATAGGATTGCGGCCCCACCACCATGTCCACCACGGGCGCGCGGGCGATGATCTCCTCGCCTTCGGCCTGGGCGACGCAGCCGGCCACGGCGACCAGCATGTCGGACTTGCCGCGCTTGAGCTTTTTCAGGCGGCCCAACTCGGAATAGACCTTCTCGGCCGCCCGCTCGCGGATGTGGCAGGTGTTCAGAATCACCATATCGGCGCCTTCGGGCGCGTCCGTTGCCGCATAGCCCAGCGGCGCCAGCAGATCCGCCATCTTGGCGGAATCGTAGGCGTTCATCTGACAGCCATAGGTCTTTACGTAGAGCTTCTTCATTGGGGCCGGATTTATCAGGTGCGGCCCGCAAGGGCCAGCGCCTGGCCCTGACGCACGATAGCCTCGGCCCGGGCGGCCAGTTCCTTGCGGTCCATCTGGTCCAGGCTGAAAGGCTCATGGAACTGCACCACCACATCCAGCGGTCCGGCCAGCAGCGCCTCCCACAGATGCGGCACCATCTCCATGTCGCCATACCAGGCGAACAGCGGGCGGTTTTCGCGGCCCATGGGCATGCCGTGCAGGCCGGTAAAGGCGGTGGAAACCGGCTGCACTTTCACATGGCGGCCGTCCGCCAGCTGCGCCTCGGCCCCGCCCAGCAGGGCGCTCTTGAAGGGCAGCACGGTGTTGCCGTCATGGCTGGTGCCTTCGGGAAACAGGACCAGGGCATCACCCGCCAGCAGCCGGGCACGAATGGTGTCGCGGACATCGCCGGTGGCGCTGCGCCGGGTGCGCTCGACAAAGACGGTGCGCTGCAGCCGCGCCAGGGTGCCGAAGAATGGCCAGCCGGCGACCTCCGCCTTGGCGACAAAGCTGATGGGCGCCACTGCCGAAAAGATGATGATGTCGGCCCAGCTGGTATGGTTGGCGAGCAGCAGCACGCCTTCGCCCGTCACCTTGCGTCCCACGGTGCGGATACGGATGCCGAAGATCGCCGCCACATGGCGGTGATACCAGTGCGGGAAGGTGCGGGCGGCGGGGCTTTTCAGCTTCAGCAGCAGCCACTGCACCGGCATCAGCAGAAACGTGAAAGTCAAGAACATCGCAATGATCGCGATGGCGCGAAGGCGGGCCATCAGCGGCTAGGGCGTGGGGGGCTTGCGCCCCTTGGGCACGCCATACAGTTCCAGGCGGTGGTCGATCAGCTCGAAGCCCAGCTCCTCGGCCACGCGCTTCTGCAGCTTTTCAATGTCTTCGTTGCGGAATTCGATGACGCTGCCGGTCGCCACATCGATCAGGTGATCGTGATGGGATTCCGGCACCTCCTCATAGCGCGAGCGCCCGTCGCGGAAGTCGTGCCGCTCCAGGATGCCGGCATCCTCGAACAGCTTGACCGTGCGATAGACGGTGGCGATGGAGATATGCGGGTCGATGGCGCTGGCACGGCGGTACAGCTCCTCCGCATCAGGATGGTCGGCGGCGTCCGACAGCACCCGCGCAATCACGCGGCGCTGGTCGGTCATGCGCAGGCCCTTGTCCACGCAAAGCTTTTCGATACGGGTCATGGAACCACGTTAGGCGAATTCGCCGGTCAGCGGAAGCCTGAGGACGAAGGCATCACGGCCATTATAGTAGGCCTTCCGGTCGCCAATCTTGGCAAAGCCCAGCCCGGCATAGAGCGCCAGGGCGGCGGGATTGTCGGCGCCGACTTCCAGGAACATGGTCTCGGCCCCCAGCGCCTTTGCCTTTGTCGTCGCGGCTTCCAGAAGCGCCCGTCCCAGGCCCCTGCCCCGCGCCGCGGGGGCGACGGCCAGGGTCAATATCTCTGCTTCTCCCGCCACGGCCCGCGCCAGCACAAATCCGTCATGGCTGTGGAAGGCAAAGGTGCCCGGCGTCGCCAGCAAGGCGGCAATGGCGGCGGCGTCCCAGGCATCGGGGAAGCATTGGACATGGAGTGCCGCGAGCGGCGCAGTATCGCCGGTGAATTCCGTGACCGTCATGCCAGGACTTTCCCGCCCGGCAGCTTGGCGTCAGGCGCGCGCAGATAGAGCGGTCCGGGGGCTTCCCTTGTGGGTGGCAGGGCCGCGGCCAGCCGCGCCACCCACAGCGCGTCGGGCTGGCGGACGGACGAGAGCGTAAACCCCGCGCCCAATGCCTCTTTCGCGGCCGGCGCGCTGGTGCCTGCAATGGCGCAGATCCCGAAAATGCGGATGCGCTCGAGGGCGTCCTGAAACGGCAGCACCACCGGCTGCTGCACAACCGTGCCGCCGTCATGCAGCAGCAGATAGGCTTCGTCCCGACGTGCATCATGGATCACGGCGGCGCGGCCCTGCCCCGTCTCCTGCATGGCGGCGACGGCTATCGCTTCCAACGTGGTCACGCCGGTCAAGGGGATCTTGAGCGCCAAACGAAGCCCGCGCATGAATGCGAGCCCGACCCGCTGGCCGGTGAAGGTGCCGGGGCCCGTCGTGACCGCGAGGCGATCCAGTGCCGTAAAGGCAACGCCGTGCATCGCTTCCTGGACCATGGGCGCCAGCCGCTCCGCATGGCCACGGTCCATCGGCTCGAAAATATGTGCGCGAATGTCATCGCCATCCAGCAGCGCCACCGAGCAGCCGCCCAGCGCTGTATCAACGGCAAGAAGCACTAAAGAATCTCGCAGGCTTGGTCGAAGCCGAGCCGCGCATCTCGCGGTCGTGCGCCACCCGGCGCGCCATAGCCCAGATTGCAGAGGATATTGGACTTGATCTGCGTGCCGGCGAAGAACTCCGCGTCGATGCCGTCATGGCGGAATCCGCCCATGGGGCCGCAATCCAGCCCCAGCGCGCGCGCCGCCAGGATGAAATAGCCGCCCTGCAGGCTGCCATTGCGCAGTGCGATGGTCTTGTTGGCTTCCAGATCCGTGAACCAGTTTTTGGCATCGGGATTTGCGCTGTACAGCAGCGGCATGTGCCGGGCGAATTCCAGGTCATAGCCCAGGATGGCAGTGACCGGCGCTGCCATGGACGGACCGACATTGCCGGCGTCGAGATGCGGCTTCAGCCTTGCCTTCGCCTCTGGCGACACCACGAAGACGATGCGCGCGGGCGTGATGTTGGCGGCGGTAGGGCCCCAGCGCATCAGGTCATAGATCGCCATCAGCAGCGCGGGGCTGACCGGCCTGTCCAGCCATTTGCGCGTGGTGTGGGCTTCGCGGAACAGGGTATCGAGCGCCGCGTCGGAAATTGCGTGCGCCGGTTCGGAAAGATAAGGCTCTGTCGCCGACATCAGACCGCTTCGACCGCAGTCACTTCGGGCACATAATGGCGCAGCATGTTCTCGATGCCATTTTTCAGCGTCATGCTCGATGAGGGACAGCCCGCGCAGGAACCCTGCAGGTGCAGCGAGACAATGCCGCTGTCTTCGTCAAAGCGCTTGAAGATGATGTCGCCGCCATCCTGCGCCACGGCGGGACGCACGCGGGTTTCGATCAGCTCCTTGATCTGGGCGACGATCTCGCTGTCGTCGGCGGCAGGGCTTTCTTCCGCTTCGTTGGCGGCGCTTTCGATCAGCGGATGACCTTGGGTGAAATGCTCCATCACCGCGCCCAGGATGGCGGGCTTGAGATGCTTCCAGTCGCCGTCGCGTTTGGTGACCGAGATGAAGTCCGAGCCGAAGAAGACCCGGCTGACTTCGGGAATGGCGAACAGCGCCTTGGCCAGCGGCGAACGGCCGGCGGTTTCGCTTTCCGGGAAATCGGCCACCGCGCCTTCCCCCATCACCTCGCGCCCGGGCAGGAATTTCAGGGTGGCGGGATTGGGGGTGGATTCGGTCTGGATGAACATGGGAGCTGCCTGCGGAATGCCTCCCTTAAATGAACCTGCATGAGCCGGGCATCAAGGGAAAGCTGGAATATACTTTTATACGGGTGATATTGACTTAGTATTTATACCCGGATAAATAATGCCAATGCGCTACACCGCCTTTCTCGGCTTCGATCAGATTGCTGCCGGCCCCCTGCCTGAAGTCTATGCCGCCTGCCTTGCGCAGGATGGAGCCATGATCTTCGACCCCGAAACCGGCCGGGTGGTGGACATAGACCCTCGTTTTCCGCCCGCCGCCGACCTGCCGCGCCCCGGCCGCCCCAAGCTGGGGGTGGTGCCGCGCGAGATCACTCTGCTGCCCCGGCACTGGGACTGGCTGGCGACCCAGCCGGGCGGAGCCTCGGTGGCGCTGAGGAAGCTGGTAGAGGAGGCCAGCCGCAGCCCCAAGGCGCAACAACGGGCGCGGCGCGACGCGGCCTACCGCTTCGCCACCGCGCTGGTGGGCAATGCGCCGGGATATGAGGAAGCCATGCGGGCGCTGTACGCCGGGCAGGCCGACGACTTCACGGCCCATACCGAGGCCTGGCCGGCGGACGTGCGGGCCGAACTCGAACGCATGACCGCAGAAGCTTTTTAAAAATCCGACGCGATGCCTTTGCGTTCCCAGTCGCCATAGCGCGTCGGCTCAGGCCCCTTGGGCCCGCCCAATTCCGGCGGCAATTGCTTTTTGGTCTCCGCCGCGCGGCGCGCTTGCGCTTCGGCATTGGCGCGCTGGGCGGCCTCGGCGAGGCGGGCGGCGATGTCTGCTTGATTGGCCATGAACCGAGATTACATCTGAACCCATGGGAGTGAAACGATGAACACGCTGCGTACCGGCATCCTGATGGCGGCCATGACCGGGCTGTTCCTGGTGGTGGGCGCGCTTTTGGGCGGCAGCACGGGCGTGCTGATCGCGTTGCTTTTCGCGCTGGGCACCAACCTGTTCGCCTACTGGAATTCCGATAAGGTGCTGCTGTCCATGTATGGCGCGCGTCCGGTCGATGCCGCCAGCGCACCGGATATGTATCGCCTGGTGGAACAGTTGGCGGCCGAGGCCAAGCTGCCCATGCCCAAGGTCTATGTCACCGAGAATCCGCAGCCCAACGCCTTTGCCACCGGACGCAATCCCGATCATGCCGCCGTCTGCGTCACCACCGGACTTCTCGCGCAGGTCAGCCAGCAGGAACTGGCGGGCGTGCTGGCGCATGAGCTGGGGCATGTGAAGCACCGCGACACCCTGACCATGACCATCACCGCAGTGATCGCCGGCGCCATCGGCATGCTGGCCAACATGGCCTTCTTCATGGGCGGTGACCGCAGGAACAATCCGCTCGGCCTGGTCGGCATCCTGCTGGTCACCATGCTGGCGCCCATCGCCGCCATGCTGGTGCAGGCCGCGATCTCGCGCAGCCGCGAGTTCGAGGCAGACCGCGCCGGCGCCGAGATCACCGGCAAGCCCCTGTGGCTGGCCTCGGCGCTGGGCCGGATCGAGCACGCGGCGCAGGGCATAGAAAACCATCCCGCCGACGCCAATCCCGCCACGGCGCACATGTTCATCATCAACCCGCTGCATGGCGGCATCGGCGGTCTGTTCGCCACCCATCCTGCCACGGACGAACGCATCGCGCGGCTCAAGGCGATGGCGACCCGCGATGATGGGGCCTTGCCGCTGCCCGAAACACCCGCTGTTAAGCGTGGCCCCTGGGGCTGAAAGCCTCTAAAGAGGCGCCATGAAAGATACCGGTCTCCCCGCGCGCAAGGCCGCGCTCGCCATTCTGTCGGGTGTGCTGCAGAAACGCCGCCCATTGGACGCGCAGCTGGAACAATTGTCGGGCCTTGAGGTTCGCGATGCCGGCTTTGCCCGCGCCCTGGTCAGCCAGACCTTGCGCCACATGGGGGCGCTGGATGCGGTGCTGCGCAAGTTCATGGCCAAGCCGCTGGCGCCGCACAAGGCGGGGTCGGCGACCGAGATCCTGCTGCTGGGCACCTGTGAACTTTTGATCCTGAAAGTGCCGGCACATGCGGCTGTCGACGCCGCCAACCAGCTGGCAACCAAGGATGCCAAGGCGGTGCATTTCAAGCCGCTGATCAACGCCGTGCTGCGCAAGGTCGCCGCCCAGGGCGAGCTCGTGCTGTCCGGCCTGGACCGCGAGCGGCTGTCAACGCCCGACTGGCTGTGGACGCGGTGGAGCGCGCAGTATGGCGCCGGCACCGCGCGCCAGATCGCCCGCGCGCACCAGAGCGAAGCGCCCATCGACATCGTCCTGAAGGCGGAAGGCGCTACGCATCCGCAAAGCGCCGCGCTGTTCGGCATGGTGCGGCGGCTGTCGGCCGAGGGACGCATCGATACCATGGCCGGCTTTGCGCAGGGGCATTGGTGGGTGCAGGACGCTGCGGCATCGCTGCCCGCGACCCTGCTTGGCGATGTGCGCGGGCAGCGGGTGATCGACCTGTGCGCAGCGCCGGGCGGCAAGACCATGCAGCTGGCGGCGATGGGCGCCCAGGTGACGGCGGTAGAGATCGACGCGGCGCGCGCGGAACGCATCCGGGAGAATCTGGCGCGCACGCGGTTGGAAGCGGAAATTGTCGAAGCGGATGCGCGCGATGTTGAGATCACCGCGCCGTTTGTGCTGATTGACGCGCCCTGCACCGCCACAGGCACCATCCGCCGCCATCCCGACCTGCCCTGGATCAAGGGGGCGGCCGACGTCACGGTGTCGGCGGGCGCCGCGTATGAGATCCTGCTCAGTGGCGCGGCGATGGTCGAGCCCGGCGGCATTCTGGTCTTCGCGGTCTGCTCTCTGGAGCGTGAGGAGGGCGAAGAACAGATCGCCGCGTTCCTGTCATCCAATCCCGATTTCGCGCGCTTGCCGGTTACAAAAGACGATGTGTTCGGTCACCAAGACTGGATCACGCCCGACGGCGACCTGCGCACTTTGCCCTTCATGCTGGACGGTGGCATGGACGGCTTTTATGCGGCGCGATTGCATAAACATCTTTGAGCTACTCAAAGAATCCCTCGTCCACCGCTTTGATCTCGATGACGTCTCTTACCAGAACCCCGACCTTATAGCGGATCATCAATTCCGTAAGCTGGCGACCATCGATCAAAACAACTTGGACAGTTGAATTATTTGCAGCTTTGTTTGCTTCTCCCGTGAACTGCGACGCCGTCACAAAGACTCCTTTGTTGGCGCGATGAATATTCAGCGCTCCAACAAAATCTCTTATCTCATGCGGACCGACGTTATTGCCTTCTTTCCAACGCTTCGCTTGAATGTATACACGTTCCAACCCCAAGGGGTCTTGGTGGATTACACCATCCATGCCCCCGTCGCCGCTGCCGCCTAACGCACGCGCCATCTCGTCTAGGCCTTGCCCATATCCCATTGCTAAAAGAAGGCGCAGTATCGAGTCTTCAAAATCAGACGCTGCCATAGCGCGCACGCGTTGCAACAAATCTTCCTGCAACGCTGTCTCGATTTCTTGTTTAGCGGCATCAATACGTTCGCGGGGTGTACCTTCATCGTCAGCTGGATCCACGCTGGGCGGCTCCTCGCTTTTGTCGCTCGCAACCACTTCTATGGCTGGTTCTTTAACCCCTTTAGGGCGCTGGGAACGCACAATCCACTCTTGAAACTCGGGAAATTGCCTGAGAAACCGGACATCTATTGCGGGTAGATTCTTAGAAAGGACTTCGCGTCCACGGCTAGAAATCTCGATTTGCCCATGGCGTGGCGAAGTCAGCAAACCCGCTTTACCGAGATACGTACGAGCCCAAGCCAACCGGTTCAAAAGAAGATTTTCTCCGCCGCTGGGCAGACGTTCCGCGCGTTCATCCTCGGAAAGACCAAATGCGTCTGCTACCGAATCGAGATATTGCCTGACGGCAACAGGCTTCGTTTCTGCTGCGAGCCGCTGCAATAATGGCAGCATCAACGACTGATAGTCGGGTACCGGCAATCTGTTAGCCTTCTGATGTTATGAGCGTTGAATGATGCAAGCGCCTTATAATCTGCCCAGCGCGTAAGCAATCGCCAGATACACCTTGCCCGTATCGGCCGACAGCAGCGTCGAAGTCAGCAAGCCGCCGCCATCGCCTTCCCTGGCGCGCGTCAGCAGGGTTTCGAACTCCGCCAGATAGGCATCGGCCGCGTCGTGGAAGCGCTTGTCGTCGCGATAGAGCGTGGTGACGCGGTCCACGGCGCTCTCGTCAATCGTGTCAGCCAAGCGGCGCGCGAACACGGCGCGGTCACCGGCGAGATAGCGCTTCCAGTCCTCGT
>JAQGLO010000028.1 GCA_028292825.1 Alphaproteobacteria bacterium | reverse complement strand
TGACCAGCATCAGGGCGATGATGCCGATCAGTTCGCCCAGCGCGGCCCAGCTGCCATGCGCCTGGCCCGCCAGCAGCACGCAGGCGGTGATGGCGCCCGGTCCCGCCATCAACGGCACCGCCAGCGGGAAGGCGGCGATCTTCGACAGGCCCTCCGGCGTGGCGTCATGGCCTTTACGCTCCTGCCGCCGCTCGAACACCATCTCGAAGGCGATCACGAACAGCAGCAGCCCGCCGGCAATGCGAAAGGCCGCCAAGCTGATGCCCAGTGCCCGCAACAGCGCGTCGGCGAACAGCGCCGAACCCGCCAGCACAATGAAGGCGATGATGCTGGCTTCCAGCCCGATGCGGCGCTTGGCCGATTCCGGCAGGCCCGCGGTCAGCCCCATGAACATGGGTCCCAGGCCGATGGGATCGATCACCACGAACAAGGTAACAAAAGCCGGAACAAAATCGAACATGACGGAGCCGCGAAGGGAACGCCTTTCCCTTATACCGGCAACAGCTTCCCCCCGTCCGGCTTTTCTTGAATGCTCGCGTCTGTCTTTTACCGGGCAGGCGCTACTGAGCGGGCACCGTAAGGAATTCCGCCGGCTTCAGCGCCCGCGGCGTGAAACGCAGCTCCGCCACCGATCCCTTGAACCAGTTCAAATGGTTGACACGGACGCCGACCATGACATGGCCGGGTCCATGGGGCGTGAAGGCAACCTCGCCTTCATTCTCCAGCACGCCATTGACGTAGGTGCGATAGGTCTTGCCGTCATAGCTCTGCTGCACGGCATACCAGGGGCCGACGGGATGGAGCTTGGTGGGATCGATCAGCGCCTTGCTCCCGGCCTTGCTGTTGACGAAGCCGTCCAGGTACCAGTTGCCGTCCTTCACGCGCACCTCGAACATGAAGCGCGGATTGGTGTCGCTGGTGCCTTTTGGCGCGGCGTCCAATCCGGTTGCGGGGTCGGTTTCGACCACATGCATCCAGCGCTGTTCGAAGTCGCCGCCTTCGGGGCGGAAGATGCCTTCAATGGTGAAGGTGGCGGCGCCCACCAGCGGGCGGCTGTCGAAGAACAGGCCGGTGTCCTTGCCGTTGAATTGCACCGCCTTGCCGATGGGCGAATCCACCAGCACCGGCTGGCCTTCAACCTTGGGCGTCAGGCCGCCGATCCGGGAAAGATTGTCGAACTTCCAGACGGTCTGCGACTGCGCCCAAGCGTCACTGGCGGAAATCGCCAAGCCGCACAAAAGCACGACGCCGGCAATGCTGCACCTGCTCATAAAATCTCCCCAGCTCTTTGTTGTTCTGGCGCGACGTTGACGGGGTTTTCGCGCCGCTGCAATCTCCCCGGCAACGAAAACAATATTCGGGGAACAGGATCATGAACCGTCTCGCTGCTGCCGCCATCGCTCTGGCGTTCACGACACCCGCCTTCGCCCAGGCCGGCGGCGAGAAAGGCCCCGAGCGGATCGTGTGGGCGGCGCAGAAGACACCCGAGACGCCCTATGACGGCCCCAACAAGCCGGTCACTCACATCGCCGATATCCTGAAGGCGCATGCCGGGCAGGCGAGCTGGGAGCAGAAGGTTCTCCTCACCCGCGATTATGACGGCCGCTATGTCAGCCTCGCCCCGGGCGAGAGGACCAAGTCCCTGTTCTATTCCGACGACCGAGCCTTCCTGTGGGTCTATTCCGGCCAGATGAAGGTGACAATCGACGGCCAGCCGACCACCACCGCCACCAAGGGCTACCTGATCGACGTCGCCCCGCGCCTTGCCTACAGCCTGGAGAATACCGGCACCGAGCCGGTGGTGTTCTGGCGGGTGACGCCGGCGGGCCAGATGCCCAGCTATCCGGTTACCGAGACCCCGACTCCGGTGAAGGGGTGGAAGTATGTCCAGGCCAAGATCACTTCCACGGGCGGCTATGACGCGCCGAACACGCCGTTCCTGGACTTCAACAAGGATGTCGTGGCGGCGGACGGCAAGAGCCGTGAGTTCGCGCTGGACGGCCACACCTCGGCGCACATCATCCGCAGCGGCAACCTGGCCAAGCTGCCGCCAGACACCGCCTGGGGTCATTTCCACGAGAATATGGTGGAAGCCTGGGTGATCATCGAAGGTCAGCTCACCGTGAAAATCTCGGGCGAGAAGAACCTCGCTGAAGGCCAGCTCGGTGATGTGATCACGGCCCCCAACGAACGCTGGCATCGTGCCAGCTGCACTGCCAACACGGGTTCCTGCACCCGCCTGGCCATGACACCGCGGTACAAGGAAGGCCAGGTGCACTACGAGCAGGCCGATTCCACCGCCCCTGCAAAATAAGGATCACCTGATGGATCGCCGCAAACTGCTCGCCAACCTGGGCGCCGCTTCCTGCTTCGCCCTGCCATTCCAGGCGCGGGCCGAAGCACTGCGCCGGAAGGTCAAGATCACCGACGTCAAGGTGATGGTCATCCGCGGCACCTGGGACTGGAACCTGATCAAGATCCAAACCGATGCCGGTGTGTACGGTATCGGCGAGGGTTACTGGGGCCCGGGCGTCAAGGACATGATCCTGACGCGCTTCAAGGACCAGTTGATCGGCGAAGACCCGCTGAACGTGCTCAAGCTGGCGACCAAGATGCTGTTCCTCAATGGCGGCTATGGCGCCATCGGCGGCGTCACCGTGCATGCCTCCTCGGGCATCGAGATCGCGCTGTGGGACCTGGCGGGGCGGCTGCTGGGCGTGCCGGTGTGCGACCTGCTGGGCGGACGTTTCCGCGACAAGGTGCGCTTCTATCACACGCTGCAGGCACCCAAGAGCCATCCTGAAGACCCCCGCAGCTGGGGCGATCAGGCGGCGGCGGCCAAGGCCGACAATCCCTATGGTTTCACCGCCTTCAAGTTTCAGGGCGATGCGGTGCCGCGCACCGCCGACCCGAACTTCTCCGAGCCCGGGCACGATCCCTACACCAACCAGCTCACCAACAAGGATGTCGGCCGGCTGGTGGATCGCATGGACCGGGTACGCGCCGGCATCGGCCCCGACATCGACATGGCGATCGAGTGCCATTGGAAATACGCCGTCAATGACGTGATCAAATATTGCAACGCGCTGGAGCATGTGCAGCCCATGTGGGTGGAAGACCCCACGCCGCCGGAGAATTGGGAGACGATGGCGCGGGTGGCGCACGCCACCAACACGCCGATCTGCACCGGCGAGAACCTGTATCTGATGGCAGGGTTCAAGGATCTGATCATCCACCAGGCCTGCGCCGGCGTGCATCTGGACATTCCCAAGATGGGCGGCCTGTTCGAGGCCAAGCGTGTCTCCGACCTGGCCGACCTCTATGGCATCTGGACCGCGGCGCACAATCCGGCCAGCCCCATCGGGACGGCGGCGAGTGCCCATGCCGCCGCCTCCATGCGCAACTTCCGCATCCACGAACTGGCCAACTGGGTGGACTGGTGGCCGACGCTTGTCACGCACCAAGGGCCCTACTGGAAGGACGGCTATTTCGTGATCGAGGACAAGCCGGGCCTTGGCTTCGACATCGATCCCGACGTGGCAAAAGCCCACCTCGCGCCTGGCGAAGTGTGGTGGGGATAATCGTCAAAGCGTCTTGCGCAACTGCACGAACAGTCGCGGCCGGGTGCGCAGCTGCGCGTCCTGGATCCGCGACAGCGGAGACAGATTGCGCGGGCCTGCATAGATGTCCTGCTCCAGCTCGAATCGATAGGGCGTGACATTGTCGCCTTGTATCTTGATGTTCCAGTCCGGCGCCGGATTATAGGTCCAGAACAGATAGGTGTAAGGCACATGAATGCCGATCTTGCTGATCTGGTCGATGCGGTAGTTGTGCCACTGCTGTGAGATGGGCTGGAAGCCAAAGCCCCAGCTGGAACGCCAGTCGGGCAAGTCCTGGTCGAATTCAAACGTCAGGCGGTGGTCGCGCTGGCCCGAAATCGGGCGGTTCTGGCCCGTGACGGGATCGCGCAGGCTGCTGAAATTCCAGCTCAGGTTGGGCTTCAGCAGGGCGTTTGGGATGCCAAGCCAGTCCAGCGGGACCGTGCCCGCAAGGGTGATGGTGTCGCTCAGCGCATGGGCGATATTGCCCGGGCCGTCCAGGCCGCCACCGATCGGGACATAATCCTGCAGGTCCGTGATGTCTTCATGCAGCAGGGTCAGCACCAGCGCGCCTTTGCCCAGGAAGCGCCGCTCGATGGCCGCTTCCGCCTGCCAGCGCTGCTCGGGTCTCAGATTGGCGTTGCCGCCCGACACGCCGAAACTGTTCAGGTCGCTGGAAGCCACAAAGTCGGAAAAATTCAGCTGGCCGACTTTCAGCTCCGCACGCGCGCGTATCTGGGTCTGGTCGTCGGCGTCCCAGGTCAGCAGCGCGCGCGGCTTGGCGTAGAAGAAGCTGCGCGACAGGTTGGTATCGCCGCTTTCGGCGATATTGGAATATTCCAGCCGCGCGCCGCCCTCCAGCGACCAGGTGGGCGTGATCTTCCAGGTCGCGTTGGCGAACAGTTCCCCACGACGCTCGTCCACAAAGACATTGGCGTTGGGCAGGGCGATGGCCGCGCCGTTGGAGTTGTAGCTGGAACCGCCATCCAGGAAATTATAGGCGGCTTCCCCGCCTGCCTCGATATTCAGGGTCGGCATGACAGCGTAGCGCGCAGTAACGCGGCCGATGGTTTCACCGCTGCTGCTGTTGGCGAGAAAGGCTTCGTTCAGGCCCGGCGCGGCGTCGGTGTTGCTGTCATGCTCGTCGCCGACACGCTCCAGAACCAATGTCTCCAAGTTGACATCGCCCAGCACAAAGCCTTTCCAGTGGCTGCCGAATTCGCCATTGCGTTTTCTGGCCGTGTTGTCGAAGCGCGAGCCGCCGTCGCCGGAATAGGCGATGCCGTTTGAAAAATCCGTGGTCTGCAAGGTGAAGTTGTTGTTCCATTCTCCGCCCAACAGCGGTGCGGTGATGCCGCCATGCGCGGCCCAGCCCAACTGCATGATGCCGTAGCTGCGGGCGTGGTCGTAGGTCACGCCGCTGGCGTCGGTGACCCGCCGATAGCCGTTGCCGGGGGAGTCATCCCATTGATCCGCGGTGCGGGCCAGCGAACCTTCATAACTGATGGCACCCCTGCGGCCATGATATTCCAGCCGCGCGGCCGGCACCCATTCGCCGTCCTCGATCAAGGTATTGCCCAGAGTCAGGATGGTCTGGCCGCTGTCCTGCGTCTTGCGCACGACATTGGCGATGACATTCTTGCCCTGCATGTCGATGCCCGGCACGCCGCCTCGGATCAGTTCGATGCGCTCGACATTGTCGGCGGGAATGCGCGACAGGATAGTGTCCAGATCGTCCGTCTTGGCGGTGGGGCGGGCACCGTCCACCAGCACATTGCCGGCGCTGCCGGCAAAGCCGCGAGCGTCGTCGCCCTGGTCGAAGACGAAGCCGGGCAGGCGGGAAATCATGTCGCGGGCGGTTGCGGGGTGAGAACTGCTGAAGAACTCCGCCGGGTAAACGCTCACGCCTTGGTCGGCGGCCATCACAGGCGCCAAGTCGAGAGCCAAGGCAGCTACAACCCAAAGCATGGCGCGCATGAACAATTCCACTAGTTATCAATGCATAATATCTTGCATGACAAGGTAGTGTTGTCCAGAGCAGTTTTCTCGCCTTTTCAGCCATATTTTATGGGAAGGGCACAATTACCCAGAGGCCGTCCGGGTGCCATCACGCAAAAATCTATTACGTTATCTGACGCGGTCGCTATCGATGGCAGTCTTGGCGATCAGGACCGCGCGGTCCAGGCTGGCACAGCTGGCAGCAGCCCAGACTTCCGACGCATGACCGTCATGCTCTATCAAAGCGCCTTCGCGGCTCACGCGGGCCGTGAACCTGCCGGCGTCTTCCGAGACGGTGATTTTGTATTCCAGATAATCAACCTGCGTGTCTGCGCTCATGTGATCTTCCCATGCCGCGGACTTTCCAGACCCAGATACGCCACGCCGCGCTGGGGGATTGGCAGCCCATAGCATGGCCAAAGCAGCTTGGCGAATGGCGCGTCAGATCTGGCCGGATTTCACTTCCTCGGTGATGACTTCGAACCGCGCCAGCTTTGCCACGCCGAATGCCGTCGAAATGGCAGCATCGGTGGCATCACGTCCGCGCGCCATCAGGATGCGGCCGATGCGAGGCTTGTTGTGACGTGCATCAACCGTGTGCCAGCGCCCGTCGAGAAACACTTCAAACCAGGCGCTGAAGTCCATCGGCGCCGGATCGGCCGGTACGCCGATATCTCCCAGATATCCCGTGCAATAGCGCGCGGGGACATTCATGCAACGGCAGAGCGTGATCGCCAGATGGGCATAATCGCGGCAAACACCCTTCTTTTCGCGATGGCTCTCAGACGCGGTGCGGTCGGCGCGGGCATGCTGGTAGCCAAACGTGATGTGATTGTGCGTGTAATCCAGGATGGCCTGCACCCGCGGCCAGCCCGGCGCAATTTTGCCGAACATGGCCCAGGCTTCCGTGGCCAGCCGGTCGGTATCGCAATAACGGCTGCCCAGCAGATAGACCAGCACCGCATCCGGCAGCGCATTGACCTGTGTGTCCTGCGCTCCCCAGGGAAGGGTTTCCTGTACCCCGCTGTCGCGAATGCGGAAAAGATTGGAGAGAAGCAGCACGCCCGCCGGTGCGACCAGACGCGTGCAGCGATTGCCGAATTCGTCGAGATAGCTGGTGTAAGGCGTGAAGGGCTGAGTCCGAAGATGTTCGGGCTGTTCCAGATCGCCTTCGCGCTCCGGCCGCACATGAACCTGCAGCATCATGGGCGTGGGGGCCGTGCATTCGAAGGCGATTTCAAATCCTGCACGGATCAGCAAGGGATACCTCGATGGGTTGCGTCATTCATAACCGCTATTGCCGCGTTTCCGCTGCCCGACGGTATCAACGGGCCGCAGATGCAACGCCCGGAACGGAACCGGGTTGCATGTCCAACCTATACGCTGCTGTGGCGGATGGCATGACGCTATTGCGCGCACCTTACCGGTGGAAAGGTCAGCGTCCGCTTTGGGACAATGCGAAGCCTTCGTTCCAACGCGCTCTTTCCGGCTCTGAGGTGTAGGGATTTTCGACTTTGCGCCGGTCCCCCGAGGCCTCGAGCGTCCAGGGTCGTTTCGCCGCGTTCCAGCCTTGCGCATAGGCACGGCTCAGCGCGAAGGCATCGGCCTCTGTTTGCTTGCTCATCAGGGCGCGACCTTGTTCGCTGCTATCAGCCGGATCAACTGACCGCGAATACTGGTGCCGCTCAGTTGACCGGCCTCGGAATAGCCTTCCGCCTTGAGTTGCTGGCGGATGGCTTTCAGGCTTCCCGCACTGCCCGATTGCGCCAGCGCAAAGGCGCGTTCGGTATAGGTCGGGCGGTCAAGCATGGATGGTGTTTTCCTTCGGAGCGGCGTGGACAGGCAGGGGCAACAGCCGGTCCAGCGGAATAACAAGTTCAAATTCAACCCCGGCCGGCGGGAAGATCATGTGACCGGTGCCGCCCAGTTGGCGGGGCAGGGCCTGCTCGATCAGGCGCGTACCAAAACTGTTGCGCGCGGGCGCGATGACAACAGGACCTCCGCACTCCACCCAACGCAGGGTGAGGCGTTCTTCGTTCGCCAGCCAGCTTATTGTCACCTTGCCGCCGGCCTTGGCCAGCGCGCCATACTTGATCGCATTGGTGCAAAGTTCGTTCAGCGCCAGCGTCAGCGGCAGTATGGCGGCGGAGTTGATCTGGAGGGCACTGCCCGCAATCACGAAGCGTCCTTCGGTTGTGTCGTGCTGTTCGGTGGCGCCGTGCACGACGTCCAGAAGGCCGGCGGACTTCCAGTCCGCCTTCAGCAGCAGATCATGTGCCTTGGACATTGCCAGCAGCCGCACGCTGATGGCCGCTTCCGCTTCCGACAGGCTGGCGGAGGCACGCATGCTCTGACGCACGATCGCCGTCACCATGGTCAGCATGTTCTTCATGCGGTGATGGATTTCGTCGGTCAGGACGGTCTGGATGCGTTCCGCGACATCGCGCGCCTCAGCATCCAAGCCGGCCTGCTTCAGCATCTCGGTCAGATAGGTATTCTGGGCCGTCAGCCTTCGGTTTAGCATCGGCTCCTTGCCGCCGGAAACCGGCGCAGAGATGTGCTATACCACGCGCATGACCAAATCATCGCACGCACAATCGCTGAATGAACGCACCGAAAAAGCCGGGAACTTTGTCCGGGAATGGATTTCTTCCAATGTTTACAACGTGCCGGGTCTCGCAGATCTGCCACGGGAGATTGAGCGGCTGGCCTCTCAGATCACCAGCGACGCACGCGAGGAGGGAATCAGCGGCGGTGACCTCGCCCGGGCGGTCGGCGATATCGACGATTATCTGACGGGCGCTTATGAAAAGGTGATGCCTGTGACGGTGGATGCCGGGACCGTCTGACGATGTGCGGCAAGTTCACGGCCAAGGCATCCTGGACGGAAATCGTGGACTATATCTACAGCACGCCGCCATCGTCCGATGACGCGGATCGCCCGGTAACCTATCGCGTGATGGGCAATCTGCCGGTGATCGTATGGCACGAGGGCGTGCGGCGTGTGGTCCCCATGCGCTGGGGTTTTCCGGATCCGTCCGACTGGCGCAAGCCGCGCCCCATCCATGCGCGCAGCGAGACCATCGACACCACGCCGAGTTTCGCCGGGGTCTTTCGCGATGGCCAGCGCGGTATCGTGCTGATGCAGACTTTCAACGAGGCACCTGAAAGCGGCGAGCAGCACACTGTCCTGCCGGCCGGTCCCATCGGCGTCGCGTTCATCTGGCGGCGCTTTTGCGTTGCGGGGCAGTCAATGCTGGCTTGCGTGATGGCGACGGCGCCTGCCAATGCATTGCTGGCGGGTTTGCCCACCGATCGCATGCCGGCCGTGCTGGCGCCGGACGACTGGGCGGCGTGGCTGGGCGAAACCGACGTCGCTCCGGCGCAAGCCAAGGCTTGCCTGCGGACGGTGGAAGATATGCGCTGGACCATGAGCCGCGAGGAGCGCGCCAGAAGCAGCAGGCGCAGAAAACCCATCGTGTCAGATCCGGTGGGACTGTTTTAGACGAAGGTATCCAGCAGTTTGCCGATCAGCGGGCTGGTCTGGCCCACGCGCGCGAAGGCCTTGGTTTCCAGATCTGTCGCCGCCTGATGGAATTTGGCTGCCAGTTCGGGCTGGCTGATCTGCTTTGCGTCCCGGCGCAGGTCCCCCGCCGTGGAGACCATCTGTGTCACCGAAGTGATAGAACTTCCCATGGCTGATGATCGCGCGGACATAAGCCCGATGCAAAACAATCGCGCAGTGAAGGCTAAGAATATCTTTACCGCTTTTTTCAGGCGCCAACCCCAAGGCGGCGAAACTGCCCTTTCGCGCGGTCAATCGTGGCATATTCATCCGGAATGTTTCACTTTAGGATGGCTGCGCAACACCGGAGCCATGTCATGACCGAATCCGAAACCATCCTGGTCGCCGAAACCGGCCTGGGTAAATATCAGGTCGAGGCACGGGTGGGCGATGCCACTTTCCTGATCGACGAGCCGGTCTCGGCGGGTGGTCTGGGCGGGGGGCCCAATCCCTACAATCTGATCTCGGCCGCGCTTGGGGCCTGCACCACCATGACCATCCGGCTGTATGCTGCCCGCAAGGGCTGGCCTCTGGACAAAGTACGCGCCGCAGTGCGCCACAGCCGCGCGGGCTTGAATGCGCGTGACAATTTCGCGCTCGATATCACGCTGGAAGGCGCCCTGGACGATATCCAGCGCGCGCGGCTGATGGAGATCGCCGAGCGCTGCCCCGTCCACCTGACCCTGGCACGCGGGTCGGACGTGAAGGCGTCGCTGTTGCCGCCGCCGCCCGCGCCAGACCCGGACCCAGTCAATGGTTCGGGCCACATGGCCTGCATGCTGGAAGCTTGCGCCGACTGAAGTGACAAAAGTTTCACGCTGCCCGCCGTGCCAGGACGTGCCGGAAGCGTAACATCGCGGCGATTCCGCAGTGGGGGCCAGCAATGCCGACGAAAGTCATACGGAAATGCGTGCGTCCCCTGCTGCGCAGGCCGCATCTCCTCACCGCCATCGCATTCGGTGTGGCCCTGTTCTTTGTCACCGCGCCCTTTGGCGAGCGTGCCATTACCCGCGGCCTGATCGGCTGGAATGGCGGCGTGCTTCTGTTTCTGGGGCTGGCATTTTTGTACATGTCCGGCGCCGATGCCCATTGCATGAAGCGTCGTGCCATCGCCCATGATGAGGGCGGCCATCTGATGCTGCTGCTGACCCTGCTGGCGGCGGTGGCCAGCATCGGCGCTTTGGTGGCGGAACTGTCGCAGGCCAAGGGCCATGACGGTGGCTATCGGGTAGCGCTGGCGGCGGGCACCGTGGTCCTGTCCTGGCTGTTCGTGCAGGTGGTCTTCGCCATGCACTATGCTCATGTCTATTTCCTGGGCGAGGCCCAGAGCGCCGATCACCAGCGCGGCCTGGATTTCGGCTATGGCGAGGAAGAGCCCGACTATTGGGACTTCGTGCATTTCGCCATTGTGATCGGCGCCACGTCACAGACCGCGGACATCGTCTTCAAGTCGCGCCAGATGCGCCGCGTCGGCACCTTGCATTCCATCGTGGCCTTTGGCTTCAACACCGCCATCCTGGCCACCATGATCAATTTGGCGGCGGCGCTGTTCTAGGCTTCAGCGGGTCAGCGCGCCCACGGCCAGGAAGCCGACATGGTTGCGATAGCGCTCCACCGGCCAGCCGCGGCCGGTCACCAGGTCTTGCCATAGGGCGGGCGAGGTCAGGCTCCACAGCAGGTCACGCGCGGTGTCGGGGGAGAGATGGGGTGCCAAGGCGCCTTCCGCCCGGAAGCGGTCCACTATGGCGGCACACAGCGCCAGACGTCCGTCGCCCGGATCGCCCAGTCTCGCCAGCACCGGGTGGCTGGCTGCCAGTTCGGAGATCATGGCTGCCAACGCAACCCGGGCGCTGGGGGCGGCGGTGATGGCAGCGAATTGCTGCTCCACAGGCCGGGCGGCATAGGCAGCGAGCGCCGCCAGCAACTGGCCGCGGTTGGGAAAATGCAGATAAACCGCCTGGCGCGACAGTCCCGCCTGGGCTGCGACCCCTGCCATGGTAAGCCCTTTTTCCCGGCTGGTGCAGGCCAAGGCGGCGTCCAGGATGCGGATGTGCGTTTCACTTGACAATATGTAAAGCCTGTCAGTGTTTTACTTTACGTATTGTAAATTTCGCGTTGGCACAAGCGGCCAATCGACTCTGTGCGTTTGCGGACCTAGCCTCGCCGTGGGTGGAATCAGAAAGGGGAGGGTGGCATGACTCGCAAACTGGCAGCCGAATTCATCGGGACGGCTTGGCTTGTGCTGGGCGGATGCGGATCGGCGGTCCTGGCCGCGGCCTTCCCGGCGCTGGGTATCGGCTTTGTCGGCGTATCCTTGGCCTTTGGCCTGACCGTCCTGACCATGGCCTTCGCCATCGGACATGTCTCGGGTTGCCACCTCAATCCCGCCGTGTCGGTGGGGCTGTGGGCGGGCGGCCGGTTCCCGGCGCGCGACCTGCCGGGGTATATCATCGCCCAGGTCGCGGGCGGCATCGCGGGCGCGGCCATCCTCTACCTGATCGCCTCGGGCCATGCTGGTTTCGATGTCCATGCCGGTTTCGCCAGCAACGGCTATGGCGAGCATTCGCCGGGCGGCTATTCCCTGACCGCCGCGCTGGTCTGCGAAGTGGTGATGACCTTCGCCTTCCTGTTCGTGATTCTGGGTTCGACCCATGGTCGGGCCCCTGCGGGCTTCGCGCCCATCGCCATCGGCCTGTGCCTGGTGCTGATCCACCTGATCTCCATCCCGGTGACCAACACCAGTGTCAACCCGGCGCGTTCCACCGCGCCGGCCTTGTTCGCGGGTGGCTGGGCGCTGGAGCAGCTATGGCTGTTCTGGGTGGCGCCGATCGTGGGCGCGGCGATCGCGGGCTTCACCTACAAGTGGCTGAGCCCCAACGATCCGGCTCCTGTCGACGTTGCCGGAAAATAGTCATGCCGCGGGCTGACGCCGTGGCGCGGGGTGACGCGACAGTGCCGCGCGCCGGCGTGGATGTCTGACCTCCCATATCCTTCGAGATTGCGCATGACGACGATTTACGGAATTCCCAACTGCGACACCATGAAGAAGGCGCGCACCTGGCTGGAGGCGCACGGGATCGCGCACGATTTCCATGATTACAAGAAGCTGGGCATCGACAAAGCCACGCTGGAAGGCTGGGCAAAGAAAGTGGGCTGGGAGGTGCTGGTCAACCGCGCCGGAACCACCTTCAGAAAGCTGCCGGACGCCGACAAGGACGGGCTGACACAGACGAAGGCCATAGCCCTGATGCTGGCCCAGCCCGGCATGATCAAGCGCCCGGTGCTGGACGTGAAGGCCAAGCTGACCGTCGGATTCAAACCCGATCAGTACCAGGAATTGTTCAGCAGCTAGATGGCCAGCTTCAGTGCGGCAAGTCAGCCTCAATAGAAAGGCCGGATTTCGATCTCGCTGGGACCGGGCATGGGGTTGGGGCAGCGTTTCACCCAGGCGACGGCCTCCTCCATGTCCTTGACGTTCCAGATCCAGAAGCCGGCGACCAGTTCGGTGGGATGGGCAAACGGCCCGTCGATCACGGTGCGCCTTGTGCCATCGAATGCGACACGCTTGCCGTGCGCGGAGGGCTGGAGGCCATCGCAGATGTCCAGAATGCCGGCGGCGCGCAGTTCATCATTGAAGCGGCCCATCGCCGCCATCATTTCGCTTGTCCAGGGCTGCGGGGACAGGCCCTTTTCGCCATCCTCGGTGGATTTCACAAACACCATCACACGCATTGTCTGTCTCCTTGGCCCGGCGGCTATGCGGCCGCGGCATCCTTCAGTTTCTGGATGTCGATCTTGATCATGGTCATCATGGCGGCCATCACCTTGTTGGTGTGCTTCTGGTCGCGCATCAGTTCGGGCAGGCCGGCATAGTTGATCTGCCACACAACGCCGAACTTGTCTGTCGTCCATCCGCAGGCGCTGGGCGTGTGATTCAACGCTTCCCATAGCCGGTCGAGCTCGGCCTGGTCCTCGCAGGCCACGGACAGCGAGAAGGCCGCATCCAGCTTGTAGTGGGGACCGCCGTTCATGAAGGTCAGGCGTTGCCCGGCCAGTTCCAGATCCGCCACCATGATCTGGCCGGCCTTGTCCGGCATGAAGTCGCCATAATGGGAGGTCTGCAGGATGCGCGAATTGGCAAATAGCGAGACATAATAGTTCGCGGCGTCCCCGGCCTGGGTGTCGAACCAGAGAAAGGGCGTGATGCTTCTTACCGTCATGGCGTGCTCCTCAAATGGTTTTCGCAAGCGCTTCCAACTGGTCGGCGACGATACCCCAGCCGCTGTAAAAGCCCCTCTGTTCATGCTGGGAACGGCTTTCCTCGCTCCAGTGGCGCACGGTGCAGGTGTAACAGGTCTTGTCGCCTTCGGGCTCGAACTCGACGATGCCCACGAAGAAGGGCGCGCCGTCCTTGGTGTTCCAGTCGCCGGTGAAGGCGTCGGTGAAGACGATGCGGCGGTTCGGTACGATCTCCAGATACTGGCCGAGACTGGGGAAGCTTTCGCCGTTCGGCCCCTGCATGGTCATGGTGCTGGCGCCGCCGGGGCGTATGTCCATTTGCACATCGCGCACCGTCCAGGGCTTGGGGCAGAACCATTCCGGCATGCGGGCGGGATCGGTCCACAGCCGGAACAGCTTGTCGGCCGGGGCATCCAGCAGGCGGGTAAAGGACATTTCGTGGGCCATGGGTTCCTCCGGATTTTGCGTCAAAGTCTGACCCAAGGACGGCGGAAATGGGACGGTCCCGACAGGAACTTGGTGATTTATTTTTTCCGTCACATGTCGGGCTTTGGCATACTTGCGCGTCCTTCGAACAATTCAAAGGTGCGCGATGCTCTACACCCTTCTCTGCTACAACAAGGAAGACGTCGTCTGGTCCTGGAGCAAGGAGGAAGACGACGCCGTCATGGCGCGCCTGGCGGTGGTGCATGAAAAGCTGGTGAAGGAAGGCAAGCTGGGTCCCTCCCTGCGTCTGCTGCCCACCACCGCCGCCACCACGGTGCGCGGGCCGGGCTTGGTGATCGACGGCCCCTTTGCCGAGACCAAGGAACAGTTGCTAGGTTTCTATGTGATCGACGTGCCCGACCTGGAAGGCGCCCTGGACGTGGCGCGTCAATTGTCGGATGCCAACCCCACCAGCACCTATGAGATCCGACCCATCGCGCTGTATGTGCCGGAAGCCCGGCCCAATGCGCCCAGGGAAGTGGTCAAGGCCTATTGATGACGGACATGGCGTGGATCCATGGCGCGATAACCGCGGCCCGCCCGCAGGCGGTGGGTGCGCTGCTGCGCTATTTCCGCGACATGGACCGGGCCGAGGAGGCGTTCCAGGAAGCCAGCCTGCGCGCGCTGAAAAACTGGCCGCAAAATGGTCCGCCGCGTGATCCCACCAATTGGCTGATCCTGGTCGGCCGCAACGCCGCGCTGGACGGGGTGCGCAAGGATGCGCGCAACGGCCCGCTGCCGCCCGATGACGTGATTTCCGACCTGGACGATGTGGAGACCCCGCTGGCCGAGCGGCTGGACGATTCGCAGTATCGTGACGATGTCCTGCGGCTGTTGTTCATCTGCTGCCATCCCGACCTGCCGGCGACGCAGCAGATCGCGTTGGCGCTGCGCATCGTGTCCGGCCTGACAGTGGCTCAGATCGCGCGCGCCTTCCTGGTCAGCGAGGCGGCGATGGAGCAGCGTATCACGCGCGCCAAGCAGCGCATTGCCAGGGCCGAGGTGCCGTTTGAAGCGCCTGGTCCCGCAGACCGTGCGGAACGTCTGGGCGTGGTGGCAGCCATGCTCTATCTGCTGTTCAACGAAGGCTACAGCGCCGGCGACGATCCCGTTCGCGCGCCTTTGTGTGACGAGGCCATCCGTCTGGCGCGGATGCTGTTGCGCCTGTTCCAGACCGAGCCCGAGATTATGGGGCTCGCCGCGCTGATGCTGCTGCAACAGGCGCGGCTGGCAGCGCGGTTCGATGTCGATGGCGAAGCGGTGTTGCTGGACGACCAGGACCGGTCGCTGTGGAATGCCTCCGCGATCCAGGAAGGCCTGGCGCTGGTCGACAAGGCCCTGCGCCACAACCGGCCCGGCCCCTATCAGGTACAGGCGGCCATCGCCGCCACCCATGCCCGAGCCGCCACCGCCGCCGACACGGACTGGGCGGGTATCGACGGGCTGTACCTGGCATTGGAGCGGATGCAGCCTTCGCCCGTGATTACGCTGAACCGTGCCGTGGCGGTAGCAAAACTGCATGGACCGCAGGCGGCGCTGGACATGATCGCCCCGCTGGAGGCGCAACTGGGCCGCTATTTTCCCTATTTCGGGGCGCGCGGGGCATTCCTGTTGCAGTTGGGGCGCAACATTGAGGCGCGAACGGCTTTCGATCGCGCCATCGCGCTGGCCGATACGCCAGCGCAGGCGGCCCATATCCGTCAGCACCTGGACCGGCTGCTGCAGGATGCGGGATGAAGTTTCACAATCGAAGTGTCGGATCGCTCTGCGCGACGCCGTCCTTAAAGGCATAACCAAAGGAGATTATCATGACTGAAGAACAGCGTCCCGAAATCAAGGGCGGCGCCATTGCCTATCTGTCGATCGAGGGCGCCCTGAAGGCGGTGGATTTCTACCAGAAAGCGCTGGCGGCCGAAGTGGCTATGGTGATGCCGGCCGATGACAAGGGTCGCACCATGCATGCCCATCTCTACATCAATGGCTCATCTGTCATGATGAGTGACTTCTACCCCGAGCACGGCCACCCGGTGGCGCCGCATTCGGGCTTCAGCATCATGCTGCGGGTGGAGGACGCCGACATCTGGTTCGACCGCGCCGTGGGGGCGGGCTGCACTGCCGTGATGAAGCCCGAGAACATGTTCTGGGGCGACCGCTATGGTCAGGTCAAGGACCCTTTCGGTGTGCTTTGGGCATTGAACGGACCCCCGAAATAGAGACTTGCAGGCAGTGGATGCTCATGCGTTTATTTCACGCATGAGCATCTATGTCGGCATGGGCGGCTGGGTCTTTGAACCCTGGCGCGACAATTTTTATCCCAAGGGCCTGCCGCAGAAGCGCGAGCTGGAATATGCCAGCACGCATCTGACGGCCATCGAGGTCAACGGCACCTATTACGGCTCGCAGAAGCCGGAGAGTTTCCGCAATTGGCATGCGCAGACGCCGGAGGGGTTTGTCTTCACGCTGAAAGGTCCGCGCTTCGCCACCAATCGCCGGGTGCTGGCGGAGGCGGGCGACAGCATCAGGCGGTTCTTTGACAGCGGTGTTACCGAACTGAAGGACAAACTGGGGCCGGTGAACTGGCAGTTCATGGCGACCAAAAAGTTTGACCCCGCGGATTTCGAGGCTTTCCTGAAATTGCTGCCCGGGAAAGTCGGCGACCAGACAGTCCGCCATGCCGTGGAAGTGCGGAACGACAGCTTCAGGGACAAGGCTTTCGTCGAACTGTGCGCGGGCCATGGCGTTGCCATCATCACCGGCGCCGACAGCGATTTCCCGGTGATCGCCGATGTGACGGCGGATTTCGTTTATGTCCGTGCCATGGGCACCCAGGAAAAGGAAAAGCTGGGCTATTCCAAGGCCGCGATCCGCAAATGGGCCGAACGGGCGCAGGACTGGGAAAAGGGCGGCGCGCCGAAGGATCTGAAATTGCTTGCGCCCGCCGCGCCCAAAAAGAAACGCGACGTCTTCCTGTTCGTGATCAGCGGCGCCAAGGACAAAAATCCGGCCGCCGCCCAGGCCATCATCGCAGACCTGAAATGACCATCTCGCCGGCCACGCAGGCCGACCTGCCGGAGGTCGTTGCTCTCATGAACTGCGCCTATCGCGGCAGCGATGGCTGGGCGGCGGAGGGCGGCTATATCAAGGGCGACCGTGTCCGCCTGGACGATCTTCAGGCCGAACTGGCGGCGGGCCTGCCGCTGTTTGTCTGGCGGGAAGAGGGCGCGCTGCTGGGCTGCTACAGCCTGGAAAAGAGCGTGGGCGATACTTTCTATGTCGGCATGCTGACGGTGGATCCCGGTCGCCAGGATGCGCAGCTGGGCCGCCGTTTACTGGCGGAAGCGGAAAATCGCGCGAGAAACCTGGGCGCCACGCGCATGGAGATGACGGTGATCTGGATGCGTGACAAGCTGATCGGCTGGTATCAGCGGCGCGGCTATGTCGCGACCGGCGAGACGCGGCCTTTCCCCTATGGCGACGACCGTTGGGGCGTGCCGACGCGTGATGATCTGCATTTCGTGGTGCTGGAGAAATTGCTCGCATAGCCATTATGCAAGGCGCGATGTTGCCAAGTCGCGCCGTCGCCGCGACCATCACGCCGGATATCGGGGGATATGTCATGCTGCTGATCGGAATGCTGGATTCGCCTTTTGTGCGCCGCGTGGCGGTGTCGCTGAAGGTGCTGGGGTTGCCGTTCGAACATCAGTCGGTGTCGGTGTTCCGGCATTTCGACCAGTTCGCCGCCCTCAATCCGGTGGTGAAGGCGCCGACCTTGATCGCCGATGACGGCACGGTGCTGATGGAATCCACGCTGATCCTGCAGCATATTGCGCGCGTTAGCGGCCGCGACCTGATGCTCACGGATAATACCCGCGCCCTGCGCCAGATCGGCCTGGCGCTGGCCGCCTGCGAGAAGACCGTCGCCATCGTCTATGAGCGCAACCTGCGCCCGTCGGAAAAGCAGCATGAACCCTGGGTCGACCGGGTGCGCCGCCAGCTGCTCACCGCTTATGGCGCACTGGAACGCGAAGTTGCACCAGACTGGTTCACCGGTGGCGCAATTCAGCAGCCGGACATCACCACGGCCGTCGCCTGGCGCTTTACCCAGCACGTCATGTCCGACTTGGTGCCGGTGGCGGATTTTCCAAAGCTTGCGGCGCTGTCGGCACGCGCCGAACAGCTGCAGCCGTTCAGGGAAACGGATTACGACTGAGCAGCGTGAAGTGCAGGGCGGCGCGGAAGCGGAAGCCCAGCGTTTCATACAGCGCGATGGCACCGGCATTGTCGGCATAGACATGCAGGAACGGGATTTCCCCGCGCGCCAGAATCTTTTCGGCGACGATCCGCATCAACCCGCCGGCATAACCGTTGCCACGATGTCCTGGATGGGTGCACACGCCGCTGACCTCGGTGAAGCCGGCAGGCTTCATCCGCTCGCCCGCCATCGCCACCAGCGTGCCGTTCTGCTTGACGCCGATGAAATCGCCCAGCATGTGGGTCTTGCGGAAAAAAGGGCCCGGTTGCGTCAGGCTCGCCAGCGCCATCATTTCTTCTGCGTCGCCATCACCCAGCGCCGTAACGGCGAATTTGGGTTCCGCAGCCACGATACGATCCGCGATCATCTGGTTGCAGATCGCGTCTTTCACCGCTAGCGCAGGCGGTAGCCGCATCGCACTGGCTTCCACCAGTCCCACTGCGCCGGACTCCGGCACCAGTGCCACCAGCGCAGCTATTGCATCTGTGCTGTCATCGGCCGTCGCCGCGAACAGCCCGTAGTCGGGATCGAAGCGCAGCGCGCCGCCATCACCACGCGCCAGCGAAGACTGGCGCGTGGTCAAAGCGTTCCAAACCGGACGATCAAGCGGATGCATGGAACTTTCTTATCAGCCTTGCGCTTTAAAGGATTGGAACGTAACGTGAACATATGGATGAATTGCTGGAGAAGAAGCTGCGTATTCTGGCCGACGCCGCCAAGTATGACGCCTCCTGCGCGTCTTCGGGCAGCAAAGGTCGCAAAGCGTCGAAGAATGGCATCGGCTCGACCACTGGCGCCGGCATCTGCCACGCCTATACGCCGGACGGGCGTTGCGTTTCGCTGCTGAAGATCCTGCTCACCAACTACTGCCTGTTCGACTGTGCCTATTGCATCAACCGGCGCTCCTCCAACGTGGCGCGTGCCCGCTTCAGCGTGGCCGAGGTGGTGACTCTCACCCTGGAATTCTACAAGCGCAACTATATCGAAGGCCTGTTTCTTTCGTCGGGTATCATCAAGTCACCCGATTACACCATGGAGCAGATGATGCGAGTGGCGAAAAACCTGCGGGCCCAACAGTTCGCCGGTTATATCCACCTCAAATCCATTCCCGAAGCCAGCCCATGGCTGATCGAGCAGGCGGGCCTGTTCGCTGACCGCATGTCCATCAACCTGGAACTGCCCAAGCCGGAAAGCCTGAAGGCGCTGGCGCCGGAAAAGGACAGCGCGACCATCGCTACCGCCATGGGTCAGATGACGGACCGCATCGCGGAGGCGAAAGAAGAGCGGCGGCGTTTTTCACCTGCCGGCCAGTCCACCCAGGTGATTGTGGGTGCTGACGACGCGAGCGATGAAACAGTCCTGACTTCAAGTGCCGTGATGTACAGCCGCTATGCGTTGCGGCGTGTCTATTATTCAGCCTTCAGCCCCATTCCCGAAGCCAGCGCGCTTCTGTCGGCCAAGCCACCGCCACTGCGGCGTGAGAACCGGCTGTATCAGGCCGACTGGCTGCTGCGCTATTATGGTTTCTCGGTACCGGAAATTGCGGCGGGCGGCACGGACGGCATGCTCGACTTGGAAATTGACCCCAAGCTGGCCTGGGCACTGAAAAACCGGGCCCTGTTTCCGGTCGATGTGAACAAGGCCGCGCGCGAGATGCTGCTGCGGGTGCCGGGCCTGGGCACGCGGGCAGTGGACGCGATCATCACCACCCGGCGATACACCCGGCTGCGTCTGGCCGATATCGGACGCCTGTCACCGGGTATCAAGCGGGCCACACCATTCCTGATCGCCGCCGATCACAGCCCCGCGCGGCTGACCGATCGCGCCGACCTGCGCGCCCGGCTGACTCCAGCGCGGCAGATGAGCCTGTTTGCGTGAGGCGCATCAGCTTGAAGCCGGCCGCCGATCTGGATGGCTTCCGCGCGGCGCTGCGCTGCCTGATCGCCGACGGTGCGCGCCCGCATGAGGTGATCTGGGACACGGCACCATCGTTGTTTGCCGCTGAACCGGGGGATGAAAGCCCGCCAATTGCCCTGCCGCGCGGGGTCGCGGAAAAGATCGCGCTGCTGGTATGCCACCGGGATCCGGAACGCTATTCGCTGCTGTACCAGCTGGTCTGGCGCGTCCGCCATGGCGAGCGCGCCTTGCCCGAAATCGCCAGCGATCCGCTGATCCATCGCTTGCATGGCATGGAAAAATCGGTCCGCCGTGACCTGCACAAGATGCATGCCTTTGTGCGTTTCCGCAGAGCAGAGGCGGAGGAGGAACGCTTTGTCGCCTGGTTCGAGCCGGAACATTTCATCATCGAAGCGACCGCGCAGTTTTTTGTCGACCGCTTTCGCGGAATGTATTGGAGCATCCTGACGCCGGTGGGATCGCTGCACTGGGACCGCAACAGTCTAACCGTCGGTCCGCCCGCGATGAAGTCCGATGCGCCGACCGGCGACGCCTTCGAGGCGGGCTGGCGCAGCTACTATGAATCCACCTTCAATCCGGCGCGGCTCAATCCCGATGTCATGCGCGGGCATATGGCGAAGAAATACTGGAAAAACCTGCCAGAGGCTGCAGCCATCACCGATCTGATCCGATCGGCACCTTTGCGCGTTAAGCAGATGATCGAGCAGCAACAGGCCATGCCCCGCAAACGCGATCCGAAAAAAGCCGTCGCCGCAATGTCCGACCAGGCGCCGAAATCGCTCGCGGCCCTTAACCGCCTGATCGCCGCCTCCGAGCCGATGGTAAAGGGTGGCACGCGTGCGGTGCTGGGCGAGGGACCGCTGCACGCGCCGATCGCCTTTGTCGGCGAGCAACCGGGCGACCAGGAAGACATGGCCGGCAAGCCGTTCATCGGTCCTGCCGGACAGTTGCTGGACAAGGCTATGGCAGAAGCCGGCATCGACCGCCGCGCCGTATATGTCACCAACGCCGTCAAGCATTTCAAATTCGAGCCGCGCGGCAAGCGTCGCATTCACAGCAAGCCGACGGCCGGCGAGGTCAGGCATTACCGCTGGTGGCTGGAAAAGGAGCTTGATCTGGTGAAGCCGGGGCTCGTGGTCGCACTGGGCGCTACTGCCGCGCTGGCCTTGGCTGGCAAGCCGCTGGCGGTCGGCGCCAATCGCGGCCCCATCGTGCTGGATGGACGTCCGGGCTTCATCACCATCCATCCGTCTTTTCTGCTGCGCATGCCGCAAGAGGACAAGGCAATGGCCTGGAGACAGTTTGTCACCGACATGAAGCACATCCACGCCATCGCAGAACAGTCGCGCGTTGCATAACAAATGTCATAAACGGCGGTCACATAGTTTTCGCACGCCACATTACAAAGCGGTCAATTTATCCAGGTTTTTGTCGCGCTCGCATATGCGATAGATTGCGACACTTAGACGAAATCGTTGCAGAGATATGGAACCGCAAAGCCGTTAGCCGTTGAGGGCGACCTCCACCAGGCCTGCCGCCATGTCATCCGCCTGTAACGAAGCTCCTACAATCTGGCCGGCTTTGCCCGATCCCAAGAGCATCAATCGCCTGGTGTTCGGGGCTTATTACGAGGAAGACATCTACGATCAGGCCTGCCGCGTCCTGCCGGCCGCGATGCGGGCTTTCTGGTGGCGGGTCCCGGAGCAGATGGCCCAACGCAACCTGATCTTCGTGCATGTGCCGCGTGCCGCCGGCACCTCCATCAGCCGCGCTTTGTATGGTGAAGGCTGCACCCATCACTACAGCGCCCGTTACTATCGCACGGTTCACCCCAAACTGTGGGCACGCGCCCAGAGTTTCGCGGTGCTGCGCGATCCCTTCGACCGTTTCGCCAGCGCCTATGCCTTTGTGCGGGCCGGCGGTACGCCCAGCTGCCGCCTTAGCGATGTCTTCGCGCGCCAGACCGCGCATGTCGTGACGGTGGACGATTATCTTTCCTTCCTGGAAGACCGCGAACCGCTCGACTTGGACTTTGTCATGCGTCCACAAAGCTGGTTTGTATGCGACGGGGACACGGTGCTGGTGCGCAACCTGTTCCTCTATGGCGAGGATGATGATGCGCTCGCCGCCTGGCTGGCGCCCCATGGTGTCGGCCCTGTGCCCTGGCTGAACCGCAGCAGCCGTATCGCGCTGTTGCTGAACCCGGCCCAGCGCCGCCGCATCGCGCGGTTGTACGCCCAGGATTTCGTCCTGATCGAATCGGTCCGTGCCGGGCGGGCGCGCCAGCGCGAGGATGCCTTCCATGCGGCGGGGATCGCTGCGGAATAGTCGGCCGCCTGTGAATGCCCACTAGGGCTTGATATGCTCCGCACACGGCCGCGTCGCGCCTGTGAGCGGATGGCCAATGTGCTTGCCCGCACATGCATCTCTCGGTTGATTGCTCGCCCGCTGAGCAAAGAGCCATGGAACAAGAAGCCTACCGTCACGCCCCCTATGATATCGAGGTTGAGCAGGCTCTGCTGGGCGCGATCCTGGTGGACAACCGTGCGATGGAACGCGCCAGCGCGCTGGTGAAGCCGGATCATTTCTACGATCCCCTGCATGGCCGCATCTTCGAGACCATGTCCCAGATGATCGAGCGCGGCGGCATGGTTGTAACGCCGCTGACCCTGCATTCCACGATGAAGGCCGATCCCGGCGTGATCGAGGTGGGCGGCCAGGCCTACTTCGAAGGTTTGCGCGCCGCCGCCCCGTCCATTCCCAATGTGCGTGACTTCGCCAATATCCTGTCCGACCATTATGTCCGGCGCAGCCTGATCCGTATCGGCGAGGATATCGTCAACACGGCTTACGACGCACCGACCGAGAAGACCTCCAGGGACCAGATCGCCGAGGCCGAGAAGGCCCTCTATGCGGTGGCCGAGACCAACAAGTATGGCGAAGGCGCGCTGGATTTCCACGAGGCGCTGAAGCGCACGGTGGAGGCGGCCGAACGCGCCGCCGCCCGCGGCGGGCGCATCTCCGGTGTCACCTCCGGTTTCACCGATGTGGACAATCTGCTGGGCGGATTGCAGCCGTCGGACCTCTTGATCCTGGCTGGGCGTCCCGGCATGGGCAAGACGGCGCTGGGCACCAACATGGCCTTCCACGCCGCCCAGCAATATATGCGCGACCTGGAAGCCAGTGCCGAATATCCCAGCGGCGCCCCGGTGCTGTTCTTCTCCCTGGAAATGGCGGCGCAGCAACTCTCCGCGCGTATCCTGTCCGAGCAGACCGAGATCGAGGGATGGAAAATCCGCAACGGCCGTTTCAGCGAGAGCGAATGGGAGAAATTCGTCCTCACCATGCAGGAGCTGTCGAGCCTGCCGCTTTACATTGACGATACCGGCGGCATTTCCATCGCCCAGATCGCCGCCCGCGCCCGGCGCATGAAGCGCGAGAAGAATATCGGCCTGATCATCATCGACTATCTGCAACTGGTGGAGCCGTCGCGCCGCCATGAAAACCGCGTGCAGGAAATCACCGAAGTGACCAAGGGCCTCAAGACCCTGGCCAAGGAACTGAACGTCCCCGTCCTGGCCTTGTCGCAGCTGTCACGTGGCGTCGATGCCCGCGACGACAAGCGCCCCGTACTGTCGGACCTGCGCGAATCCGGTTCCATCGAACAGGACGCCGACGTGGTGATGTTCGTCTATCGCGAGGAATATTACCTCAAGACTCGCGAGCCGGATGCCGGCACGCCCGACCATGCCAAATGGATGGAAAAGCTGGAGCGCGCCACCAACCGCGCCGAAGTGCTGGTGGAAAAGCACCGCCACGGCGCCACGCGCTCCATCGACCTGGTGTTCGAAGGCAACTTCACCCGCTTCAGCAACATGGCGGATGACGGCAACGTACCGTCGCATTAATCCGCGGTTTTCATCGCCACGAGCTTCGCACCCTTCAGCAGCGCCGCGATCTGCCGGGGCACCAGCCGCATGTCATAGGCGAAGCGCACCAGCTCGCGTTTCGCATACGTCCAGCCGAACTTGCGCAGGCCCAGGCGGGTCCCTTCGATGTCGGACTTCTCGCCCACGAATTCCTGCTGCCGCGCGATGGCGGGCACCAGCTGCCAGGGCGCCAGTTTTGCAAACAAGCGCGAATTGTTGGGATTGAAGATCAGGTGATCCACCGGCAGGTCGAAGCAGGTGACATCACGCAGGGTCTCGGCGGCGACGCGCGATAGGATATAGGCAGCCGCGCCGGTATGCCGCGACAGCATCCGGCCCATTTGGAAGTCTTCGCCCACAGCGCGCAGATCGGACAGCAGCACCCGCTGCCCCGGCGGGCCGTAATGCTCCAGCTTCACCACGCTCACGCCGGCCGGGATCCAGTTGTCGCTCACCAGCAGAGATCCCGCGCAGGCGCTTAGCCTTACGTCATCCTCGAGAAATACGGCATGATCGTCGCCGGTGCCCAGGAACATCTGCCACGCCGCGCGATGCGACAGCAGGCAGGCCTTGTCGCCCTGCGGAATTTCCCCCAGCGGTCCGCCCGCCTTGAACCAGCGGTCCATCGCGCCCAGGTCCGCGACCCTGGCATCCACCGCCTCAACCCGGTCCAGGCCAAGTCCCAGGGCCTGCGCCTGCGCCGTCATGGCCGCCAGCCGGTCCGGCCGCCGCCCTAGGTTGATCAGATAGATATGCATGGCGATAGCGTTAGCATTTTCGCCGGTTTTCCGCCATTCCTGACCTTGTTTGGCCTGTTTTGTGTGCGCATCCGCTTCTATATGGTGGGGCAGAGCGGGGAACGGTTTGGGACGGATTTAGGACTCTTGGCGACCACGCTCGACATTCCCCTGGACGCCATACCCGGCGTATCCCTGGCGCACCCGTTCCTGCGCCCCGGCCGGCCGCTGACGCCTGCGGACCAGCGGCGCGAGGCGGCCAAGCGCACCGTGTCCTGGGTGCTGGTGATCATCCTCCACCTGCTGATCATCTTCGGGGTTGTGATCTCCATCCGCCCCTTCAGCGACCGCACCAGGCCCATGACCGAAACCATCCTGACGCTGGATTCGGCGGGCCATGATTCCACGCCCCAGCACATCATCAATCCGGACGTGGACAGTCCCCGGCCGCCGGTGATGATGTCGGCGCCCATCATCATCCCCAAGCCGCCGCCGATCCCTGACATCGAACCCAACCAGCCCGCGGTGCCCGGCGACATCCTGGGCGCGGTCGGCCGCACGCTTGCCTGCAGTGCCGGCAACTGGGAGCATCTGACCACGGTCGAACGCCGCGTCTGCCTGGGGCTGGGTGGCGCCGGTGTGCCGTGGCGCGGCATGCGCCTGCCCAATGGCAACCTGGTGCTGGTGCCGCCCAGCCAGTTGTCGCGCCTGAAGGAAGCGCCGCCGCAGACCTTCGATCTCAACACCGGCGCTGACCGCATCCAGCGCGACCTGCAGAATGGCCAGATTCCCGGGCAGGGCGGCTGCCCCATCCTGCAGCAGATGCCTTGCACCCATGTCACGCCGGGCTACCGCAACATGAACGGGGAGAATTGATGGACGCCGCCGCCTGCAGGCTTCATGCTGAGCCCATGACCGAGGAGGATTTCCAGGCGACGCGCATTACCGTGCGACTGGGAGCCATCGCCGCCAACTACCGCACCTATCGCCGTATGGTTGGACCCGCTTCGGTGGCCGCCGTGGTGAAGGCCGATGCCTATGGCCTGGGCGCGGCGCGGATTGCGCCGATGCTGGCGGGTGTGGGCTGCGACAGCTTCTTCGTGGCGCGACTGGAAGAAGGCATACGCCTGCGCAAACTGCTGCCCGATGCGCGCATCTTCGTGCTGGACGGGGCGCAGCCCGATGCGGTGCCCGCGCTTCTCACCCACCGCCTGACCCCGGCGCTGAACAGCCTGGCCGAGATCGCCGCCTGGAGTGCGGCGGCTGGTGCGACCCGCACCAGCCTGGATGCCGTGCTGCATGTCGATACCGGCATCAACCGCCTGGGCCTGCCCGGCGACGAGCTTGCCATTCTGTCCGGCGAAGCGCGTGTGCGCCTTGCCGGGCTGAATATCGTGCTGGTGATGAGCCATCTGGCCTGCGGCGACGACGCCGCCAGCAAGATGAATGCCGAGCAGCTGTCGCGCTTCCAGCAGGCGCTGGCCATGCTGCCGGCCGCGCCCGCCAGCCTGGCCGCCAGCCATGGCGCCATGCTGGGACCGGAGTATCATTTCGATCTGGTGCGTCCGGGCATTGGCCTGTATGGCGCCAACCCGCAGGCAAATGGGCAGAACCTGATGCAGGCGACTTTCGCACTGACCGGCAAGCTGCTGCAGCTGCGCCGAATTGACAGTGGTGCAAGCGTTGGCTACGCAGCCACCTTCCGCGCAAAAAGGCCCACCATGCTTGCCACCGTGGCGCTGGGATATGCCGACGGCATCCCCCGCACCGCCTCCAACCAGGGTTTTGCCGCCATCCATGGCGTGCGCGCACCCATCACGGGCCGCGTCTCGATGGACGTGCTGGTGCTGGACGTCACCGACATGGCCGAGCCGCCGCGCGTGGGCGATGACGTGGAGTTGATCGGCGATACCGTTACGCTGCGGGATGCCGCAAAAGCTGCCGGCACCAACGAATATGAAATCCTCACCCGGCTGGGGCATCGTCTGCCGCGCGTGTATGTAGAGGGAGCGTCGGCGTGAGCCGGAGCGACAAGCAAAAAGCATGAATTTTCTCACGCATATCGGCCACGCCGTGACCACGGTGCTGGCGCATATCGGCAAGCTGGCCAGCTTCACCGGCCGCTCGGTCGCCGCCGTGTTCAGCCCGCCCATCTATGGCGGCCTGGTGGTGCGGCAGATGATGAGCATTGGCTATTACTCGTTGCCCGTGGTCGGACTGACGGCGCTGTGTATCGGCGCGGTGCTGGCGCTGCAGATCTATCTGGGCGGCAACCGCTATGGCGCCGAGGCCATTGTGCCGCAGATCGTGGTGCTGGGCATCACGCGCGAGCTTGGGCCGGTGATTGCCGGGCTCATGGTGGCGGGCCGCGTCGGCGCGGCCATCGCCGCCGAGATCGGCACCATGAAGGTGACCGAGCAGATCGATGCCCTGACCACCCTCGCCACCAATCCCATCAAGTATCTGGTGGTGCCGCGCCTGATCGCGGCGGTGATCGCCATGCCTGTGCTGACGGCGATCGGCGACACCATCGGGGTCTATGGCGGTTATCTGGTGGCGACCCAGAATCTGGGCTTCACCGGCGGCACCTATCTGAAGAACACGGTCGATTTTGCCACCCATCAGGACATCATCTCGGGCCTGATCAAGGCGGCGGTGTTCGGCTTCATCGTGGCGCTGATGGGCTGCTACAATGGCTTCAATTCCAAGGGCGGTGCCCAAGGCGTGGGCAACGCCACCACCAATGCGGTGGTGTCGTCCTCGATCCTGATCCTGGCCGCCGACTTCATCCTCACCGCCATCCTGTTTCACACCTCATGATCCCGAAAATCGAACTTCGCGGTGTGAAGAAGCGCTTTGGCTCCAAGGTGGTGCTGGATGGCGTCGACCTGGTGATCGAACCCAAGACATCGCTGGTCATTATCGGCGGTTCGGGCACCGGCAAGTCGGTGACCATCAAGTCCATTCTCGGCATCATCCGTCCGGACGAGGGCACCATCCTGGTGGACGGCGAGGACATCACCCACGTCAACGGCGCAGCGCGCGACAAGGTGCTGAAGAAGTTCGGCATGCTGTTCCAGGGCGGCGCGCTGTTTGACAGCATGCTGGTATGGGAGAATGTCGCGTTCGGGCTTATCCAGGGCCGCGGCATGGCCCGCAGGAAGGCCCGCGACATTGCGTTTCAGAAGCTGGCCAAAGTGGGGCTTTCCGCTGATGTCGGCGAGCTGTTCCCGGTGGAGCTGTCGGGCGGCATGCAGAAGCGCGTCGGCTTGGCCCGCGCCATCGCCGCCGATCCGGAAATCATTTTCTTCGACGAACCCACCACCGGCCTGGATCCCATCATGGCCGACGTGATCAACGACCTGATCGTCAGCACCGTGAAGGATGTCGGCGCCACCGCGCTGTCCATCACCCATGACATGGCCAGTGCGCGGAAGATTTCGGACAAGATCGCCATGCTCTATGGCGGCAAGATCATCTGGACCGGTCCGACCGGCGACATCGACCATAGCGGCAACCCATACGTGGAACAGTTCATCCACGGTCGGGCGGATGGCCCGATCAAGATGGCCGTGAAGGCCTAGCCACCAATCCACACGGGCCAAAAATAATCTGACCTCGTAACGGCGGTGCGGTTCACGTCATCTGCGCTTCGTGCCAATCCACACGCCTGCGCGCCGTGCGACAATGGTGCCATGAGATCGTCCCGTCGCGCCCTTTTGCACATCTTGTCCAGCGCCCAGGGGGGAGGGGATGGCAGCCATTCATCAAAACGACTAATCGGGAAGTCGCTGGAATCGTTGGAACACTGTCCCGGGCAGGGGTGCAAATATCGCCCCGGCGGCAAGCGCGCTTTCCCCCGCTTATCCGCGCACTTGCCATTCCCGTTCCTCTTTTGTACCCATGAGCGCATGGCCAAGTCCTCCACGAGCTACGCCTGCCAGTCCTGCGGCGCCACCACGCCCAAATGGTCGGGCAAGTGCGAGGCTTGCGGCGGCTGGAACACCATCGTGGAGGAGGGTGTCGCCCCGCCGCTGGGGAGCGGAGCGACCCGCAGGGCAAAAGGCCGCAAGATCACGCTTGAAGACCTGAAAACCGAGGACGCGCCGCCGCAGCGCCGCGCCACCGGCATTGCCGAATTCGACCGCGTCACCGGCGGCGGGCTTGTCCCCGGATCGGCGCTGCTGGTCGGCGGCGATCCGGGCATCGGCAAATCCACCATCATCCTGCAGGCGCTGGGCAAGTACGCCCAGAATGGCGGCCATGCCATCTACATTTCCGGTGAAGAGGCGATGGCGCAAGTGCGCATGCGCGCCGCCCGCATGGACCTGGCCGATGCACCGCTGATGCTGGGCGCCGCCACTTGCGTCGAGGATATTCTCGCCACCCTGGAAGCCGGCAAGCCGCCCGGCATCATTGCCATCGATTCCATCCAGACCCTGTGGACTGGGGCCTTGGATGCAGCGCCCGGCACCATCGCCCAGGTGCGCACGGCCTCGTTCGATCTGGTGCGCTATGCCAAGGCGTCGGGCGCGGCGCTGCTTCTGGTCGGCCATGTGACGAAAGACGGCCAGATCGCCGGCCCCAAGGCGGTCGAGCATCTGGTGGACGCCGTGCTCTATTTCGAGGGCGAGCGCGGCCATCATTTTAGGGTGCTGCGCGCCACCAAGAACCGCTTCGGCGCCACCGACGAGATCGGCGTGTTCGAGATGACCGGCAAGGGCCTGTCCGAGGTCGCCAATCCCAGCGCGCTGTTCCTGGGCGACCGCAAATCCGCCGCCCCGGGTACGGCCGTCTTTGCCGGGTTGGAAGGCACCCGCCCGCTATTGTGCGAGATACAGGCGTTGGTCAGCCCCTGCGCTTATGGTTCGCCCCGCCGCGCCGTCGTGGGCTGGGACACCGGCCGGCTGGCCATGATCCTGGCCGTGCTGGATGCCCGCGCCGGGGTTGGAATCGGGGCGTCGGATGTCTATCTGAATATCGCGGGCGGACTGAAGATCGGCGAGCCCGCGGCCGATCTGGCGGCGGCTGCCGCGCTGGTTTCCTCTTTTGGTGGTGAGCCTTTGCCGCGCGACACGGTGTTTTTCGGGGAGATTTCGCTTTCGGGCGATATCCGTCCCGTGCCCCAGGCCGAGGCCCGGCTGAAGGAGGCCGCCAAGCTGGGCTTCAAAAACGCCTTTGTCCCTGCCGGCACCCGGGCATCGGACGTCGGGCTGGAATTAACCGAGGTCGCAAGCGTCGCCGATCTTTTGAGATTTGCCCCGGAACCCAAGCCGCGGCGTGCTAAACTCGAATCATGAATCTGTCGGTCTCCTTCCTCGACTGCCTGATCGTCCTGATCATCATCGTGTCGGCGGGGTATGCCTGCTGGCGCGGCTTTCTGTGGGAAACCCTTACCATCTTCGCCTGGGTGGCCGCCGCCTTTGGCTGCCTCTATTTTGGGCCCTATATCGTCCCGTTAACCCGCAGCCTGGTGAACGAGGCCTGGCTGGCCTCGCTGCTGGCCTATGCGGCGGTGTTCCTGGCGGTGTTCATCCCGTTGGCCTTCATGAGCCACCGCTTCAGCGAAAGCGTGAAACATTCGCCTATCGGCCCCCTGGACCGCGCCGCCGGCGTGGCCTTTGGCGTGGTGCGCGGGCTGGTGGTGGTGGGCCTGGCCTATCTGGCCTTCACCTATTTCGTCCCCATCCGCCAGCAGCCGCGCTGGGTGACACAGGCGCAGCTGCTCCCCATGGTGCAGTCCACCTCCGAGGTTCTGCTGAGCGTGGTTCCCGACCAGGGTGATCATCATTTTATTCCCCAGCACGAAGTGGTCCGCCAGGCCCCGTCGCCGGTGGAACCGGAAAGAGCCTCCATTTCTCCGCCTGCTGACAGCCATGACCCCATGGCAGAGCTGATACGCCGCAATGGCGCAGCAAACAGTGTCCCCAAAACCACGCGGGAACCTGCGCAGCAAAAGACGACCGCAACTGCGAATAAATCCTATGGCGCAGGTGACCGTCAGGCGTTAGACAAACTCATCGAAACCGGCGGAAACCACCGATGATCGATGAATCGGAACACCTGTGGGACGCGGACTCGCTGCACGAAGAATGCGGCGTGTTTGGTATCTTCGGCCATGCGGATGCGGGCGCGCTGTCGGTGCTGGGGCTGCACGCCCTGCAGCATCGCGGCCAGGAAGCCTGCGGCATCGTCACCTTCGAGAACGGGCATTTCACTGCCGAGCGCCACATGGGCCTGGTGGGTGATGTGTTCGGCCGCAATTCGCCGGCCGCGCGCAATCTCAAGGGCCACTTCGCCATCGGCCACAACCGCTATTCCACCTCGGGCGGTGCCCGTGCCGCCAACATCCAGCCCATGTTCGCCGACCTGGCGGGCGGCGGCCTTGCCATTGCCCATAACGGCAACCTGACCAACGCCCACACCCTGCGCACCGAGCTGGTGGGGCAGGGGGCGATCTTCCAGAGCACGTCGGACACCGAGACCATCATCCATCTGGCGGCGCGCTCAGCCAAGCATCGCATCGTCGACAAGCTGATCGACGCGCTGTGCCAGGTGGAAGGCGCCTATTCGCTGGTGGCGCTGACCTCCAAGAAGCTGATCGGCGTGCGCGATCCCAATGGTGTACGCCCGCTGGTGTTGGGCCAGCTGGACGGCGCCTATATCTTCGCCTCGGAGACCTGCGCCCTCGACATCATCGGCGCGACCTATGTGCGCGACGTCAAGCCGGGCGAGATGGTTGTGGTGGACAAGGACGGCGTCCATATCCATTTCCCCTTCAAGCCGCAGCAGCACCGTTTCTGCGTCTTCGAATACATCTATTTCGCGCGCCCGGATTCCACCCTGGAAGGCCGCAATGTGTACGAGGCGCGCAAGAATATCGGCGCGGTGCTGGCGGAAGAATCTCCGGTCGATGCCGACATGGTGATCCCGGTGCCGGACAGCGGCGTGCCCGCCGCTCTGGGCTTCGCCAATGCGGCGCGGATACCGTTCGAACTGGGCATCATCCGCAACCATTATGTCGGTCGCACCTTCATCGAGCCGACCGATTCCATCCGCCATCTGGGCGTTCGCCTGAAGCACAACCCCAACCGCGATACGCTCAAGGGCAAGCGGGTGATCCTGGTCGACGACTCCATCGTGCGCGGCACCACCTCCAAGAAGATCGTCTCCATGGTGCGCGATGCCGGCGCTGCGGAAGTGCACTTCCGCGTCTCGTCGCCGCCCACCACCCACAGCTGCTTCTATGGTGTGGACACGCCCAACACCGATGACCTACTTGCCCACAAAATGGATGTGGAGCAGATGCGCCAGTTCATCGGCGCCGACAGCCTGGCCTTCATTTCCATGAATGGCCTTTATCGCGCCATGGGCAAGTCGGAGCGGCTGGCCGCTAAGCCCGCCTTTTGCGATGCCTGCTTCACCGGCGACTATCCCATCTCGCTGACCGACATTTCGGGCGGCACGCGGCAGCTCTCGCTGCTGGCGGACGTGGCCTAGGACTTCTACCATGACGAAATCGATGGAAGGGCGCGTTGCGCCCCGGAGCATTTTCCCTGAAAATGCGACAATAAATAAATGACCCAGACACTCACTGGACGTATCGCATTGGTTACTGGCGCGTCGCGGGGCATTGGCCGGGCGGCCGCCATCGCACTGGGCGCGGCGGGGGCGCATGTCATCTGCGTGGCGCGCACCGTGGGCGGCCTGGAAGAAGTCGATGACGAAATCCAGAAGGCCGGCGGCAGCGCAACCCTGGTGCCGATGAACCTGCGCGATTTCGATGCCATTGACCGGCTGGGCGCATCGATCCATGAGCGCTGGGGCCGGCTGGATGCGCTGATGGGCAATGCCGGTGTGCTGGGCCAATTGACGCCCGTCACCCACATGGAACCCAAAACCTTCACCGAAGTGATGGAGGTCAACCTCACCGCCAACTGGCGACTGCTGCGTTCGATGGATCCGCTGCTGCGCGCGTCCGATGCGGGGCGGGTGCTGTTCGTCACCAGTGGCGCGGCCAGGAAGCACACGCCTTTCTGGGGCGCCTATGCGGTCAGCAAGGCGGCGCTGGAAAGCCTGGCGCTCACCTATGCCGCGGAATGCGAAGGCGGCCCGATCAAGGTCAACCTGATCAATCCCGGCCCCATGCGCACCGCCATGCGCCGCAAGGCCATGCCCGGCGAAGACCCCGCCACGCTGCCCGCGCCGGAAGACATGGCGTACAAGGTGGTGGAGATGCTGTCGCCGTCCTGGGATCACAACGAAACGATCATCCACTTCAAGAAGTGACGATCAGCGTTTTGGATCGTAGGGATTCTTGCTGTTGCGCACGCTGAAGCGCAGCGGTGTGCCCTTCAGGTTGAAATTCTCGCGCAAGCCGTTTGCCAGATAGCGCAGATAGGCTTCCGGCAATGCGTCCAGCTGGTTGCCGAAAAGCGTGAAAGACGGCGGCCGCGCCTTTCTCTGCGTCATGTAGCGGATGCGCACCCGGCGGCCGGATATGGCGGGCGTGGCGTGGCGCTGCAGTGCCTCTTTCAGGAAACGGTTCAGCGTGGAGGTCGAGACGCGGCTGTTCCACGCCCGGTCCGCCTCGAAGATGGCGCCTTCCAGTCGGTCAATGCCTTCGCCGGTGCGCGCCGAGGTGGCGATCAGCGGCGCGCCCGCGATCTGGGGCAGCGATTCGTCCAGCTTCTGGCGCATGCGGCTGATGGCGCCCGCCTTGTTCGGCAGCAGATCCCACTTGTTCAGCGCAAACACCACGGCGCGGCCTTCGCGCGCGATCAGGTCGGCAATCGTCAGGTCCTGTTTTTCGAACGGCGCGTTGGCGTCGACCATGATGATTACGCAATCGGCGAACCTTATGGCCTCCAGCGTGGACGCGACCGACATCTCTTCCAGTGTTTCGCCCGCCACCCGTGCCTTCTTGCGCAGGCCTGCGGTATCGTGCAGCAGCACTTCGCGTTCGCCCGCCTTCCACGGCGCAGTGATGGAATCGCGCGTCAGGCCGGCTTCCGGTCCCACCAACGAGCGTTCCTCGCCCAGAAGGTGGTTGAACAGCGACGACTTGCCGACATTGGGCCGTCCCACCAGGGCCAGCCGCAGGGGCCGGTCGAGATAGTTGACCACCACATCTTCCAGCGGCTCGTCGTCTTCGCTGAAGTCTTCCTCGAAATCTTCTTCAAGATCGTCTTCGTCGTCTTCTTCGCTTTGCGCGGGGGCAGGGGATGCCAGCGGCTCCAGTGCGGCGACCAGGTCTTCCATGCCGAGATTATGCTCGGCGGAAATGCGCAACGGCTCCCCAAAGCCCAGCCCATAGACATCGTCCATGACCTGGACGCGGCCTTCGCACTTGTTGGCGGCCAGGATCACCGGCTTGCCTGCCTTGTGCAGGGCGGCGGCGATGATTTCGTCGCCCGCCGTCACGCCGGCGCGGGCGTCGATCACGAACAGCAGCGCTTCGGCTTCCGCTATTGCCGTGATGGTCTGCTGGGTCATGCGGTTGGGAATGCTGCCGGGAAGACCGTCTTCAAAGCCAGCGGTATCGATCAGGGTCAGGCTCAGCCCGTCATACTCGGCATCCACGGACTGGCGGTCGCGGGTCACGCCGGGCGTGTCGTGCACGATCGCGGCGGTGCGTCCCGCCAGCCGGTTAAAAAGTCGCGACTTCCCAACATTGGGGCGTCCGACGATGGCGAGCTTCAGCCGCATCGCACATGCCTATCGGAGCGCGACGAGTTCAGCGTCGGCGGTATAGAGATACAGGGTGCCGTCGGCGACGATGGGCGCGATGGTGGTGGCACCGGGAATTTCCACCCGGCCCGCCAGCTTGCCGTCATAGGGCGACAGTGCCTGGGCATAGCCATCGGACGAGGTGACGATCAGCTTGTCCTGCACCAGCACCGGACCGGCCCAGAGGATGGGATGGCGCTTCTTGTTCAGATCTTCATATTGCGGCAACTGGTGGATCCAGCGAACCTTGCCTTCCTTGCGGGTCAGGCAGATTACGCGCGCATTCAGGTCCAGCACATAGACGAAGTCGCCCGCGGCCCAGGGCGTCTCGATGCCGCCAACGTCGCGCGCCCACATGCGTTCACCGGTGTTCAGGCTGAACGCGGCCATCAGGCCTGACTGGCTGATGGCATAGACCACGCCGCGATCGATCACCGGGCGACCGGCGATATCGTCCAGCTGGGATAGCGCCGTGACATGGCCGCTGCGCGACAGCACATCGCTCCAGCCGACCTGGCCATTCTGCACCCGCAGCGCGAAGACCTCGCCCGAGGTGTAGGGCACGATCACTGTTTCGCCCGACACCGCCGCATTGGTCGAGGCCAGGATGCCGGCGGCTTCCGTGATGCCCTGGTGATCCCACAACTGGCGGCCATCGGCCTCGGCCAGGGCGTAGAAATGATTGTCATGGGTGGAGACGAAGATGCGCCCGCCATTGACCACCGGCGCATTGACGATGGGCATGCCCAGATCCTTGCGCCAGATGTCCTTGCCGGTCTTGGCATCCATACAGATCACCACGCCGAATCCCGACGTCACGAAGATTTTGCCGTCGTCATAGGCGACGCCGCCGCCCATGCCCTGGGGTGGCTCCACCGTGTTCGGCTTGCCAAGAAGCCCCCACAGGGTCGGCATGTCGGTGCCGTTCTTGGGCGCCAGGCGGCGGTTCCAGACTTCCTGGCCGTTGCCGGCGCGGAAGACATAGATATGCGCCTCGGAATCCAGTGCAAAGATCATCCCGCCGCCGATCACTGGCGTGGAGGTGAGGGCGGAATCGATATCGGTGCCCTTGCCGGCGCTCTCGCGCCAGACTTCGCGCAGCCGGCCCGGCGCCGACAGGTGATACATGGCGTTGCCGGCATAGCCGCCGGGCTGTGGCCATTCGGTGTTGCGATACGGCGCGGGCAGCACCACCGGCGTTGTGGCGATGGTGGGGTCGGGCTTGAGGTTTTCGTCCAGCGACATCACGGGGATGCGCACGCCGCGCAGGGTGGATTTCTTGCCGGCGGAAGAGAACCAGCTGCCGATTTCGTCGGTGACGGCGCAACCCGTCAGGAGGCTCACAGCCATCAAGGCAATCAGAATGCGCGTTTTCATGATCATTTCGCGGGCGGGGCCGGAGCGGGCATGGCGGCGCCTGCGGAGGCGGCCATGCCGGGCGGTGCGGTCACGACTTCGGGCGGCACGGCGCCATAGGTAACGGCGCCTCCATTCTTGAGATAGGCGGCCATCGCCTTGGCGCGGGCGCGCAGCGCGTCGGGCGCTTCGGGATCGATGGCGAGCTCGGCATACTTGGCCTGCGCCGACTTCATGTCCATGGCGCGGTAATCGGCATAAGCCAGGACTTCCAGCGCATTCTCGCGCCAAGCATTGCCAGGCTGGTTCAGGGGCGCCAGCAGGTCCGCCAGTTCGGAGCGGGTGGCGGTGTCGGCGGTGACCCAAGCGGCACGCAGGCGTGCCACCGTGCCGATAGTGCCGCTGTCGTCCTTGGCGATCTGCTTGTAGAGATCCACGCCGTCCTTCTGCTGTCCCGCCGCCACCATGGCATTGGCCTGGGAGAGACGCGCCACCAGGCCATAGCCCTTGCCGGCATCCTTGGAGAGATCCGACATGGCGCTGGCGGCGTCACGCGGATTGGAAATGCGCTGGGCGGCAATGAACTGGGTGGCCAGGGTTTCGCGCTGCTGCTGGTCGTGGCGCTGCCACAGTTGCCAGCCACCGATACCGGCAAACAGCAGTACAGCCAGCGCGATGATATAATTGCCCCAGGCCTTCCAGAATTTCTGGGCCTTCTCGCGGCGAACGTCTTCTTCGACCTCGCGGAAAATATCACTCACAGGGCATTCCTCGGTTCGAGCCTGATGGCCCGGCTCCGGCGTCAGCCGAAGCCATTGAGAAGGCGTGTTAATTAGCCCGCGCGCAGGCTTGGCGCAATGCGCAGGGCCGTAAGAATCGTCTGGGAAAAGCGGCTTTTACTGGGCTTTTTTCATGGGGTAGACATTTTCCACCCCCGGAAAGCGCCGTTCGCGTACATCCCGCGCATAGGCCGCCACCGCTTCCTCGATCGCCGGACCCAGCTGGGCATACTGGCGCACGAATTTTGGCGGGTTGGGATTGAGGCCCAGCATGTCCTCCATCACCAGCACCTGGCCGTCGCAGGCGGGACTGGCCCCGATGCCGATGGTGGGGATGGCGATGTCCTGGGTGATCTTGGCGGCCAGGGGTTCAGCCATGCCTTCCAGCACCACGGCGAAGGCACCGGCCTGGGACACCGCCTTGGCGTCGGCCAGGATAGCGGGCCATTCCTCCAGCGTCCGGCCGGTGGTCTTGAAGCCCCCCATCACATTCACCGACTGTGGGGTGAGGCCGATATGGCCCATCACGGGCACGCCGCGCTCGGTCAGATAGCGAATGGTTTCGGCCATGCGGGTGCCCCCTTCCAGCTTCACCGCGGTGGCGCCGGTTTCCTGGATGATGCGGGCGGCATTGCGGAACGCGACCTGAGGGCTTTCCTCATAGCTGCCGAACGGCATGTCCACCGTCACCAGCGCCTTGGACGAGCCGCGCATCACGGCCTTGGCGTGGGTGATCATCATGTCCAGCGTCACGCCCAGCGTGGTTTCAAGCCCGTGCATCACCATGCCCAAGCTATCGCCCACCAGCATGATGTCGACGTGCTGATCGAGCAGCCGCGCCGTGTGGGCGTGATAGCAGGTGAGCACCACAACGGGGCTCGCGCCTTTGTGGGCGCGAATCTGCGGGACCGTTACGCGCTTGAGCTGGGTCTGGACGGACATGGAGTGCTCCTGTGAAGCGCGGTTATACCGCAAATGCGAAAGCGGGGATAATCGCGGCAAGGCTTGGGCGCCATGCTTGGAAGACAGGGCCGAACACTTAAGCAAGTGCTTGACAATTTCTTTTGTACCAGGATCCTTAAGCGTATGCTTGAGTATAGCCTCGACAAGACTTTCGCTGCCTTGGCCGACCCCGCCCGCCGCGCCATTGTTGAGAGGCTGACCCAGGGCCCTGCCACGGTCAGCGAACTGGCCCGGCCGCTGCCCATGTCGCTGCCTGCCGCCATGCTGCACCTGAAGGTGCTCGAGGAGGCCGGTCTGGTCACAAGCGCCAAGGTTGGCCGGGTGCGCACCTGCCAGGTCAATCCGGCAATGCTCAGCCAGGCCGAACACTGGGTCGCCGACCGCCGCGCCATGTGGGCGCGCAATCTCGACAGGCTGGGCGCTTTTCTGAATGCTGCCAAAGCCGAGGACGAGACATGAGCAAGCGCGCGATACCGGCGACCATCGTGCTGGAGCGCCATTACCTTCACCCAGTTGCGCGCGCCTTCCGCGCCTGGTCGGAGCCCAAGGTTTTCGCGCAATGGCACGCGACCGCAGGGGCGGCTGGGCCGTGTCCTGGAAAAACTTGACGTCTATCTGAAAAGAAATCCGTGACGCATTCCGTGGTCCATGCCAGCTTCACCATCACCCGCCACTGGAAGGCGAGCCCGGCGCGCGTGTTCGCCGCTTTTGCCGATGAACGGCAAAAAGCCAAATGGTTTGCCGGCCCGCCTGGCTGGGACCAGCATGAAAAAAGCTTCGACTTCCGTGAGGGCGGGCGCGAGACGCTGGTGGGGCGTCACCCCGGCGGCATGGTGTCGAGCTTTGACTGTGTCTATCGCGACATCGTGGAAAACCGGCGCGTCATCTACAGCTATGTGATGCACCTGGATGGCAAGAAGATTTCCGTATCCCAGGCCACCATCGAACTGACAGGTGATGGCGACGGCACCAAGTTAGTCGTCACCGAACATGGCGACTTTCTGGACGGCTATGACGATGCCGGCAGCCGCGAGCACGGCACCAATTGGCTCATGGACAAGCTGGAAGTGTCGCTGACGGCGTGATCAGTCAGGCAGCAATTCTATGCTGTCCACCCGGCTGGGATAGAAGGCCAGATGATCCTGGATCGCCGCCACGGCCTCGTAGGGCTTGGCATACATCCACACCGCATCCGGGACGCCGGGCAGGCTGAAATAGCTGCACTCGCCTTTGTAAGGGCAGTAGGTGGTATGGTCCGACGCGCCCAGCAGCGCCGCATCGGCGTCTTCGCGCGGAATGTAATGCACCGGCGGATAGAAGGCTTCCTGCAGCACCAGTGCGCGCCGGCTGTCAGCGACAATTTTGCCGTCCGCTTTCACCACGACGCGACCGGCGAAGGGGGTGATGGTGATGGGATGATCGGGGCCGGGAATTTTCACGGGTCTGCTCACGGGCATATTCCTTTTGCTGCCAGCCTTTGGTGTGCGTGAGGTGGGTATGCCCATCGCGCAGGGCAACCCCGTGTCCGCGATTTCACCAAAGAAAAAGGGCCGGGATTTTCCCGGCCCTTTTGCAGTTCTGTGTCGAAAAGCCTTCAGGCTTCCTTGGACCCTTCCTCGGCGGTTTCGGCCGGGGCCGCGCCTTCCTCGAACAGGTCTTCGGCCGCGACTTTGGCCACTTCGGCATCGGTCTTTTCCGCCAACACGTCTTCACCGCGCGCCTGGCGCTCGGCTTCGTCCTCGCTGCGGGCGATATTGACGACGATGTTCACCTTCACTTCGGGGTGCAGCACCACCGGCAGGGTGAACAGGCCGATCGACTTGATGGCGACGCTAATCGACACCTGGTGACGGTCGACCTTGAAGCCGCCCTTTTCCATCGCGTCCGCGACGTCGCGCGGGCTGACAGAACCATAGAGCTGGCCGCGGTCGCCGGCCTGGCGCAGCAGCACGAACTTCTGGCCGTCGAGCTTCTTGCCGATCTTTTCGGCCTCGCCCTTCAGCTTCAGGTTGTTGGCTTCCAGCTGCGTCTTCTGGGTCTGGAAAAAGTCGCGGTTCGCCTTGGTGGCGCGTAGCGCTTTCTTCTTGGGTAGCAGGAAATTTCGGGCGAAGCCGTCCTTGACGCGGACTTCATCGCCCATCTGGCCCAGCTTCTCGACGCGTTCGAGCAAAATGACTTGCATGGTCAGATCCTCACTTCACGACATAGGGAAGCAGCGCCATGAAGCGGGCGCGCTTGATGGCGTTGGCCAAAATACGCTGCTTCTTGTTGCTGACCGCGGTGATGCGCGACGGCACGATCTTGCCGCGCTCGGAAATGAAGCGCTGCAGAAGCTTGACGTCCTTGTAGTCGATCTTGGGCGCGTTATCGCCCGAGAAGGGGCAGGTCTTCTTCCGGCGGAAGAAGGGACGGCGGGCGCCGTCCTCGCGTCCGCCGCGGCCGCCTTCGCGGTCGCCGCCACGTCCACTTTCGCGATCGCCGCCACGCGGGGCGCCGCCGTCACGATTTCCACCATAGCTCATTGCACGGTCTCCTCAGTCTCGCCCTCGGCCTTGGCCGGGGTTTCGTCGCGACGGGCCTTGTTCGACGACACGTCAAACTGGTCCACCTTGACGGTGATGTAGCGCAGCACGTCTTCGTTGATCTTCAGCTGGCGTTCCAGCTCGACCACGGCGTTCGACGGTGCGTTGATGTTCAAGAGGACATAATGGCCCTTGCGGTTCTTCTTGATGCGGTATGCCAGGCCCCGAAGACCCCAGTATTCCTGCTTCTCGATCTTGCCGCCTTCGCCTTCGACGATGGTCTTGAGATGGGTGGCCAGTGCGTCCACCTGTTGCGCGCTGATGTCCTGGCGCGCGATCAGGAGATGCTCGTAAAGAGCCATCTTTGGTCCCTTTCATTGCCCA
>JAQGLO010000165.1 GCA_028292825.1 Alphaproteobacteria bacterium | reverse complement strand
TGTTCGTGGCCGGCATTGTCGGCTTCGGCACGGACTCCGATCTGTTTGTCGCGATCCCGCTGGGCGTGTTCGCGGGCTCGTTCACGGCGCTGTTCCTGTATTATTGGGACGCCAAGCCGGCGCCGCGTCGCAGGGTCGTGCGCCAGAAATCGTCATACCGCGAGCCGTCGCCTTATCGCGAGGCGTGGCGCGACCCGCGCGAACAGCAGACCTGGAGCGAGCCCAATCGCGACACCTGGCACGAACCGCGCCGCGAATTCGGCAAGAAGGTCAGGCCCCGTCCGGCGGAATGGCGTTAAGCGCGGCTTCCAGCTTGGCGAAGCTGGGCTGATATTCGCTCGGCACGCTGCCGCGGCCGATTTCCACCGAGACCTGCGCCGCATTGCCGTGCAGATGCGCCACCAGGATGTCGCGGATGACGTGATAGAACAGCGAGTCTTCGTCGATCACCGCCTTCAGCCGCACGCCCATGGGGCCGACCAGGCCATAGGCCAGGAACACGCCCAGGAAGGTGCCGACCAGCGCCGAACCGATCATGCCGCCCAGCACTTCCGGCGGCTCGCTGATCGCGCCCATGGTTTTGATGACGCCCAGCACGGCCGCGACGATGCCCAGCGCCGGCAGTCCGTCGGCCATCGCGGCCAGCGCATTGGCGCCGACCAGGGCTTCGTGATGATGCTTTTCCAGCTGCTTTTCCATCGCGGTCTCGACCTGGTGCGGGTCTTCCAGGCTCATGGTCATCATACGCAGTGTGTCGCAGATGAAATCCAGCGCGAAATGGTCTTTGCAGATCTTGGGGAAGCGCTTGAAGATCGAGGACTCGCCCGGGTTTTCAATATGGGCTTCCAGCGCGATCAGGCCCTTGGACTTCATGGTCTTGGTGAGCAGGAAGAGCAGGCACAGCAGGTCGTTGTAATCCTTCGGCTTCCAGCGCGGGCCGGAGATCACCTGGCCCAGGCCGCCGAAGATCTTCTTGACGTTGTAGACCGAGCCGGCGATCAGCATGGCGGCGATGGCGGCGCCGAAAATCGTCAGCATTTCATGCGGCGCGGCTTCGATGACCACGCCCAAGCTGCCGCCGGTCATCATGTAACCGCCGAACACGCAGGCAAAAAGAACAACAATGCCGCCGAGCTGAATCATGGAAAAGCGAACCCGAGATATCCGGCCAACAGTATTAACGGCAGGACTTAAGGAGCCGTGAATTGTTCCGCCAAAACACGGCCTCAAAGCGTTAACGCAGTATTAGCGCAGCGCTTCGGTCAGGCGCCGCGCCACCAGTGCCGCGAGCTCGGCCGCCACAATCTCGCCCATGGCGAGGTCGTCCTTCTCCGCGCGGGCGGCCTGGGCGATGGCCGAGACATGCAGCGCCACGATGATGGCGTCCGCCGGCTTGCCGATGCGGGCCATGTCGTCCATGTAGCGGCACAGGATTTCGGAAATCCGCCCGGTGGTGATCAGGCCCGCCGTCTCTGCAAAGCCGCGGATCTCGTGGGCCTTTTCGAACACCCTTTCCATGTCGGTGCCGAATTCCTCCAGTTCGCAGACATATTGCAGGATGGCGAGCTTCATGGGTGGGGCGGCCTGCTCCATGGCGAGCTGCGCCTTCACCGCGGTGGTGGCCGAGCGCAGGGTCTGCATGGCCCGCGCCGCATCCTGCGTGCTCATCATCTGGGGATAGGCATCGGGAGCGATGAACTGGGCCTGCTTGGCGGCGGCGGCGGTCATGTCAGCGTACCTCTGTATCGGCAAAATCTTCGGCGCGGCGCCACGGGCCGGCATAATCCTCGGCCATACGGCGGCGGCGATCGGGGCCGAAATAGCCTTCGCAGCGCACAAAGGCGCGGGGCCGCTCCACGATTTCGGCGATGCGCGCATACAAATTGGCGGCGGTGATCGGCTTGGCGAGGAATTCGGTGACGCCGGCATCGCGCGCCGCTTCGACCCGGTGCTTTTCGGTATGGCCGGTGATCATGATGATGGGCACGAAGGGATTGGGGCTGGCGTCGGAATTGCGCACCTGGCGGGTAAATTCCAGGCCGTCCATCGGTTTCATCGCCAGGTCGGATAGCACCAGATCGCTCTTGCGCTCGCGCAGCACCCGAAGGGCGGCTTCGCCGTGGGGCGCCTCGGCAATATCCTTGATACCAACCGAATTGAGCAGCGCACGCAGCAGGGCGCGCATGTGCGCATTGTCCTCGACAATCAGCGCCTTCAGAGTCTCGAAGCCGGCCCCGGACATGCGTCTCTCAAAATCTTCAGGCGATCGCGCCCGAAAAATCCCCGAATATGCTAGATATTCCACCACAGGTTACACATGCGGCGGTTATGGAAGCGTTACAGGTTGTGCCCAGCGCGAAGAAATTAGTGCCTTGTTAGGAAATGTCGCAGGCCGGCTGGCGTTCCAGCTGCTCATCACGCTCAAGGCCCTGGCCTCTCCGACCGCCTTTGGCGCCACGGGAATCGTGCTGGATTCGTCCGGCCATGTGCTCCTGGTGCGCCACCGCTATATGCCGGGTTGGCAGCTGCCGGGCGGCGGCGTGGACCGGGGCGAGCCGCCCCAGGCGGCGGTGCTGCGCGAATTGCGCGAAGAGGTGGGGCTGAGCGGGGGCGCGGTGACCTTCGCCGGCCTTTATACGCGCCCCGCCGGCTGGGCAACCAATGTCATCGCCCTTTACCGCATCACCGGCGCAAGCGTGGATTTCCGCCCCAGCCTGGAAATCCGCGAAATCTGCTTTGCCGATCCGTCGGCCCCGCCGTCAGGCTGCAGCCCCGCCACCCTGCGGCGGCTGGCCGAACTGCGCGGTGAGCCCGTTTCGCCCCGCTGGTAGCTTGCCTTTTGCCGCCGCTGCCATTAGCGCAAGCGCCCATGAACGCGTCTCCTATTTCCTGGCAGGTCCGGCTGGAAGCTTCCGCCGATGCACAGGCTGTCGAGGCGCTGAACGCCGACAGCTTCGGACCCGGGCGCTTCGCCAAGTCCGCCTACCGGCTGCGCGAGGGCGTGGATCCCATTGCCGCCCTGTCCTTTGTCGCGGTGGAGGACGGCATCCTGCGCGGCTCGGTGCGCTTCTGGCCGATCAGCGTGGGCGGGCATGAGGAACTGCTGCTGGGTCCCCTGGCTGTGCAGACCGGCCAGCGCGGCAAGGGCATCGGCATCGCCCTGATGCAGGCCGGCATCGACGCCGCCCGGCAGGGCCCCTGGCGCGGCATCCTGCTGGTGGGCGACGAGCCTTATTATACCAAGGTTGGATTTTCGCGCCTGCCGCCCGGCCGGGTAAAGTTCCCCGGCCCGGTGGACCAGAACCGCATCCTGGGCCTGTCGCTGAAGGCGGGCGAATTGCTGACGCTGTCCGGCCAGATCCGCCGCGCCGCGATTGACCATCCTGTGACAGCAGACGGCGCCGCCGTCGGCTGACTTGACTGGACCCGCCGGCCCTTCTTTGCTCCCTCCCGCAAAGCCGCCAACGCGGCCAAACAGGAGATGCGTCATGTGCGATGAATTTATCCATCCCGGCCTGGTTTCGGATTCCCGCCTGTCCCGCCGCACTTTCGGCCTGATGACCGCCGCCGTCGCCGGCGGTGCGGGCGCGGCCCATGCGCAGTCCAACGTCACCGAGACCGATGTGACGGTGAAAACGCCGGACGGCACCTGCGACGCGGTGGTGTTTCATCCCAGCACCAAGGGCAAATGGCCGGCCGTGCTGATCTGGCCCGACATCATGGGCCTGAGGCCCGCCTTCCGCGACATGGGCCGCCGCCTCGCCGCCCAGGGCTACACGGTTCTGGTGGTGAACCCTTTCTATCGCTCCGCCCATGCTCCGGTGATTGGCGACAATTTCGATTTCAGCAACCCGGAATCACGCGCCAGGCTGACGGGCTATCGCGCCGCCATGACCAATGACGGCGTCGACAGCGACGCGGTCGCCTATCTCGCCTTCCTCGACACGCTGCCCCAGACCGACAAAACCCGGAAGGCCGGGGTGCAGGGCTATTGCATGGGCGGAGCACTGTCGTTCCGCACCGCCGCGGCTTCCGACCGCATCTGGGCGGTGGGCAGCTTCCATGGCGGCAACGGCCTGGTCACCGACAAGCCGGATAGTCCGCACCTGCTGATCGCCAAGACCCATGCCGCCTTCCTGGTCTGCCAGGCGCAGAATGACGACGCGACGAACCCGAAGGTGAAGGAAGACCTGAAGGCGGCTTTCGCGGCTTCGGCCAAGACCGCGACGGTCGAGGTCTATGCCGCCAATCATGGCTGGTGCGTGCCGGGCGGCGCCGTCTACAACCAGGCCGAAGCGGAGCGGGCCTGGACCAATCTGAGCGCGCTGTACAAGACCGCGCTGGCCTAGCGTCCCGCCAGCAGCACGTCCAGCTGCGCGAACTGCTCGTCGAAGCCGCTGGTACTGCCCGAGGCAATGGCGGCGTCGAGCGCCTCTTTTGAGGGATAAAGGTCGGTCAGCACCACCAGCGTCGTTCCGTCTTTTTCTGCAAACGTGACCGTGGTGACGGCGCCGTCAGGGCTTTCCTCGTTGGTCCAGACCATGCGCGACGGCGGCGTCACCTCCCTGTAGGTGCCGAAGAATGCCATCGGCTGTTCCATCGACGGGTGGCGCATCACCAGGCGGTAGCTGCCGCCGGTGCGGATATCCATGTCGCAGGACAGCACGGCCAGGCCGGCCGATTTCGGTATCCACCATTGCTGGAACAGTTCGGGGTTGCTCCAGGCCTGGAAGACCAGGTGTGCCGGGGCGTCGAAACTGCGCGTCACCACCATCTCGCGATCGGATTTCCGTTCCAGCGTCGTGCGGCTATCGTTTCCTGCGGCCATCGTTCTTCTCCCTGTTTTTCAAGTCCGCGACAATCCTGTCCAGCGTGTCGAAGCGCGCGGCCCATAGCCGGCGATGACGTTCGATCCAGGCAGCCTCCTGCTCCAGGGCGCGCGCGTCCAGCTTGCAGGTCCGCACGCGGCCGACCTTCCGGGTGGTGACCAGGCCCGCCTGCTCCAGCACGCCGACATGTTTCTTCATGCCGGTCAGGGTCATGTGGAATTTCGCAGCCAGATCCGTGATCGACGCGTCTTCGCGGCCAAGCTGTTCCAGCACACCGCGCCGGGTGGCGTCCGAGAGCGCGGCAAATGCGGCATCCAGGCGGGTCGCGGAATACTGAACCATGTGGTTCACTATATGGCGGGCAGACCGAAATGCAAGTGGGCTGTCAGCGGCCTTCCAGCCGCCATGCCAGCAGCAGCGCGCCCACGATCAGCAGCAGTGCCAGCCATTGCGGCATCAGCTTCTGTTGTTCCAGGGCGGTGACGCGATAGGCGCCGTTGCTGCGCAGGCCGATCCAGTTCGATCCGCTGGCGGTGGCGCCAGCCTCGACGCGCCGCACTTCGGGCACGCCGTCTTCCAGCCAGTGGGTGCTGCCGCCGGTGGCGGCGGCCTGCGGCGCCAGCACTTCGTCGGTCGCGCGCATGTCGGCGACTTCCTTGGGATTGAGCGGTCCCGCCGCCGTCACGGTGGACAGAATGCCGTCGGTGGCGCGGTACAGGCCCAGCTCGCCTGTCTTGGCGCTGGCCCGCCAGATGCCCGGCTCGGCATGTGTGAGCGGCAGCGCCACCGTCTTGCCCGACGGCATGGTGAGCGTCACGTCCGGCGTCTTGGCCGCCATGGTACGTCGCATGATCCGGATGTCATTGCCGACGATGGTGGCCGACAGCGCCTCGGCTTCCAGCTCCGGCTCCTTCATCAGCCAGTGCGCCAGCCGCCGCAGCAGCTCGGCCTGCGGCCCGCCGCTTTCGAAGCCGCGTGCCCACAGCCAGGTCTGGTCGCTCATCAGTTCGGCGACGCGGCCCTTGCCGACACGATCGAGAACCAGCAGCGGCTTGCCTTGCGGCCCGCTCATCACCGTTTGTCCGGCAATGCGGTTGGCGGCGATCAGGCGGAACCAGCGGCCCCAGGTCGGTGCGGTCTTGTCCGTGTTGCGGCCCGCCAGTTCGCGCGTCACCGGATGCGCCATGCCGTCGGCGGTCACCATCGGCTTGAAGCCGCCGGTGATCACCTGGCCGGTGGGCTGGGCGGGCAGCACCTGGGACAAAGGCGTGCGATAGATGCTTTCGGGCCCGGCGAATTCCGGCCCTGACGAGATCAGCAGCGCCCCGCCATCCTGCACATAGCTGGCGATGTTCTGGAAATAGGCCAGCGGCAGGATGCCCCGCTCCATGTAGCGGTCGAAGACGATCAGGTCGAAGGAGCCAAGCTTCTCCAGGAACAATTCGCGATAGGGAAAGGCGATCAGCGACAATTCGTTGATCGGGGTGGAATCCTGCTTGTCCGGCGGGCGCAAAATCGTGAAATGAACCAGGTCCACCGACGGATCGGCTTTCAGCAGGTTGCGCCATACCCGCTCGCCGGCATGCGGCTCGCCCGACACCAGCAACACCCGCAAGCGATCACGCACGCCGGATACCGTCACCACCGCACGGTTGTTCTGCAGCGTCAGTTCGGCCGGGCCTTGCGCCGCCGATAGCTCGATCAGGTTTTCGCCTTCATGCGCCACCGGCACCTTGATGTCGGTGTCCTTGCCCACCGGCACGGCGCGGGTGCCGAAGGGCTTGCCGTCAATGCGGATATCGAGCTGTGCGCTAGTCTCGCCGCTGCCGCCCAGATCATCCACCCGGAGCCGCATCGTGGCCCATTGCCCGACAATGGCAAAGCGCGCCGCGTTCAGCACTGACAGCTTGCGGTCGCGTTCCTTGCGTCCGCCGGCGATCAGCACCTGCAATGGCGCCTTAAGCGCCATCGACCCCGGCGGCGGCGCGTCATGCACCTGGCCATCGGTGATCAGCACCGCGCCCGCCACCCGGCCCTGCGGCACGTCCGCCAGCGCTGCATTCAGGGCCGCGAAGGCCTGTGTGCCATTGTTGTCGCCGGTGGCGGTGGTGGTGACCGAGGTCTCGCGCACGATCAGCCCCGGCTGCCGCGCCAGCATGCGGCGGATGGCGGCGCGGGCGGCTTCGGCTTGCTGGGTCCGCTTGCCCAGGCTCATGCTCTGGGAGCGGTCGGTGACGATCACCGCCACGTCCGGCAGCGGCGCATGCTTCTCTTTCACCAGCAGCGGACCGGACAAGGCGAACAGCAGCACGGCAAAAGCCAGCCCGCGGGCCCAGGCGCCATGCGCCCGCATATAAAAAGCATAGAACGTGATCAGCACCGCGACTGCCGCCAATGCCGCCAGCAGTTCGACCGGGATCACGGGGGCAAAGGCCAGCCGGGTCATTTGCGCTCGTTCCCCAGTCGCTGGAGAAGCGCCGGCGCATGCACCACATCGGTCTTGTAGTTGCCGGTCAGGGCATACATCACCAGGT
>JAQGLO010000101.1 GCA_028292825.1 Alphaproteobacteria bacterium | reverse complement strand
GGCGGTATTCGAAATCGCGCGCATCGGCGGGATCGAAGAACACCACCGCTTCCGCCGCCACGGTGCCGCCCTTGCTGGCCCCGAAGGACAGCACGTCCACGCCGCACTGCCAGGTCGCCTGCGCCGGAGTCGCCTGCAGGGCGTCCAGGGCGCAGGCGAAGCGCGCCCCGTCCAAATGCAGTTTCAGGCCGCGGGCATGGCAGGCCTCCGCAATGTCGCGGATTTCGGCCAGGGAATAGACCGTGCCCATTTCGGTGGGCTGGGATAGCGACACCGCGAAGGGCTGGCTGGTGTGCACGAAGCCGCGCGGCACGGCGTCGATCGCCGCCGTGATCGCCGCCAGCGAAAGCTTGCCGTCCGCGCCCGCGATGCCGATCAGCTTGGCGCCATGGCTATAGAATTCGGGCGCGCCGCATTCGCTGTCCATGATGTGGCTCTGGGCATGGCAGAACACCGCGCCATGGGGCGGTGTCAGGCAGGCCAAGGCCAGGGCATTGGCGGCGGTGCCGGTGACGACCGGATAGACGGCCACGTCGCGTTCGAACAGCGCCGCAAAGCGCGCCGCAAGCGACCTGGTCAAGGGATCGGCGCCATAGGGCTTCGCCGCACCATCATTGGCGCGCACCAGCGCTTCCAGCACCTGGGGCAGCGCCCCATACGCATTGTCGGACGCGAAGTTCATGGCGCTACCAGCTGCCGGTGTTGGGCATGGAGGACCAGGGCTCCTGGGGCGGCAAGACGCCATCCTGCAACAGTTCGATGGAGACACCATCCGGCGAGCGGACAAAAGCCATGTGGCCGTCGCGCGGCGGCCGGTTGATGATGACGCCCGCTGCCATCAATCTTTTGCAAACCTCATAGATGTCGTCGACCCGGTAGGCGAGGTGGCCGAAATTGCGCCCCGCCGCATAGCCTTTCTCATCCCAGTTATAAGTCAGTTCTATTGCCGGGCTTTCGGGCGCGTGCGGATCGGCCTTGAGCCTGGCCGCATCGTCCGGTGTCACCAGGAAAACCAGCGTAAAACGGCCCTTTTCATTCTCCATCCGGCGCAGTTCCACCAGCCCAAGTTTGGCGCAATAAAAGTCCAGCGACGCGTCCAGGTCGGATACGCGCACCATGGTGTGGAGATATCGCATTCGGGATGTCCTTCAAATGTCATGAACCTGCGCGGAGCATCGCTGATTTTTTCGCTTCGGCAAAAGCAACAATGTCGCAAGGAACCTTGCTGCCGGGAGGCGGCTTCCGTGGCTGTTTTTGCAGGCATTTATTGCGGATGAACCGACATGTCACCGCATCGCGCGTGGGTGATTCATGCGTCTTGTTCAAGGTTTTAAGCTGTTTCATGCAATTTGCTGCATGTGCGAAGTGTGCATGCGCAATAGCCTCATGCTGGTCAGAAAAAAATCATTGCGTCACGCTGTGGTGATGGGATGATGCCAGCGGCGCAACAACAGCCTCGCTCATGCCTCTTGCCAAGAGGGTAAGCGATTGCTTTAAAAGCGGCCGGCAAGACGCCAACATAGGCGTCAGGTTGGGTAAGTTCGGTTAGACTAACTGGTCTCGAAAAATTCATCGGACCCGGGGCGCACCAAAGTGCCGGGTTCCTTCTGTCTTGAGTGAGAGCGCATGGAACGTCCAAATCATCTGAGTGCCGAAAAGAAAAGCGCGTCGAGCCGCGCCACGAGCATCGCGATTGTCGTCGGCCTGCATGTCCTGGCCATCGGCGGTCTGGTCGCCGCGCTGAATCAGGGCGCCCTGATGAAGCAGCTTCAGGAGATCAAGGCGACCGTCGATACCAAGAAGGAAATTCCCAAGGCCCCGCCGCCGCCGCCGCCGGATCTGGTGAAGCCGCCGCCGCCGGTCGCCATCGTGCCGGACTTCCAGGTCGCCGTCGCGGCCCCGCCACCGGTGACCGTGCAGAAGGCCGCGCCGCCGACGCCGCCGCCGCCGCGCGCCGTGGCGTCGAGCGATCCGCTCAAGCCCGTCATGCGCACCCACAGCCTGCCGCCCTATCCGCCGATCTCGGTGCGCCTGAACGAACAGGGCACCACCCTGATGGAAGTCCATATCACCACCGAAGGTAACGTCGACGACTGCAAGGTCGTGACCACGTCCAGCTCGGAACGCCTCGACACCGCGGCGTGTGAATATGTGAAGCAGCGCTGGCGCTGGCAGCCCCCCACCAACCAGGGCGCTCCGGTCGCAGTTTCGACCCGCGTCTCGGTCAAATGGGACCTGAAAGACGCGAAGTAATTCAACACCCCTTTCAACGCATCTGGTTTACCACGGAGAGTAAAAAATGAACTTCAAGAAACTGGCGATCGCTCTGGCTGTCGTCTTCATGTCCAGCCTGAGCCCGATGGCCCCGGTTGCCAGCCTGGCCCCCATCGCCCCCGCGATGGCCCAGACCGCCGCCCCGGCTCCCGCCAACGACAAGCCCTCGGGCGCTGCCGCCGCGGAAGTCCCCACCCAGTATTCGCTGGGCCACATCTGGGCCGAAGGCACCTGGATCTCGAAGCTGATCCTGGTCGCCCTGGCGATCATGTCGGCCGGCACCTGGTACATCTTCTTCACCAAGTGGATCGACCAGCAGCGCATCCTCGGCCAGGCTTCGCAGGTCGAGAAGAAGTTCTGGACCTCCGCCACCCTGAATGAAGGCGTGGACAAGCTGCCCAAGAACTCCGTGTTCCGCGGCATCGCCGAAGCCGGCCTGAAGGCCAGCGCCGGCGGCACCACCCTGGTCGGCCTGAATGACTGGATCGGCATGACCCTGACCCGCCAGCTGGAAGACGCCAATGCCCGCATGCAGGGCGGCATCGCGTTCCTGGGTTCGGTCGGTTCGGTTTCGCCGTTCGTCGGCCTGCTGGGAACCGTCATGGGCATCCTGAACGCCCTGATCGGTATCGGCGTGGCTGGCCAGGCTTCGATCGACAAGGTCGCCGGCCCGGTCGGTGAAGCGCTGATCATGACCGCCCTGGGTCTGGGCGTCGCGGTTCCGGCCGTGCTGCTCTACAACTACCTGATCCGTCGCAACAAGGTCATCACCGAGAAGCTGCGCGCCTTCGCCGGCGACCTGCAGGCCTATCTCATCAGCAAGAGCAAGTAAGCGCAGCCAATCCGCGCTTAGGAGACCATTCGTATGGCGATCGACGTCCAACACGCCGTGGAAGACGATGTCGCAGAACTGAATGTCACGATTAACACCACCCCCCTGGTGGACGTGATGTTGGTGATGCTCATCATCTTCCTGGTCACCATCCCGGTGATCAACAAGACGATCCCGCTGAAGCTGCCGACCTACCGCAATATTGTCACGGTGACGAAGCCGGAGAATATTGTGGTGGCGGTGACCGAAGACGAGACCATCTACTACAACAACGTGCCGGTTGATCAGCCCACCATGCGCAAGAACTTCGTTGATGCGCTGAAGCGGGCCCAGGCCAGTCACAAGCCGTTCCCTGAAGTGCATATTCGCGGCGACCGCAGTGTGCGTTTCGAGGCGATCGGTCGCGTCATCCTGGCCTGTCAGCAGGCCGGCATCCAGAAAGTGGGTTTCATCACCGAACCCCACTCGCTGGAAGCCAACAGCTACTGAGGTAATCCGTCATGGCAATGAGTGCGAGTACTGCTGACGGCGAAGTCATGGTGGAAATGAACACCACGCCGCTTATCGACGTGATGTTGGTTCTGCTGACGCTTCTGATCATCACCCTGCCGATCCAGACTCACGCGGTGAAGCTGGACATGCCTGCTCCCAACGCTACCCCGCCGACATTCGTGCCGCCGACGGTGGATCTGGGCGTGGACTTTGACGGCACCATCACCTGGAACGGCACCGCCGTGGACCGTTCCACGATGGATTCCTACCTGGCCGATATCGCCAAGAAGCCGAACGATCAGCAGGACGAAATCCATGTCACCCCCAACCGGTTGGCGAAATATGACGCCGTTGCCCGCGTGCTGGCCGATGCCCAGCGTATTGGCGCGACACATATTGGATTTACCGGCATTGATCAGTATAACTAGGTTGTGAGGGTCACAGCCGTGGGTTCAAAGCGCGCGGCAACCCCGCGCGCTTTTCCCGTTTTATGATGCGAAAGAGGTCTTGCTTATGACTGCCCGTAATCTGCGTGCCGCTCTGACGGCAATCCTTCTGGGCACTGCCGCTGTCGGCGGCGCTGCTTTCGTACTGGCCGTCCCGGCCCAGGCCGCGACCGTCAGCGCCAAGGTCGGCGCCCTGCTGACGGAAGCCAAATCCCTGATCGCCGCCAAGAACTATGGCGCGGCCAAGGCCAAGCTGAACGAAGCCGAGGCAGCTGCCTCTACCTCGGACGATCGCAGCATCATCGCCTCGTTCAAGAACCTGATCGCGGTGTCCTCGGCTGATCCGAACACCCCCCAGGGCGCCAAGGCCAAGTTCGCGCAGGATTACAATGCCGGCCGCTACAAGGACGTGATTGCCGACGCCGACTTTCTGCGCAAGCAGAACGTCTTCGACGGCCAGTCGCAGTTGATCGTAGGCCAGGCCTATTACAAGAGCGGCGATTTCGCCGGCTGCGTGCGCTACAGCAAGTCGCTGGGCGGCGCCGGCGGCGATACGGCGCTGGAATTGCAGGCGCGCTGCGCCTATGAGACCGGCGACGACGCCACCCAGCATGCGGCGCTGGAAAGCCTGGTCAGCCGCGGCGGCAAGGCCGAGCACTGGAAGCTGCTGCTCAAGCTCAGCGACCGCACCAGTGGCCTGAACGACCACAACTCGCTGGACATCAACCGCATCCGCCTGATCACCGGCAACATCCAGACCAAGGACGAATACACCTTGCTGGCACAGCTGGCCCTGCAGCTGGGCAATGCCGCGGAAGCCCAGAGCATTGTGGAAAAGGGCATCGCCGCCAAGGTGCTGACCGACGACCGTTCCACCCGCCTGCTCAACCTGGCCAAGACCCAGGCGGCTGCCAATGCCGCCAATCTGCAGAAGAACCTGGCCGCCGCCCGCACCCAGCCGCAGGGCGACGCCCTGATCAAGGTGGGCGAGGACATGATCGGCCAGGGCAAGGCCAAGGACGCTATTGCCGTCATCCAGGAAGGCCTGAAGAAGCCCCTGAAGGATCCGGCCAACGGCCAGATCCGCCTGGGCCATGCCTATCTCGCCGCCGGCCAGAAGGCCGACGCCGTGGCCGCCTTCGCCAAGGTCAAGGAACCGGCCAAGGACGCCATGGTCGCCCATCTCTGGTCGCTGGCTTCGCGCAAGTAGCACGCAAGGCTTGCATCAAACAGAAAGGCGCTGACTTCGGTCAGCGCCTTTTTTTATGGCCTACCGCTTCGCTGCTTGAGGCCGGGTTTGTTGCTCGCCCAGCAGATAGCCGCGCGCATCGGTATCGGGGGCGGCAAGCGGTCCGGTGCCCGGCAGGCCGGCTTCCAGTTCGTCCAGGGTGAAATCCATCCGCGCTTCATAGGTGCGGTCGAGCTGGTTGCGCAGCCGCTGCTCGGCGTCATACCAGCGGCGCTTCAGGGCGCCGTCGCGGCAGGTGGCGAGTTCCCCGGCCACCGCGCCCCAACGCAGTTCCACGCAGTGATGGGGATCGAAGGACAGGCGGAAGAGCCGCCGCCTTGCCTCTTCATAGTTCAGCAGCATGCGGCTGCCGTCGCTGCGGGCATAGGACAGGGTGCAGCCGGCGGCGGCGCGGTCATGGACCGCCAGCATGTCCCCGGGCAGGTCGCCGCCCCGGTAATTCAGCTGCGGATCGCCTGCCCGCCACAAGGTGACAAAGCGCTGGGCATTGTCGCGCACCTCCTTGAAGGCGGTCTTGAGGCGGGCGTCGCGCGATGGCGTGGACCAGGTCTCCCAGTCGCCCTCGGTGCCGTAGATGTTGGGCGGCAGCCGTTCGGGCTGGGATTGGTTCTGGATGCCGGTGGCAAGCGCCAGGGTCACCGCGTCGGCGCGGTAGCCCAGGTCGGCGCAGTTCGAAGCCACCATGTCGGCGATCTCGCGCAGGGGATCGAAATGCAGCCCGCCGCCGCCGAGCGAAGCACGGACATAGTCGTACCAGTCCAGCCTCTGCCCGTTCAGCACGAAGGCGCCGCGCCGCCAGTCGCTGTCATCCCCGGGCGGCGCCCCGGTGCCGAAGAACTGGGTGAGGGCGAAATCGCCGATTTCGGCATTGGGGGCCAGCAATATCCGCCCGCCCACCAGCGATCCGTCGCGGGCCCTTGTCGCGCCGACCAGGCGAACCGGGCGCCAGTTCTTGAAGCCCGCCCCCATGCCCGGCGAAGCCCGCACAAAGCGCTGATCGTAATAGCCCCGCGTCAGCGAATTGTCGGGATGGGCATCGATATAGCGGATGCGGCCATCGCCCTCGATCTTCCAGACCACCGCCAGATGGCCATTGGGATCATAGATCACCGTCCCGGGGCGGATGCTGCGCGGGGTGATGGCGGGGGAATAGAGGTCATCGCCCTCCAGCAGCGGATGGATGCGGTAGGTGGCCGACGAGATCTGGTCGCGCAGATGCTCCAGAACCGCCAGCGCATTGTCGCCGCTCCGCACGTCGCGCCGTTCTTCCACCTGGTTGCCGCGGGCGCTGTAGCGGATGTCGCGCGCCCGCCCGCGCGGGCTGACATCGGAGACATAGGAAAAGGGCAGGCCCCGCTTCCAGGCGTAATAGAAGCGCAAAAAATACGGCAGGTCGGCGCAGTCGGACCGGAAGGTGAAATCGGGCGGATCGCCGGCGCGGAAGGGATTGGCGGGATCGCGCAGGCAACTGTCCACGGTGCGGCAGAAGCTGGCGCCGATGCCGGCGATGAATTCGCCATAGCCGCGCTCGTCGGCAAGTGTCCAGGTCTCGGACTGGATATGGATGGTGGGATCGGCCGATGCAGCAGACGCCATCAGCAGCAACAGGCCGGCCAGCCAGCTCCTGGACACGTCAGGCGGCCGCACGGAACACAAGCAGGCGCGACAAGGTGAAGTTGAACACCAGTCCCGCCCCGACGCCGCAGGCCTGGGCGATATACTTGTCGTCGAACGGGGCGGCGGCGTAGCGCAGCAGGCCGGCATAGACGGCATAGTTCACCACGGCGCCCAGCAGGTTGGCGCCGACAAAAGTGACGAACTCCCGCGCCACGGCCCGGGCGCTGCCGCGCGCCCGCCGCGCCGCAAAAGTGAAATAGCGGTTGCCCAGCCAGGTGAAGATCATGGCAACAAAGATGGAAAAGGCCCCGGCCAGATAGCTGTTCAGGCCCAGCTGGTGGGTGCCCAGCCACAAGGCGGCGAGATTGACGAAATAGCCGGCGCCGCCCACCGCGGCGAAGCGCACAAAGGGATGGCGCGCGAGATAGCCGACCGTTGTCACCGGGACGAAAGGTCCTGCGGGCCGGGCACTGCGAGATAGGCGACGCGCTTGGCTTCCCAGCGGCCGCGCGTGACATTGTCCAGGATGAGGCCGCAGGCCGAGGACAAAAAGGCGATGATCATCAGGCCGGTGGCCAGCACTGCGCTTGGGAGGCGGGGCACCAGGCCGGTCTGCAGATAGTCGTGCACCAGCGGGGCGCCGATCGCCAGTGCCACGGCGGCGAACACGGCCGCGATCGCGGTGAAGAACATCAGCGGCCGTTCCTCGCGCAGCAGATAGGCGATGAAGAACAGGATGCGAAAGCCGTCGCGCCAGGTGTTGAGCTTGGACACCGAGCCGACCGGGCGTTCCTTGTAATGGGTGTCCGTCTCCGCCAGCGGCATCATCAGGCGCACGGCATGGACGGTGAATTCGGTCTCGATGGCGAAGCCTTCCGCCTTCAGCGGGAAGGTCTTGACGAAGCGCCGCGAAAACACGCGATAGCCGCTCAGCATGTCCGACAGATGCACGTCGAACAGCCAGCTGGTCAGCCCGGTGAGCAGCTTGTTGCCCAGCACATGGCCGGGACGATAGGCGTCCGCCTGGGTGTGGATGCGCTTTGCCGTCAACAGGTCGGCGCCCTCGGCCACCATCTGCGCGATCATGGCCGGCGCGGCGGCGGCGTCATAGGTGTCGTCGCCGTCCACCAGCAGATACAGGTCGGCCTCGATGTCGGCGAACATGCGGCGCACCACATTGCCCTTGCCCTGGCGCGGTTCGCTGCGCACCACCGCGCCGGCGGCGGCGGCGCGTGCCATGGTCTGGTCCCTGGAATTGTTGTCATAGACATAGACGACCGCATCCGGCAGCACCGTGCGAAAGTCGGCCACCACCTTGGCGATGGCGGCTTCCTCATTGTAGCAGGGCACCAGGACGGCGATTTTCATAAGCCTAGTTTTTCTTCGCCAGCGGACACCATTGATAGGTGCCGATGATGTTTGTATCGAATTGCTGGCATTCCGACCAGCGGATGGCCAGCCGGTAGTCGGCCAGGGCGTCATGGGCCCTGCCCATGTCGCCGGCATCGGCGATCAGATAAAGATCGCCGCCGCCCGCCAGGTGCGCTGAAACCCGGCGCATCATGTCCTTTGTGATCCGGGTGCCGTCGCGCGGCTGCACCATCCAGCCATCGATCCGCAGCACCGCGATCTGTTTGGGCAGGGTGGTGGCAATGAAACCCATGGGCGCATCGCCGGTCATCACCACCATGGTCTTGTCCGGGCGCGGGATGGGCGGCAGCGCCACGGCGACATAGGGGTCTTCCACCGGCGCGCGTTCCAGGAAGTCGCTGCGGGCGAACAGGAGACAGGCCGCACACAGGCCCGCCAGCACCAGATAGCGGGTGCGCCGGGGCAGCGGGAACAATCCCACGGCGCCGATGATCAGCAGCACCGCCAGCATTTCGTAGAGGATGATGTAGCGATAGATGGCGAAGAATTTCAGCCAGGCGAAATAGCTGGCGGCGGCAAAGCCGAACAGGATGGCGGTGGCGCGCTTGTCCAGCAGCGGGTCGCGGCTTTCGCGCCGCAACAGCCACACCGCGCCCGCCGCGATCACCAGCAGATAGGCCAGGCAGACGCGGATATCCTGGAAGCCCAGATCGTCGGCGATATGCCAGTCCATCGTGAACATGACCGGGAAGAACAGCTGCTGCCACCAGGGCCGGAAGGTGGGCACGAAGCGCAGGTCGCGGTAGGGCGCCGCCAGCGCCAGCGGCGACTTCCAGTATTCGTTGAAATAGGGAAACAGCGGATTGCCGGTCAGATGGTACATGTAGACCATCCAGGGCGCGCTGAAGATGGCGAAGCCGATCAGTCCCGCAACGCCGCCCGCCACCAGCCGGGTCAGCTGATGCTTCCAGCTGCCGCCCACCGCCACCAGCGCCGCGGCGAAGCCCACACAGAAGGGCATTTCCGGCAGCTTCAGGCCCATCGCCATGCCGGTGATCAGCCCGGCGATGACGGTGATGCCGCCCACCTTGCCCAGCGGCCCGGCGCGCAGGGTCTCGCGCTTGCAGACGATGATCGCCAGCCCCGCCAGGATGAAGACGCTCATCACATTGTCGTAATAGGTGGTGCCGAACTCGGTCAGCGTCAGCGCCCCGACCTGGCCCAGCAGCGCCAGCGCCCCGGCCATCAGCTTGATGTCGCGCGCCGCTACCACCACCCGCAGCGCCGAACGGCCCATCAGGTACAGCGGCACCACCGCGGCGCCCTGGACGCCGCCCAGCACCCCCAGCGCGATCCAGGAATGGGTATGGGTGGCCAGCCAATAGAAGGGAATGTCGAGATAGGGATTGTAGTAGCTGGCCTGGTGGGCCACCGCCACATCGACACCCATGCGGTGGTTCAGCAGGGCATAGGGCGCGTACCAGTGGTAATTGCGGAAGTCCCAGCTGGTGTCTTTGCCCAGGACGATGACAAAGCCGGCCCAGAACAGGATCGCCAGCCCCAAAAACGCATACTCGCGGGCCGTGAGGCGGTTGGACGAAGGCATGCGGGAAGCGGAACCTTGAGGCTTTGCGATCCGGTTCTAGCCTGTCTTGAGGGCTTCGATAAGCCCCGTCCGCCAAGGGTTTAGTCCTCGTCCGGCTCCACCGCCAGATTGCGCAGGAACTGGAGGGTACAGGCGCGCCAGGAGCGCGCTTCGGCAAAGGCCCGGGGTGTCAGCGCGTTCGGGTTTTTGGCGATCTGGAGCGCCCCCAGGCAGGCCGTGCGCAGGTCTTCGTCCAGCACCGCCACCTGGCTGCCGCCCGGCACGTCCGGCCCCACCACGTCGCGGGGGCCTTCCACCGGATAGGCCGCCACCGGCAAGCCGCAGGCCAGTGCCTCCAGCACCACCAGCCCGAAGGTGTCGGTGCGGCTGGGAAAGACAAAGACCGTGCTGGCGGCATAGGCGCGCACCAGCGGTTCGCCCGTCAGGGCGCCGGCGAATTTCACGTCGGGATATTTGCGCGACAGACTGCTCCGGGCGGGGCCGTCGCCCACCACCAGCTTGGTGCCGGGCAGGTCCAGCGCCAGGAAGGCTTCGATGTTCTTCTCCACCGCCACCCGCCCGACATAGATCCAGGTCGGGCCCGCCCAGGGATGGACGGCATCGGGGATGGGCCGGAAGCGATCGGTATAGACGCCGCGCGACCACAATTTCAGGTGCCTGAAACCATGTCCGGCCAGTTCGGTCTTCAGGGTCTGGGTCGCCACCATCACGGCGGTGGCCGGCGCATGGAAGCGGCGCAGCCAGCGCCATACCAGCGATTCCGGCACAAAGCGGAAGCGGGCATGGACATATTCGGCGAAGCGGGTGTGGAAGGCGGTGGTGAAGGGAATGCCATGCTTGCGGCAGACGGCGCGCGCCGCCAGGCCCAGGCTGCCTTCGGTGGCGATATGCACGGCGTCCGGCGCGAAGTCCCGGATCTCGCGCGTCAAGGCGCGCTTCTGGAAAAAGGCCAGGCGGATTTCAGGATAGGTCGGCATGGGAAAGGTGCGCCGCCCAAGCGGCGTGATCATGCGCACGCTGTGGCCCAGGCTGGACAGGTCCTGGCCCAGGATTTCCAGGGTGCGGACCACGCCATTGACCTGCGGCGTCCAGGCGTCGGTGACGATGAGGATCTTCAAATGCGCCGCCACGCCGGGAATCGGGCCGGGCTGAAGGCGCTGAAACCTACGCGGGTACAAGCGTTGCTTTTGGCGCGCCTTTGCGGCGGCCGGCTTGAGCCAGCCCAGAGGACTTGCCGCCGGATTGCGCGGCGCTTCTCTGAGGCGGGGTTTCCCAGCGCAGAATCTCCATAACTCCGCGGGCATCTTCGACAAGGGCAGTGCAGCTTTCAACCCAGTCTCCGTCATTGAGGTAGAGGACGTCGCCGATGCGGCGGATTTCGGCGTGATGGATATGGCCGCAGACCACGCCGTCGACGCCGCGCATCTGGGCTTCGCGCGCCACGATTTCCTCGAAGCGGGAGATATACTCGACCGCGTTCTTGACCTTGTGCTTCAGCCAGGCCGACAGCGACCAATAGGGCAGGCCGAAGCGCTTGCGCACGGAAAACAGAATGTCGTTCCAGCGCAGCGCCATGCCATAGGCCCAGTCGCCGGCATGAGCCAGCCACTTGGCGCAGGAAATGACGCCGTCGAAGCGGTCGCCATGCAGCACCCAGAAGCGCTTGCCGTCGGCGGTTTCGTGGATGGCTTCACTGACGATCTCGATGCCGCCGAACAGCCGCCCCGCATAGTCGCGGGCGAATTCGTCGTGATTGCCGGGCACGAAGATGACGCGCGTGCCGGCATCGACCTTGCGCAGCACCTGCGCCACCACTTCGTTCTGCGCTTCCGTCCAGTACCAGCGGCGCTTCAGCTGCCAGCCATCGACGATGTCGCCCACCAGGAACAGCGTCTCGCAGTCATTGTGCGCCAGGAAGTCGGCCAGCGCCTCGGCCTTGCAGCCGCGCGTGCCCAGATGGGTGTCGGAAATGAAGATGGTGCGGTGGCGCGCGAAGCGGGCCGTATCGGTGGCGATCGTTGGCGGCGCACTGGAACGGGTGGGATTGAACGCGCCCAGCGCATTGTCGAAAAACGCAACCTCGGCCATCGGGTGTCTCCAGCCTTATCTGCGGCGTGGATAGATGCTTCGCGCGAATCTTTTGTTGCGTGGATGCGACGGTGCGATGAATCAGTGGTCGTTAACCTTCGAAGATGGCGCGACACTTCATCCGGATACGGAGAAAACCGTCCGCGAGTCCCGTTTTGGCTGCTTTTGCCGCCGGGCCAGTTCGGAACATGGGGGTGCTCTGTCACAATTCTGTTGTGATGCTTATTGCATCGCACAAATGATTAGGAAGGCGGCATTTGCGACAATTAAAGGCAGGGTCGCGGATTTTCCCCAGCGTTTCTGCGGCAATTTGCGCAGAATCCAGCGACTTTCGTCTTGCGGACAAGTTCGGGCATCGGCATATTGTTGCAGCGCGGTATCGCGATTTCGATCGCGAGGCCGCCGCCCTTCCTGGGCGTTTCCTCCCTGAACTTGGCCGCTCCTCGGAGCGGCCATTTTTTTTGGCTCCGCCTTTTGCGTCCTGGGTTCGTCGTGCGGTCGCTCGTGGACCAACGTCCACGTCGCTCGCGCACTCCTGCCCAGGCCACAAAATTCGGGCCAAAAACTGCGCTTTATTCTGCGGAGGTTTGGCGGTCAGATGCGGCCAACAAGAGGAGCCGATCATGGCCGCAGGGAAGGGAACATGTCTGGGGTTGGCGGCGGCGGGGCTGTTGCTGGGCACCCAGATGGCGCACGCCGACTGCAACACGCCGATGCCCGATGCCGTGACGCATGTGGCGGTGCCCGGTCATCCTTTTTCCGCCGTCGCCAGCGCCGATGGCTGCACCATCTTCGTCTCCCTCACCGCCAAGGACAGTCATGTCCTGGTCCTCAAGCGCGGAGAAGGCGCGGTCACCATCGCGCAGAACCTGCCGGCCATCGGCCAGGTCACCGGCATGGCGCTCAGCCCGGATGGACGTTTCCTGGTGGCGGCCAATGGCGGCGGCGTGACCTTGTTCGACACGGCCAGGCTGATCGCCGGTGATGACAAGGCGGCGATGGGTTATCTCAACGACCGCACCGGCGCCGGCAGCATCTATGCCGCCTTCAGTCCGGACCAGCACCTGCTGTTCGTCAGCGATGAGCGCAACGCCGCCATCACCGTCCATGACTTCGCCGGCATTCTCGCCGGCAAGGGCGCCAAGCCGATCGGCGAGATCCGCACCGGCGATGCGCCGGTGGGCCTGGCCTTCTCGCCGGGCGGCCGCCTTCTCTACAGCACCAGCGAGGCGGCATCCGCCGGCGGCGGTTGCAGCGAAAATGGCGGACACAGTCATGGACCCGGCGTCCTGCTGGTGATCGATGTCGCCAAGGCCGCCGTCGCGCCGTCCGATTCCGTGCTGGCGCGGGTCACGGCGGGCTGCAGCCCGGTGCGCGTGGCGCTGTCGCCGGACGGCGCCCGCGCCTATGTCAGCGCCCGAGGCCAGAACATGCTGCTGGCGTTCGATACTGCCAGGCTAATCAATGACTCCGACCATGCCCTTGTTGCGCAGGTTCCCGTAGGCACCGCGCCGGTGGGCGTGGCGGCGGCGAACGGCAAGGTGTTCGTCACCAACTCCAACCGCTTTGGCGGCGGCGACGCCCAGTCGGTGTCGGTGCTGGACGCCGGCAATCTCGCCGCGCCGCAGGCCAGCATCCCCGCGGGCGGCTTTCCGCGTGAACTGAAGCTGACGGCGGACGGCAAGACGCTGCTGGTGACGAATTACGCCTCTGGCACGCTGGAGCTGGTGGATATGGCGCGGCTGGCCGAGGCGGCGAAATAGCTATTCGGCGGCTTCGGGAAGAGACGAAGGCCGGCCCAGGCTGGCAATGGAAATTGTCGTCAGCTGTTCCAGCACCCGCGTCAGGCGGGCGCGCACCGATTCAAAGCTGGGGCGCTTGGCGATGCGGTCTTCATCCAGATAGAGCGCGCGGTTGATCTCGATCTGCAGCGCGTGGCAGCCCGACGCGACCTTGCCATACTGCACCGTGGTATGGCCGCCGGCATAAGGTGTGTTGCGCGCCACCGAAAAGCCTTCGCGCGCAAAGGCGGCCTCTGCGCGGGCTGTCAGCGACGGCGCCGCCGAGGCGCCGTAACGGTCGCCCAGTACAATGTCCGGCACCGACAGGGCGGACGGCATGGAATGGCAATCGATCAGCACCGCCACGCCGAAACGGGCGCGCGTCTCGGCCATCAGCGCGGCCAGCGCCCGGTGATAGGGCTTGTACAGCTGTTCCAGCCGGGTATCGGCTTCGGCGCGGTCCAGCTTGCCGCGATAGATCTCGGCCCCGTCGCGCACGATGCGGGGAATGACGCCAAGCCCGGCCGCCACGCGCGGCGTGGGCGCATCCACCGGCACCTGCAGCGCGCCGTCGAACATGCCGGCATCCAGCTCGGCGGCGGCGCGGTTGACGTCCAGCCAGGCGCGGGGGAACTGGGCCGCCAGCAGCGGCGCCCCCAGGCCCACGGCCCCGGCGAACAGCTCGTCGACAAAGGCGTCCTCGGACCGGCGCAGGGTGGTGGTGTCCAGCCGGGTCCGCGCCAAGAGGCTGGCGGGATAGACGCGGCCGGAATGGGGGGAGGCGAACAGGAAGGGCACGGTCTGGCGTACCGGGCGGTCCAGGCGGAAAGGCGCGTTTTCTGGCTCAGCCATGCAATGAAAGACTCTTTGCCGCCGCCAAGGTTGCACCGGGGGGCGGGCAAGGCAAGGTTCCTGCGTTAACCGTGGTTTACAGCTTTACCCTGTATAGGCTTACATGGGGACGGGTGACGGGGTCGACATGGCGCATATCCTATTGGCGGAAGACGATGAATCCCTGCGCAAGTTCCTTGCCGCGGCCCTGGTCAAGGCCGGCCATGCGGTAACCGACTTCGGCGATGGCGGTGACGCCTATGAATGCATCAAGGGCTTCACCTTCGACCTGCTGCTGACCGACATCGTGATGCCCGGCATGGACGGCATCGAACTGGCCAAGCGCGCCGCCGAAATGAATGCCGCGCTGAAGATCATGTTCATCACCGGCTTTGCCGCCGTGGCGCTGCATCCGGCGTCGGGCGCCCCCAAGCAGGCCAAGGTCCTGTCCAAGCCCTTCCACCTGCGCGAGATCGTGGCGGAAGTGGACCGGATGCTGGCGGCGGCCTAGGCCGCCCCGGCCAAAAACCCGCTCCGGGCGGCCCAAAAAGCCCCGCTTGCCCCCCGCATACCCCGACTGTATAGAGGCCGTCCTTCCTCGCAGGTGGGGCGCGTAGCTCAGCGGGAGAGCACTTCCTTGACATGGAAGGGGTCACAGGTTCGATCCCTGTCGCGCCCACCATTTAAATCGCCAATGTCTGTTGTTTCCCCTCTGGGGGCCGTCCAACTGGTGGGCATATCCAACCGTTATGCCAGCCCTCTATTCGTCCCGGCGTGGTTGGAGACCGGGCCAGGTGGCCGCCGCAGGTTTTTTATCGCGCAAAGCCTTGCTGCCCCAAGCTTCCGCGTCTTCGTGGCGGTGGCAGCAAAAACGCTGGGCACGTTCTCGCCCTCATGCAAAGACTTTTCGCAGCCGTGCGGTCGGGTTGATCGTCGAGGTTGCCGGCCCGCGACACAAAGGCAAGCCGGCCGTCGCACAAGCTTCACAAACGCCCAGTAAGCCCCTCGTGATCGGGAGATACCCGGTCGGTGCAGTGCTGCGGGGATGCGGCACCTGCTGAACCATCTTTGCGTCCTGGGGATTTTTCCGATGCCTTGCCTGACCACCAGCCGCCGCTGCGCCTTGCTGCTCGCCTTGACGATTTCCACCAGCGCGCTGGCCATCGGCGCCGCCCGGGCGGACGCCACGACGGACGGCGGCGATGTTGAATCCGTGGTCGTCATCGGCACCGGCCAGACCCGCTCGGTCTCGACCCTGCTGCCGTCGAACCTCACCGTGCAGCCGCCCGGCGCCAGTGTGCAGAAGTCGCTGAACATCCTGCCGGGCGTCAGCGCGCAATCGATCGATGCGCTGGGCGTCAACGAACAGTCCATGACCCTGCAGGTGCGCGGCTTCAGCACCACGCATCTGGGCTATACGCTCGACGGCATGCCGCTGGGCGACGGCGCCTACAACAATTACAACGGCCTCACCATCAGCCGGGCGCTGATCTCGGAAAATCTGGGCCGCGCCGATCTCGCCACCGGCATCGCCGGCCTCGGCATCGCCTCGACCAGCAACCTGGGCGGCGCGGTGACCTATACCTCCAGCGCCCCGAAGCAGGATTTCGGCTTTGTGGGCACCCAGACCTTCGGCACCAGCGACGGCCGGCGCAGTTTCGCCCGCATCGACAGCGGTGAATATGAAGGCTTCTCGGCCTATCTGTCCGGGCAGTACAGCGAACAGGATCTGTTCGTGCACCAGAATGCCTACAAGACCTCCTACGGCAAGCAGCTCAACGGCAAGGCCCAGTACAAGTTCGACCGCGGCACGCTGACGGCGTTCATGGATCTTTCGCGCACGAACCAGGCCGACGATCCCTATCTGTCGAAGGACATGCTTTCGCGCCTGGGTTACGACTGGGGCGGCTACGCGCCGGACTGGAACAGCTATGTCAGCCGCGCCGCCTGCGGCGTGCCTTCGCTGGTCGCCAAATGCGTCAATTCGACGGCGCCGGAAAAGACCGCCGACGTCACCTTCACCAACGGCCAGATCCTGCGCAACGACGACCTGTTCTATCTCGCCGGCGATTACGCCATCACCGATGCGCTTGTCGGCCGCCTGCAGATCTATCGCCACACCGACAAGGGCGCCGGCAACAACTTCATCACCGGTCTCTCAAACCAGGGCACGACGACCACCACCGATGACCTGCCGGTCCAGCTGCGCGACACGCGCTACACCATCAACCGCGATGGCGTGGTCGGAAGCCTGACCTATGATTTCTACTTCAACCATATCCAGGCGGGCGGCTGGCTGGAGGAAAACACCAGCAGCGCCGCGCGCTACATCTGGACCAATGTCACCGGCCCCTTCGACCTAGGCCAGTTCGTCAAGGGCCAGCCGAGCACGGCCCAGTGGGTGCAGCAGACCCAGTGGGGTACGCAACAATTCTATGTGCAGGACACGGTCTCGCTGCTCGACGACACCCTGAGCATCGATTTCGGCTTCAAGGGTTCGCATGCGAAGTCGAATGCCAAGGCCTTGTCGGGCATTGCCGTGACGGCGCCGCCGGCCTCCACCCAGTTCGCGACCGGCACCCTGACGGCCAAGGACTTTTTCCTGCCGGAGGCGGGCGCCCGCTGGGCCTTCGCGCCCGGGAACGAAGTGTATGCCAGCTATTCCGAGAACATGGCGATGTTCCAGGGCGGCTTCAAACTCGGTCCGCAGTCGGTCACCCAGCCGGTCTGGGACGTGCAGGGCGCGACGCTGGTGCCCGAGACTTCGCGCAGCATCGACTTCGGCTACCGCTTCGTCACCGATGGCCTGCAGCTTTCGCTGGCCGGCTATCATGTGAATTTCGACAACCGGTTGTTGCAGTACAATCCCTGCGCCACCGCCCTGCAGCAGAATCCGGGCTGCGGCAACTCCTTCCACAATGCCGGCAGCGTCACCAGCAACGGCGCCGAACTGGGCGTGCAGTGGCAGCCGCTGCCGTGGCTGACCTGGTACAATGCGGCCTCGTACAACGAGACCACCTATGACCAGGATCTCAACTTCTGCACCACCACCTGTGTGCTCTATGCCACGGCCGGCAAGCAGCAGGTGGATACGCCCAAGCAGCTCTATTCCAGCGTGCTGACCATGCGGCAGGATGGCTTCTGGGTTTCGCTGCAGGGCAAGTTCACCGGCCGGCGCTATTACACCTACACCAACGACCAGGGCTTTGGCGGTTACACCACCTTCGACCTTGGCACGGGTATCGACTTCGGCGCCTTTGGCGGGCTGAGCGGCGCGAAACTGGCGCTCAACGTCACCAACCTGTTCGACCGCCGCTATGCCTCGAACTTCGACAACAGCGTGTTCGCGCCCACCGATCCCACCGGCAGCCTGCTGGTCTTCCACTCCTCGGCGCCGCGGCAATTCTTCGTGACCTTCGGCGCAGCGTTGTAGGCCAATGCGCGCCGCGCTGATCCTGTTGTGTCTTCTCCCGGCGTTCCCCGCCTTTGCCGGCGGGGAAGCGCCAACCCTGGTCGGGGTCGCGCGCGTCCCCGCCGATGCGGTTGATTCCCAGGGCGAGACGCTGGGCGGCTTCGGTTCGGGCATGATGCTGGTGCCGGGAAGCTGGAAGCCTGTGGGCAGCGGCTTCAAGGCCCGGGTTGCCATGCTCCCGGATCGCGGCTGGAACACGGCGGGCACCACCGACTACCGGGCGCGGCTGCAGACCTTCGATGTGGCGCTGGCGCCCGATGACGGCAATCCCGGCCATGAAGGCCAGCTCAAGCTGACCTACAAAGGCGCGCTGCTGCTGACCGACAACAAGGGCGTGGCCACCACCGGCCTCGATCCCGTGGCTGTGCGCCCCGCGCAAGCCGGTCTGCCCGACCTGCCGGTGGCGGCCAACGGCCATGTCAGCCTGGACAATGAGTCCGTGGCGCCGGCCGGCAAGGGCGGCTTCTGGATCGGCGAGGAATACGGGCCTTACGTCTATCGCTATGACGCCGGGGGCCGCATGACAGGCGCCATCCGGCCACCCGATGCCTTCATTCCCATGCGCGCCGGCAAGGAAAACTTCTCGTCGAACAACCCGCCCAGGGGCACGCAGTATGACAGCGGCGATCCGGATACCGGCCGCCAGAACAACCAGGGCTTCGAGGGCATGAGCGTGTCGCCCGACGGCCGCACCCTGTTCGTGGTCAACCAGAGCGCGCTGCGCCAGGATCTCGATCCGGCGGACGCCAAGGCCAGCCGCCGCAATGTGCGCCTGCTGGTCTATGACATCGCGGGCGCGCCGCGGCTGGTCCATGAATATGCCGTGCAGCTGCCCACCTACCAGGACGGCGGCAAGACCGGTGTCGCCGCCCAGAGCGAGATGCTGGCGATCGACGATCATCGCCTGCTGCTGCTCTGCCGCGACAGCGGCGGCGGCTTCGCCAGCAAGCGGGCCCAGTCGCTCTACCGCAGGATCGAGATGCTGGACCTGCACGGCGCCACCGATATCGCCGGCCGGTATGACGACAGGGCCGGCAGCATCGCCCCCAGGGGCGTGCTGCGCGCCGACATAACCCCGGTCGCGATGTCGGATTTCCTCGATCTCAACGACAATGCCCAGCTGAACCGCTTCGGCCTGCACAATGGCGCGCCCGCCGACAGCCATGACCTGTACGAGAAGTGGGAAAGCCTGGCGCTGGCGCCCGCCGGCAAGCCGGGCCAGTACATCCTGCTGGTCGGCAGCGACAACGACTTCATCACCCGGCATGGCCACATGGCCGGGCAGGACTATCAGGACGAGGCCAATGCAGAGGTCGACACGCTGGTGATGGCCTGGCGGGTTTCCATCCCCGACACGGGACACTGATCCACGCCTGGTGCCACGTAACAACGGCTACGGATTGCGCCATGGTTGTTCCGCCGGAGGCGGCATATCCACGTATCTCTCACGCAAGCCGGGATGTAGAATCGCGGCGATGAAACAGATGCGCCGCCTCTATCCACGCCTGTTCGCCGATCACTTAGCGGATCGCCGTTTGGCGCAGACGCGGCAGACGGTGTGGACAGGCTTTCCCCAATCCGTTTCGCATCAACCGCTTGGCGCCAACCGAGGGGGGAGGGGGTATCGTTTTTTGGGCCGGACAATTAAATTGCCCAAGCTCGAATTCGGATCGAAGTCCGCCCTTTCGCTATCCATCAAAAATCGGAGCCGCGCATGACCAAGGACGAAATCACCGCCTGGGCGCTGGCCAATGGCTGGCAGCTGATCGACGGCGCCCCCAGCCTGACCAAGCCGCGCTCGCCCCATCCCGGCACCGCCGCCAACGCCATTGTCCGGCTGGTGCTGAAGGCCACCGTCGCCAGCCTGGAGATCAAGAAGCCTGCGGGAAAGTGGGAAAAAGTCTCGAGTGAGAGCTATTCCAAGATCACCGCCGACCCGGAACTGGGCACGCCCAGCGGGCTGAAGCTGGACACCATGGCCGGCCTTAACCAGTTGATGCAGGACAATAAAGACCGCCGGATGATGGCCGGCATAGGCGGCATGAAGCCCTGAACCTATCTTTTTGCGCGGATGGGACTAAGAAGAGCGAAAATTCCCTCCCCCCAAGTCCGCCGAGAGTGTTCCCGTGACGTTTCCTGCCTCCAATCCCGCCCTTGCCCGCGCTCTTGCCGAACGCGACTACAACACCCCCACCCCCGTGCAGCTGGCTGTGGTGGGCGAAGAGGCGGAAGGCCGCGACCTGCTGGTGTCGGCCCAGACCGGGTCGGGCAAGACCATCGCCTTCGGCCTGGCCATGTCCGAGACTCTTCTGGAAGGCGCCGAGGCTTTTGGCCCGGCCCGCGATCCGCTGGCGCTGATCATCGCGCCGACCCGCGAACTGGCACTTCAAGTGCAGCGCGAACTGGCCTGGCTGTATCATTATGCCGGCGCCCGCATCGTCTCCTGTGTCGGCGGCATGGACCCCGGCACCGAACGCCGCGAACTGGGCCGCGGGGCGCACATCGTCGTCGGCACCCCCGGACGGTTGCGCGATCACCTGGAACGCCGCGCGCTGAACGTCTCGTCGCTGAAATGCGCCGTGCTGGACGAAGCCGACGAAATGCTCGACATGGGCTTTCGCGAGGATCTTCAGTTCATCCTGGAGACCACGCCGGCCGAACGCCGCACCCTGCTGTTCTCTGCCACTTTGCCCAAGTCCATCGTTACCCTGGCGACGCATTACCAGAAGGACGCGCTGCGCATCGCCACCCGCAGCGAAACCAGCGGCCATGCCGACATCGAATATCGCGCCATCCGCGTTGCGGGCAACCGTATCGAAGGCGCGGTGGTCAACCTGTTGCGCTTCCTCGACCCGCCGGGCGCGCTGGTGTTCTGCAACACCCGCAACGCCGTGCGCCACATGGAAGCCCAGCTGACCGAGCGCGGCTTTTCCTGCGTCGCCCTGTCGGGCGAGCTGTCGCAGAGCGAACGCAATCATGCGCTGCAGGCGCTGCGCGACGGCCGCGCCAAGGTCTGTGTCGCCACCGACGTCGCGGCGCGCGGCATCGACCTGCCCAGCCTGAGCCTTGTCATCCATGCCGACCTGCCCAATGACGCCGAAGTGCTGCAGCATCGCAGCGGTCGCACGGGGCGCGCCGGCAAAAAGGGCATTTCGGTTTTGCTGGTGCCGCCGTCACGCCGCCGCAAGGCCGAGGAAATGCTGGGCCGCGCCCGCGTCAACGCCACTTGGGGCAGCGCCCCCACGGCGGCCGAGATCCGCAAGCTGGACCAGGAACGGTTGCTGGACAATCCGCTGCTGACCGACGCCAGCGAAGACGATCTGGCGATGGCCGACGAGCTGCTGAAATCGCGCGACCCCCGTGTCGTGGCGGCGGCGTTCGTGAAGATGTACCGCGCCGGGCTGCCGGCGCCGGAAGAGATTGACGACGAGCCGGTGTTCCAGCGCGATTCCAAGCCGCGCGGCGACAAGGGTCCCAAGGATCACAAGGCCCGCACGCCGCGCGAACACACCCCGCGCGAATATGCGCCCCGTGAGCACACACCCCGTGAGCACACACCGCGTGATCATGCGCCGCGCGAGCATGCCCCGCGTGAACATGCCCCCCGTGAATATACGCCGCGCGAACATGCGCCGAGCCGCGAACCGCGCGGTTCCAAGCCGGGCGACATGCAGAATGGCGTCTGGTTCCGGCTGAATGTCGGCCGCGAGCGCAATGCCGATCCCAAATGGCTGCTGCCGGAAATCTGCCGCCAGGGCGAGGTCTCCAAGAAGGAGATCGGCGCCATCCGGGTGTTCGAGACCGAGACCCTGTTCCAGGTCGATGCCA
>JAQGLO010000056.1 GCA_028292825.1 Alphaproteobacteria bacterium | reverse complement strand
GAACTCGACCGCCTGGCCGCCCTGATCGACAAAGCCCGCAAGGAGGGACGATGACACTCTTCGTCATGCGCTGCCTTTTGTTCACCGCCGAGGCGCTGGCGGTTTCCACCTTGCTGCCGCTGCTGGTGTTCCTGATCGCCGCCTTCTTCCGCGGCCGCGCCGCGCTGCGCCACCTGTTGTGGCTTGCCGCCTTCACCGTGCTGCTGGCGCTGCCGCTGCTGGCGCTGCTGGTGCGGGCGCATGTGATGACGCTCGATCCCGGACCGGCCATGCCGGTGGTGGTGACCATGGCCGCGCCCGTCACCGCCACCTATGCCGACAGCTGGAGCCTGGACGGCATCGTCTCCGCCTTGCTGGCGCCTTTGTGCCTGTTGTGGCTGGCCGGCATGGTGTTTCACCTGTCGCGGCTGGCGCTGGGCGCCCATGGGCTCCGCCGCCTGTATGCGCGCAGCACCGCCTTCGCGGGCATGGATGATGTGCGCCTGGGTGACGGCGGACCGATGACCTTCGGCCTGCGCAAGCCCGTCATCCTCCTGCCCCGCGCCGCCGCCCACTGGCCACAGGCGCGGCTGGACGCGGTGCTGCGCCACGAACGCGCTCACATCCGCCGCCACGACAGCATCACCCAGCTGCTGGCCGAACTGGCCTGCGCCTTCTACTGGCCCAATCCGCTGGTGTGGTTGGGGGCGCGCCGCCTGCGCCGCGATGCCGAGATCGCCGCCGATGACGCGGTGCTGGCCTCGGGCCTGCAGGCTAGCGCCTATGCCACCCAGCTGGTGCAGGTCGCGGCCGAGTTCGCCGGCCGTCCCCGCCTGATGGCCATGGCGATGGCGGCGGGCTCGACCCTGGAGGCGCGCGTCACCTCCGTTCTGTCCCCCGAACCTTCCCGCAAAGGCGTGACCCGCATGGATGCCCTCAAGCTGGCAGCCCTCGGTTCGGCCTGTGCTTTCGCCCTGGCGATGGCGCGGCCCGACCTGGCCTGGGCGGAGGCCTCGCCGCCGGCCGCGCAGGCCCAGGTTTCGCCCGAGACCGCGCCGCCGGCGGACACGGCCAGCGCGCCCGCGCACTCGACGCACCGGCATGCCCGCGCTTCAGAGCAGGATGGCGTTGCGCCGGTGCAGGCGGTCGACGCCGTTCCTGCCATGCCCGCAATGCCGCCCGCGCCGCCGTTGCCGCCGGATGTTCCCAGCTCGGCTGCGCTGGACGCCAGGATGGAGCGCGCCATGGCGCGGGCGGAACAGGCGCGCGAACACGCCTTGGCCCATGCCGAGCATGACCGCGAACGTGCCCAAGCCTCGCTGGAACGGGCCCGCGCGGAAAGCGAAAAGGCGATGGAGCATGCCCGCGATGAAAGCGAGCGGGCGATGGACCGCGCCAGCGCCGAGACCGAAAAGGCGCTGGCCCGCGCCGAGTCGCGCAAATGGACCAGCGAGAGCGTTCGCCAGGCCATCAGGGAAGCGCGCCCCAACACCAAAGTCATCCTGGCGCAGGTGCGCCTGGAAGTGGGCAGGGCGCTTGCCGAGGCCCGCGTCAGCCGCGACGCGGCGCTGGCCGAGGCGCGGCGCAATGTTGCCGAGGCGGTGGCCCGTGCCCAGGCGCTGCACGCCCATGAAAATCCGCCGGTCGAAGAATAGCGCGTCTTTTTTTGGCGCGCCGCACGGTCAGGCGGTGATGATGACCTTGAGCGCCCTGGTGTCGGCGGCGTGGCCGAAGGTGTCATAGGCGTCGGCGATGGCGTCCAGCGTGAAGCGGTGGGTGATCAGCTTTTGCGGGTCGATGGTTCCGGCCTGCACCGTCTTCAGCAGCATCGGCGTGGAGATGGTGTCCACCAGCCTTGTGGTGATGGTGATGTTGCGGTCCCACAGCCGCTCCAGGTGCAGCGCCGCCTGGGTGCCATGGACGCCGATATTGGCGATGGTGCCGCCGGGCGCGACGATCTCGGCGCACAATTCGAAGGTGGCGGGGATGCCGACCGCCTCGATCACCGTGTCCGCGCCGCGTCCGTCCGTCAGCTTGAGCACCGCCGCGACGGCCTGGCCGTCGCTGCTGTTGACGGTGTCGGTGGCGCCCAGGTGCATGGCGGTGGCCAGGCGGTTGTCGTCCAGGTCGATCATGATGATGCGGGCGGGCGCGTAGAACCGCGCCGTGAGCAGGGCGGCCAGTCCAATGGGGCCGGCGCCGACAATGGCGACGGTGCAGCCGGGCGCAACCTTGCCGTTGAGGACGCCGCACTCAAATCCGGTGGGCAGGATGTCGCTGAGCATCACCAGGGCCTCCTCGTCCGCGCCGGGCGGGATTTTGGTGAGGCTGGTATCGGCATGCGGGATGCGGACATATTCCGCCTGGGTGCCGTCGATGCTGTTGCCCAGGATCCAGCCGCCGCTGGTGCAATGCGAGTACATGCCCCGCCGGCAATATTCGCATTTGCCGCAGGACGAGATGCAGGAGATCAACACCGCATCGCCCTTGGCGAATCCGGTGACGCCGGCGCCGGCTTCCGCGACAATGCCGACGCCTTCATGGCCCAGGATGCGCCCCGGCTGGCAGCTCGGGACATCGCCCTTGAGGATATGCAGGTCGGTGCCGCAGATGGTGGTTTTGGTGATTTTGACGATGGCGTCGGTCGCAAGGCCGATGAACGGCATGGGCCGGTCCTCCAGCCGCATCTGTCCCGGTCCGTGATAGACGAGCGCTTTCATGGTGCTTTTTCCGAATGTTTGGCGTGGGCATCGCCGCAGGCTGTGGCGGTTCAGGTCCAGGCAGGATGCGCGAATGCCGGATCGTCCGCCTTGCGCGGGATCAACCCTGGCCTGACAACCACCAGCGACGCCAATCGATCCAAACGAAAAGGCGCGGCAGTTTCCTGCCGCGCCTTTGTCGCAAGATAGAAGCGTTGGACTATTTGGAAGCCGCAGCGATGGCGTCGGCGGTGTCCTTGGCGACCTTCTGCGAAGCCATCAGGTCGGTGTTGGCGACGCCGGCCTTGGCGGTCATGGCGATGGAGGTCAGCTTGGCCTTCTGGGCGGCGTCGGTGGAATCGGGGATCGCGCCCATGCCGGCCTTGCCGCAGGGATTGCCGGCGGCGGCGTCGAAGCCGTCACCCGACGGGCCGACCAGGCAGTTCACGGCATGCTGCAGATGCTTGTGGGCCATCATGATGTCGGCCTGGGTGGAAGCCATGCCGGCATGGGTCTGGGCAGTGGACAGTTCGCCGGCCAGGTCGGCGAAGGCGGGGGTGGCGAGCAGGGCGGCAGCGCCGGCCAGCAGCATGATCTTGTTCATGGACGAATTCCTTTTAGGGGGTTTCCAAAGAATTGGGGCGCGCCGGTCTTGGCCCGCGCGCCCGGGAGACTATGCCAAAACCGTCCGGTGACAAAGCCGGGCGGCGATGATTGTGCCGTTTATTGTGCGGGTGCATCGGGCCATTTTGTTGCAACTGCGATATGGCGTTCCAACGCAAACGGCGCGCGGGTGAAACCCGCGCGCCGCCGCTTCGTGAAAACGAGACGTTATTACCAGATGCTGGCCAGGTTGGCGCGCAGCTTCTGGGCGGCCGGGCCGTTGGCCGGAACTTCATTCTCGTCCTTGTCCTGCTTGATGACGGTGCCGTTGAAGGTCAGGCCGCCATAGGCGCCCGTACCAGACGCCCACACCACCATGTCGCCGCCATGGGTGGTGGTGGCGCCTTCGGCGGCGCTGGACAGGGTGACGACGGTGATGCCGGCGCCGGCGCCCAGCTTCACTTCACCCTTTTCGATGCCGCGCAGGGCGCGCTTGGAGTTTATGATGAAGACCAGCTTGGCCTGTTCCAGGCCGATCTGCAGGCCGAAGCTGGCCGAGCCCATGCCGTAGAAGCGCGGGGTGGACCAGCCGCGGCCGGTGCGGTGCAGCAGCACGCCGTCGCCGCCTTCGGCGCCGAAGATGAAGCCGGCCTTGACCAGCTTGGGCACGATGTAGATGGCTTCGGCATTCTGCAGCATGTTGCGGGCGGTGCCGAAGGCCGGGTCGTGGCGCAGGTCGTTGACGACGCCATTGGCGTCGCGCAGCAATTCGACCTTGTCGGAGGCGGCCTGGGCGGGGACGACAAAAGCGGTGACGGCAACGGCGGCGACGGCTGCCAGTTTGGCCAATGATTTCAACATGGGAAATTCCTTCTGGGGGGTATGTGATCGTTAAAACGCCACGTTACCCCAAAGGTTCCCGCCGTGCCAAAGAGACTTAGACGTTTATAAAGTCGATCTTCTGCTTGCGGGCGGCGCGGGTGCGGCGGTCCGGGCCCCACCAGGAGGGACGGGACTTGGAGCGGCGGTCGGGGCCGAAGAATTCCTGCGCCACGATGAAGGGGCGCGGCGCGGCTTTCAGTTTCAGCGTCAGGGTCCTGGGGCTGATCGGGACGGTGATGACGTCGGTGACGCCGGCGTCACGGGCCTGTTCGACATCGTGGCGGCGGGCCCGCGCCTGCAGCGCGAAGATCGGCACCAGCGGATTGAGCATGGATTCCTTGCGTCGCGCCGCGACCGGGAAAGCCATGCCGTCATGGCCTTCGGTCTTGGGGTCATAGAAAATGGCGTGGAACATCTCCATGCTCAGCAGCTCGATGGCGCGGCGGGGATCATCGATATGGATGATCTGGGTGACACCCAACACCGACAGGATCGAGCGCAGCAGCAGCAGCGGATGGGTCTTGCCGCCCAGCAGCAACATACGATGGTTTGAAAAATCCGTACGCTCCACGCCACGCCCCATAATTTCTTATATGAAATATTGCGACGATTTTGCGCCACGCGCCCTTAATCCGGGGTAAAACGGCCTGGTTAACACGGGATTGAAACCATGCGCCGCGCGATCATTCTGCTGCTTGCCGTCCTGCCCTTGTCGGCCTGCGGCTTGTTTGTCAGCAAGGAAACGCGCGCCTTGCGCAAGACACCGGATTATCGCGCCGGCTACCAGGATGGCTGCAACAGCGCCTATGGGCCGGATGCCGACAAGCGCCATGACGACACCACCGTGCGCGACGATGCGGAATACAAGAGCAACAAGGCCTATCGCTCGGGATGGAATCGCGGCATCGCGGCGTGCCGCACCTCCGGCACCGGCTATAGCGGCGGGGCGCTGCCGGGCACGTCACCGAACAGCGGCCCGATCCCGGACATGAATCCGGGCAATGGCGGCCTGCCGCCGCGCTAGTTGCACAGCTTGATGATGCTCAGCGTCTTCTGCGAGCGTTCGTCCAGGTCGGTGTCGTCGCAGAGTGGGGCGGCGATGGCCATGGCTTCGTCCTTGCGGCCCTGGTAGCGCACGCTGACGGCCAGCAGCGCCCGGGTCCAGTTGCTGTAGGCCGCGCTCATCACCGGGCTGCCCGCGCCCAGCCGCTGGGCATTGCGGAAATAGGGCTCGGCGTCGGAGACGTCGTTCTGGTCCAGGAAATACAGGCCGCGAAACAGGTGGGCGCGGGGGTCCCTGGGATATTTCGTCACCAGCGCGAAGGAGTTGGCCTTCATGGTGTCGCTGTCGGTCGGCAGTTCGCGCGGCGGGATCAGGCTGAGGCCGTTCCTGGCATAATGGACATAGGTGACGCTGGACGCCATGAAAGCCCAGATCGTCATCGCCGCCCACAGGCCCGCGATGACGGCGGCGATCGAGCGGCCGGGCGGATGCTGGTCTTCCTCGTTCCAGAACACCAGCATCACAAAGCCGATCAGCGCGCCCGCCAGGCAGCCGCCCAGATGGGCGTTGATGTCGGTGACCGCGCCGCCATGGGTGACCGACGGGATCAGGGACGGGAACAGCGAGAAGGCCGCCACCCGGCGCATCTTGACGGGACGCGGCGCCCCGGCATGGAAGCTCAGCGTGAACAGCGCCGCCAGCATCGCCATGATGGCGCCGGACGCGCCCACCGACAGCATGTCGCCGGGATTGAGGAAGGTGGACAGCACCGCGCCGGCAAAGCCGCCGGTGAAATAGATGGCGGCGAACCAGCCGATGCCGATCATCGGCTCCAGCAGGAAACCGACCACGATCAACGAGAGAAGATTGCCGGCCAGATGCGACAGCGAGCCGTGCAAGGCGGTCTGGGTGAACAGCCGCCACCATTCGCCATGGCCTTCGACCTGGGTGCGGGAGGAGGCGCCCATCGCCAGCAGGGAGAAATAGCCGGGGGCCCTGGGCCCGACCCAATCGGTGGCGCGCGCCAGTTCGGCGTTGAAGCGCATCACCAGCAGGCAGCTCATCACCAGCGTGAAATACGGAATGCGGGCGAAGAGTCGCGCGAAAAAGCCGGGCGGTGCGACGGCCTGGGGCCGGGCGGCAGGTTCATCGCTGATGCGGGGGCGCGGCGCAGGCGTGGCAACGCGCACGGGTGTAGGCCCGCGTTTGCCGAAACTGGCTGTTCTGGAAGCCGTCATCCCCACCGCCGATTGAGCGGTGAGGATAGGGTTTCGAGGCTTTCGGATCGGTAATTAAAGAAGGCTAACGGGGGTTAAGTTCTGAGCTGTCATGCCGCTTTCGCGGCGATGACAATTACTCAGCGGCGGCGCGGACCGGCTGGGATTCCTTTTCCAGATTCGCGGCGGCGAAATCCCAGTTCAGGATCTTGCCCAGCACGGCCTCCAGATATTTGGGCCGCGCATTCTGGTAGTCGAGATAATAGGCATGCTCCCACACATCGACCGTCAGCAGGCAGTTGACCCCCTTGGCCATGGGGGTTTCGGCATTGGGGGTCTTTTCGATGGCCAGCTTGCCGTCCTTGGAAACCAGCCAGGCCCAGCCTGAGCCGAACTGTGTCTTGCCGGCTTCAGCAAGTTGCTGGATCAGCACATCCTTGCTGCCAAAGGCCGCAGTGATGGCGCTGTCCAGCTTGCCGCCGGCTTCGGTTTTCGCGGGCGTCAGGCTGCGCCAGTAGAAATCGTGATTCCACACCTGGCCGGCATTGTTGAAGAGAGTCTTCTCTTTCGCGTCGGCCGAGCCGGCGGTGGCCTGGACGATCTCTTCCAGCTTCATGTCGGCGAATTTGGTGCCTTCGACCAGCTTGTTGAGCGTGTCCACATAGGTCTGGTGATGCTTGTGATAGTGGAAATTGATGGTGTTGGCGGAAATGATCGGCGCCAGCGCATCTTCGTCCCAGGGCAGGGGCGCGAGTTTGAAGGGGGCGGACATGGGAAAACTCCTTGAAATAAAATATCGGTTGCCGCGTTAACGCATGGGGGTGCAATCGGCTCCCCGTCCTGTACGGCCGCACCGGATATAGTGCGCCTGTCGCAAGGCGCAAGCGGCCGCGAAAATCTCCGACAATTCGTGATCGCTGTAACCACAATGTCATTCGACATTCGCGCCGCCGTCGTCCAACCTGATCACAAGCGGGGACGAAAGTACCAAAGCGTTGGAGTCATCCATGCCTGCTTATGAAATCTGCTATCGCGACGATCATGGCGCGTTGACCTACAAATTTTCCGCCGATTGCGACGACGACCAGCGCGCCAAGATCCTGGCGCATGCCATGAAGCTGCCCAGCGCCAAGAAACTGGAAGTGTGGAGCGGCGAGGCGATGATCTATTCGCGGCCCAGCGCCGTGGAGCCGATGCGGGCGGCGAGCTAGCGGCTGCCAACGTGCCAGTCAGGGCTTCTCACCTGCGGATAGACGGCGCGCCGGTGCACGCGCTGCGTGTTTCGTCAATCAGTCGCGCGAGTTCCTGGGGTGCGTATGCCGCGGAAGCTCCCTCGCGGGTGTAGGCCCTGGGAGGCCCGTACCATGGGCCCCGCAGAGATATGGTGGGGTTCGCGTATGGCCCTTTGATTGCGGCGCGCCTGGATGCCGCAGCGGGGGCCAGCGTGATGGCAGCGCTGAGGGGAATTCCGGGCGTGAGCCCACTGCGGGTTCCCGTCAAACCGATGGAAGCCACATCGCCCCACGCAATCTCATCGCAGGCTTGCGGACGGGTATAGGTGATCCCCTTTTCATGGATCACGAGCGTGAAATCGCCACGCCACTTTGGTCTCAGCCTGTCCAGCGCCAACAGACAGAGGGCGGCTGTGAGGGCGGTAAAAACGAAGATGGCGATGGCGGCCGGGACGCCGCCCGGATCGGGCAGCACTGAAATTCCCAGGGCGAAGCTGCCGACGGCAAGAAATCCAAAGACTCCCGCCATCAGGGGGAGAAGAGAGGTGTCCACGCCAGGGCGGCTCAGAACCAGCGGCAATTGCGGTATGGTTTCACCGGACATGGACCGCTCCAGCAGTTGTTGAAGGCGAAGCCGCACGGCATGACGGCCTGGACCGTTCCTGCATTGCAGTCACGCCCGCCGCGACCGATGCCAGGCGTGTTGAGCAGGCCAGTTGGCGCATCACGCGAGCAAGCCTTCCGCCCGCACCCAGTCCAGCGTCTTGTTCAGTCCGCGTTCCAGCCGGTCGAACAGTTCGTTTATTTCCGCCTCGGTAATCACCAGCGGCGGGCACAAGGCGATGCGGTCGTTGATGAGCGGGCGCACGATGACGCCTTCTTCCTGGCAGAACTGGCCGCAGTGGGCGCCGACCAGTTTCGATGATTCAAAATTGCGTTTGGTGTTTTTGTCCGCCACCATTTCCACCGCGCCGATCAGTCCTACGCCATTGGCTTCGCCCACCAGCGGATGGTCACGCAAGGCGAACAGGCGCTTCAGGAAAGTCGGCGCCACCTTGCGGACATGGCCGAAAGTGTCGCGACGTTCATAGATTTCCAGGGTCTTCAGCGCCACGGCAGCGGCGACGGGATGGGCGCTGTAAGTGAAGGCGTGCCACAACCCGCCGATCTTCGTCGCCTCGTCCTCGATGATCTCCACCAGTTCCGGCGACAGCAGCACGGCGCTGATGGGGATGTAAGCCGATGACAGCGCCTTGGCGATGGACATGCTGTCCGGCTGGTAATTGTAGGTCTGGCAGCCAAAGGCGTTGCCGGTGCGGCCGAAGCCGCAGATCACTTCATCATCAACTAGCCGGATGCCGTATTTCGCCAGCACCGGCGTGATGGCCTCGAAGTAGCCCTTCGGCGGCGGCATGGCGCCGCCGGCACCCATCACCGCTTCCACGAACATGGCGGCGATGGTGTCGGGGCCTTCGCGCTGGATGGTGGCATCCAGATCGGCGGCCAGCCGCTGCGAATATTGTTCTTCTGTCTCGCCCGGCTGGGCATCGCGATAATAATGCGGACAGGCGACGCGCACGGTAAAATCAAACGGCAGGTCGAAGCTCTTGTGAAACGCGTCGAGGCCCGTCAGCGAGGCGCTGGCCAAGGTCACGCCGTGATAGGCGCGGTTGCGGGCGATGATCTTCTTGCGCCTGGTTTCACCCCGCGCGTTCGCCGCGTACCACATGAACTTGATCTGGCTGTCATTGGCCTCGCTGCCAGAATTGGCGAAGAACACCTTGCCCACCGGCATGGGCGCCATTTCCTTCAGCTTCTCGGCCAGGGCGATGCCGGGCTCATGGCTCTTGCCGCCAAAGATATGTCCGAAGGACAATTTGCGCATCTGTTCGGCGGCGGTGTCCGCCAGCTCATTCTCGCCCCAGCCCAGCGCCGTGCACCACAGCCCCGACATGGCTTCTAGGTAATCGCGGCCCTGGGCGTCATAGACAAAGACGCCCGCCCCGCGCTCGATCACCATGGGGCCGGTCTGGCGCAGCAGGGTGAGATTGGTGAAGGGATGCAGCAGGCTCGCCATGTCGCGGCTTTGCATATTGGAAAGCTGGGGGGAAGACATCGGTGTTCTCTCGCGGTGCTGCGCAATCTATCTTAAGGTGTCGGCGTTTGAACGATCAAATTTGGAAATATCCGTCATGCGTTCCCAGCTTCTCGCCGCCCGCGCCACTCTTGTGCTGCTGGTGCTGGCCGTCCTGACCGCGGCGGTGGCAATCGGTGGCGTGCGGACGGGGAAATTCTCCTATGCCATCGGCATGGACCTGATGTGGCCGGCCACGGCCCTGGGGCTGGCGGCGCTGGCGCTGGCGCTGTGGTGGCTGAAAGGCGCCATCGCGCACAATGTCGGGACGGGCAAGCGGCTGGGAATGACGGCGCTGATCGGGGCCTGTGCGTTTCTCTATCCGCCGGTGGGGGCCCTGGTGGATGGCTGGCGCTATCCCGCCATTCACGACGCCTCCAGCGATCCCGACGATCCGCCGCAGTTCGTGGCGCTGGCCAGGCTGCGCACACCCGGCATGAACCCGCCCGCCTTTGACGGCCAGCAGAAGATTCACTGGCAGGGTGAGGATGTCACCATCTCCTATGCCCTGCACACCTGGAAGAACGGCCTGCTCACCAAGCATCACACCAAGCTGATGCCCAACAGCCAGAATCCGCAGGGCGCGGTGTTCTGGCATTGTTTCGAGGCCGTCAAGAAGATGGGCTGGACCATCATCGACTACAGCGAAAAGGACGGCCGCATCGAGGCCACCGCCGCCACGCCATGGTTCGGGCAATTGTCGGACATCGCCATCCGGGTGCGGCCATCGGGCTATCTGGGCGCGCGCTATGACATCCGCGCCCAAAGCCGCGTTGGCGCCACCGACAATGGCTTCAACATGGAGCTGGTGCGCGTCTTCAAGGCAAAGGCCGATAGCTGAGGCCATCGCGGACGATGGCGCCCTCCTTCAGCATCTGGTCCAGATGCGCCTTGATCTGCGCCCCTGCGGCGGCGCGCAGCGCGGGCGAGATGTCGGGATAGAGTTTTTCCACCAGCGCCCCGATGCTGCCGGTGCCGCGCGCCACGGCGCTGGCGATCTGGGCGGCGCGCTGGCGGCGATGGATCACCAGTTCGCGCACGAAGTCCTGCGGCGCCGTTATCGGCGAGCCGTGGGTGGGATAGAAAATCCGGTCATCGCGGGCGGCCAGCTTTTCCAGGCTGGCGATATATTGCGCCATGTCGCCGTCCGGCGGCGCCACCACGCTGGTGGACCAGCCCATCACATGGTCGCCGCTGAACAAGGCCTGCTCCTGGTGCAGCGCGTAACACATATGATCGCCGGTATGGCCCGGCGTGGCGACGCACTGGAAGATGAAGCCGTCGCCGGCAATGATGTTGCCGTCGCGCAGCGCCGCATCGGGCACAAAGGCGCGGTCATGCGCTTCATCGACCACGCCTTCCTCGGCCGTCAGCGTCAGGGGATGCTCATGCGCCGAATAGGTTTTCGCTCCGGACCATGCCTTCAGCGGCGCCGCGGCGGGGGAATGGTCGTTGTGGGTGTGGGTGATCAGGATATGGCTGACCTTGCGGCCGCCCAGCGCCCGCTTCAGCGCCTCCAGATGCGCCGGAATGGCGGGGCCGGGATCGATCACCGCGACGCTGTCGCCGCCGCCCACGATGTACACGCCGGTGCCCCGGAAGGTGAAAGGACCGGGATTGGGGGCCAGCAGCCGCTCCACCAGCGGCGACAGGCGGACGGGGACCCCTGCGGGCACGTCGAGCGAGCGGTCGAAGTGCAGGGCCATGCCGTCTTCCGGTTTGTCGTTTGCTGCGGCACAGTGTTAACGCAAAAGACGCGGCTGTTAATACTTGGCCCAATATTTCGGCGACTTTTTCCGGGGGTTCCGCAGCGTAAGCAGTTCTTAGGGATGGCGACGCCACTATGACGGCGTTCACCGTCATAGCTGGGTAGTGTCGTGGCATCTGATCGTTCGGTTCGTTTCATGGGCGCCCTGGGCGGCGCCTCCACCAGCCGTGTGCTGAACCTCTTTCGCATCGCCCAGGACAATGAAGACAATCCGGAACATCTGGAAAAGCCGCTGTTCCTGTCCCCGATCATCAACAAGGCCTTCCTGCTGAAGCACCGCACCCGGGCCGATGAAACCTATCTGTTCGCCTCGCCGCGCGCGGTGGCGACCAAGGTGCTGATCCCGTTTGATTCCACCGACCTGCGGGCCGGCGGGCGCTCGCTGTTCGTGGACCAGCGCGGCTATGTCGATACCCTGCGCGAGGCGGGCAACTACAACTCCGACAGCCTGGAGCGCGATCTGTCGGTGCTGCGGCTGCTGAGCGCGGTGCCGTCGTTGGATCCCTTCCTGCTGCGCGAGCATCTGCGCAACAACCAGATCGACGTTTCGCCCAGCTATTTCTCCATTTCCGAGGGCGACCAGGAACGCATGCATGTCTTTGTCACCCAGGAAATGTCCAAGCTGGTGGCGCTGGCGGGCGGCGGGGGCGGCGGCTCCAGCAACCGGCTGGTGACGGCGATGCTGTCAAGCGAAGTGGATGAAAAGCTGGCGCCGCTGCGCCTGACGCTGAATCTCACCGGCAATGATTTCCGCGAGGGCGTGTTCAGCTGGCGCGGCTTTCTCTATTACAAATGGTCGATGGCCAAGTTCTGGCCCGATGTGATGGGCGTGCTGCGCGAGATCAGCACCATCCAGCCGATCGGCGCGGTGACGCCGGAACAGAAGGTCTATCTGACCGAGGCCCGCCGCACCATCATCGAAATGGTGCGCGACAACGGCAATCACGTGAACAAGTCGCTGGCGATCTATGACTCGTCGTTCGGCGACCTGGTGGCCAACCAGGCGCCCAAGAATTTCCGCGATTTCCTCTTGAGCGCGCCCTACATGTTCCTGGAGCTGGGCGAGAAGCTGGGCGCCATCTCTCATATCGTCAGCTTCTGGCGCTATCGCTTTGCGGTGGGCGGTCCCCGCAACATCGATGCGGAGGAGCTGGCGGCGATCTTCCAGGACTTCTCCAGCGGCTTTGGCGAGCGGCTGAAGAACGAGGCGTCGCCGATCAAGCGGCCGATCGTGATCGACGCCACGGTCGCCTGATCAGACTATAATCCCACAATCTGAAATGGTTTTTCACATGCGCTGGCATCCGCTGGCGTGTGGCTGCAATCGCGCGGAATATCAGCCTATCCAACCGTCCGTGAAATAAATTTCCGGAGATAAATCCTTTTGGCCCAAACGAATTTTCTCTCAGATTACAATCCCAAGTAGAAATTCCTATCCCCACCTGTCCAGAGTATAGGATAATTGTCCCATAGCCGTCATGATGACGGTTCAAGCCAAAGGGGTTGGGTATGGGTACGATTCAGGATCCGGCGGTCTTCCTCACCGCCCAGCGCGCCAGTCTGGCGCAATTCATTGTTTGCCAGGTGCATGGCGTCCCGGTGGAGGAGATGCGGGGGCCCACCCGCGGCCGGCCGCATGTCGCGCGCGCCCGCCAGATCGCCATCCACCTGGCGCGCACCGTGTTCGCGATGAGCCACCGCCAGCTGGCGCAGGAGTTCGGCCGCGACCGCTCCACCATCCATCACGCCTGCGGGCTGATCGAACAGATGCGCGAGGACAGTGCGCAGTTCGATTCCACTTTGCGCTGGATGGAAAGCCTGCTGCGCCGCGCCGCCGGGCAGAAGGACCAGCCATGATCGCACCGGAGCAGCTGAAGCAGGAAGCCCGCCGCGTGCTGCGCCGCCTCGCCGCGCCGCGCCAGGGCCTGTTCATCAAGGGCGCGGGCTATGCCATCGGGCGCGGCGCGGAAAGCCGGGTGAACGTGACGGCGGAACTGGTGCAGGCGTTCGCGCGCGAGAACTGGATCGTGCCGGATGGACCCGGCCGCTATGTGATCGGGGCGGCGGGGCGTGATTTCCTGGCGCGGGAGAACGGCGGCTTCGCCGCCCAGCACCGCGAAATGCAGGACCAGGTGCTGGAGGGCGCTCCCGTGAAGGTCAATGCCGGGGAATCGCCGCTGGCGCGGCTGAAGGCGCGCGGACTCGTTGACGGCGTCCAGTTCGCGGCCGGGGAGAAACTGCGGCGCGACTTCACGCTGGCGCAACTGACGCCACGCGTGGGCGTCAACTGGGAAGCGCCGGTGGTATCGGGATCGCGCGGCGCCGGCGCGGACAGCATCAGCGACATCGCGCTCATGGCGCGGCAGCGGCTGAACCGCGCGCTGGCCGCCATCGGGCCGGGGCTGGCGGACCTGCTGTTCGATGTCTGCTGCCACCTGACGGTGCTGGAACGGTGCGAGGATGTGCGCGGCTGGGCGAAACGCTCGGGCCGGGTGGTGCTGAAGATCGCGCTGGACCGGCTGGCGGTGCATTACGGCATGACGGTGGTGCGCCGGCACGGCAAGGTCCGCGCCTGGTCGGCGGAGGCGGCGCCTTAAATGGCGGGGCTGCGCGCGGCGCGGGCCAGCTGGTCGGCCTTGATCTGGGCCTTCACGTCGGCCAGCCCGGCGGTGATGGCGTCGTTGCCGTTCAGGTGAAACACATTGAGAAGGCCGAGGCCGCCGGCACATTGCGATCCACAATCCTTGTCCGTCCGCGAGAGACCGCTAGCGGCGGAAATGAGAGTGGCGGGGGAGGGTAGCAATGTGCCGGCGCCCGGGCGTCCCAGGCCGAGATCGGGCTCGTGCGGCGTCAACAGCGACACCAACCCAATCCAAAATACGGCCCGGAAAATCATGACAAGCTTTCTCGTGTTTCAATGCGAGGAGCATGGGCGGCGGGCTGTTGCACCGCGCTAAACTGTTTTTTTAAATTTGTAACGATCTCGCTGTTCCTCATCGCATTGATAATGCGAGATGGACTCAAAGGGTCCGCTTCGATTCAAAATCGAGACGGGGTTGAATCAGTTGTGATTAAAATTTTCTGCAAATGCCGCGAAGTCGTTAAGGCGGCGGCCGCGCCCGGGGCGGGTGCGTGCGCAAAGCCTTAAACATAAGGGCGAAATCAGGCCTGGGTGGCGCCAAATATGGCGGGCGGCAGCAGCAGGTCGGCGGTGAAACCCTCGCCCGCGCGGCTGGAAAGCTCCAGCCTGCCGCCATGAAGTTCCACGAACGCCTTGACAAGGGTCAGGCCCAGGCCGGCGCCCTTGGAATGCTGGCTGCCTTCGGAGCGGCCGGCATGTTCGAAAGGCTGCTGGATGCGCGCCAGGTCGTCGGCCGCCACGCCGGGGCCGTCGTCCTGCACCGTTACGCGCACACAGCCGCCTTCGGGCCTGGCGCTCAGGGTGACGGTGCCGCCCTCGCGGGTGAAGGTGACGGCATTGTCCAACAGGCTGTGGATCATCGCGCCCAGCACCGCTTCATCGCCGTCCACCATCAGCCCCACCGGGGCGCGGTCGGCATCGATGGTGACCTTGCGCGCCTGCGCCCGTTCCAGGAAGGCGTCGCGCGCCAGC
>JAQGLO010000053.1 GCA_028292825.1 Alphaproteobacteria bacterium | reverse complement strand
TCATGCCCTGAACGCCGAGCGCCGAAAGCGACTCCCGGACTTCGTCGAGCTTGAAGGGTTTGATGATCGCCGTAATAAGCTTCATCTGCCGTCCTTCCATGGTTTTGCCAGTGCCAAACCCCCGGGTCCGGCTTTAACGAAGTATCAAGAACTGGGCCAGTTTTCGGTCAATTGGCCAAGTGGTTGTTCGGACAAGGATATTGGCGAAAAACCGCCCTGGCGTGACTCAAAAACAGGCAGACATTTCTGCCCGGTATTTATGCAGAATTGGTTTTTTGCCTAAATAATAATCGAGATTGAGGTGAGATTGTGAAGAGGGTCGATGTACTGATTTCGGGCGGCGGCATGGTCGGCCTGACGCTTGGCCTGGCCTGCGCACAGGGCGGACTGAAGACTTTGGTCGCTGACGTGGCCGCGCCCGCCACCATTCTGGAGCCGCTGTTCGATGGCCGGGTCTCGGCCCTGGCCTATGCCAGCGTGCGGATGATGCGGGCGCTGGGGGTGTGGGACGGGCTGGCGCCGCACGCCCAGCCCATCCGCGAAATCCTGGTCACCGATGGCAAGCTGGCGGCGGCGACCTCGCCCTTCTCGCTGCATTTCGATTCCGCCGAAGTGGGCGCCGAGGCGCTGGGCTACATCGCGGAGAACCGCCACATCCGCAGCAGCCTGTATGCGGCGGTGGCGCGTGCCGGCAATCTCGAACTGGTCGCGCCCGCCACGGTGAAAAGCCTGACGACGGAAAGCGGCGGCGCGGTCGCCACCCTGGCCGATGGTTCGCAGGTCACGGCGTCGCTGGTGATCGCCGCCGACGGCCGCGAGTCCCGCCTGCGCGCCGAAATGGGCATCGGCACCATCGGCTGGTCCTATCCGCAGGTGGGCATCGTCGCCACGGTGGCGCATGAGAAGCCGCACAATGGCGTCGCCTATGAGCATTTTTTGCCATCGGGTCCGTTCGCGATCCTGCCCATGACCGGCAATCGTTCATCGCTGGTCTGGACAGAGGCGAAGACGAAAGCCCCCGCGCTGCTGGCGCTGGACGAGGCCGGCTTCAACGCCGAACTGGCGCGGCGCTTCGGCGATCACCTGGGCGCGGTGAAATCCGCCGGCCCGCGCTGGTCCTATCCGCTGAGCTTCCACCTGGCGCGCGATTTCGTGAAGCCGCGCTTCGCCGTGGCCGGTGATGCGGCGCACGGCATCCATCCCATTGCCGGGCAGGGTTTGAACCTGGGCCTGAAGGACGCCGCCGCCCTGGCCGAAGTGCTGCTGGATGCGGCGCGCCTGGGCCGCGACATCGGCGCGCTGGATACCCTGAAACGCTATGAACGCTGGCGCCGCTTCGACTCGGTGGTGATGGGCGGCACCATGGACGCGCTGAACCGGCTGTTCTCCAACGACATCGCCCCCATCCGCCACCTGCGCGATCTTGGCCTGGGCATCGTGGACGCCATCGCCCCGGCGCGGAAATTCTTCATGCGCCACGCCGGCGGCGACATCGGCAAGCTGCCGAAACTGATGAAGGGCGAGGCGGCGTGAACTAGAAAGTAAAGAACCTTTCAGCGCCCACCGCTGCCCAGATCGCGCCGAGTGTTAGAGCAATAGAAATACTCCTGTAGACGATCAGTGCAAATCGAAAGAGACGAGGGTTGCGACTACTTTCTATGGGGCCAGTTCTTGAAGGAAGTGATCCGGACTTAGCTCCACGCTGAGACAGCAGCCCTAAGACGATGGCTAAACTGAGAGAAGCAAGTGCAAACAGCCAGTGCATGGTAGCTCCACCTCTCTAATGAATCGTCCGCTTCCACCGCTGCCCGGCGCGTTCGCGCGCGGACACCGGGGCGCGCGGCCCGCCTTCGCCGCGGCTCATCAACGCCGACGGCAGTTCCTCGTAGAAGCGCCGCGCCACCACACCGACGCGCCGCGCCCGCATTTCCTCGGCATCCTCGCGGCTGGAAAAGACTTCCGCCTCGAACAGGAAATGGGTGAGGTCGCCGACCTTGATCTCCTGCACCTCTTCCACCTGCTCGTCGGCCACCGACAGGGCATGGCGAATATGGGCATTGGCGTCGGCGGTGTCGCGCGCCTGCTGGGCGATGCGCGCCACATTGGTCTGGTCGAACCGTTTCAGCCGGGGCAAAGCGAAACGGTAGAAAGTGATGCAAACCAGTACAAAAGCGCAGGCCCAATAGACGTTGCTCATGCCATCAGCCCGTGAATACCGTGTCCCCGCTTCAGATAGTCATCGCTCTGCATCTCGGCAAGGCGCGACACGGTGCGGCGGAAGGCGTCGGCGTTGATGCCGGCGGTGAACAGACCGTCCGGCGGGGCGGCGGCGGAGCAGACCAGCTTCACGCCCTCGTCATAGAAAGTGTCCACCAGCAGGGTAAAGCGCCGCGCCACATTGTGCATATTGTCGGTCATGACCGGGACATGGTCGATCAGCACGGTGTGGAAATGCTGGGCAATGGCCAGGTAATCCGCCGCCGCCAGCGGCCGGTCACACAATTCTTCGAAGTTGAAGCGCGCCACATGCCGGGCCGCCTGCGGCACCGGCACCTGCCGTCCCAGCACCGTCAGGCTGGTGGGCTTGCCGGTCCTGGTGTCCGTCAGCCGCATCCACGCCGCGTCCATCGCGGCATCGGCATCCGGCCCCAGCGGCGTCAGATAGACCGGCACCCCCGACAACCGCATCAGCCGGTAATCGGTGGGTCCGTTCAGCTCCACCACATCCAGGCGCTGCCTGATCTCCGCGATAAAGGGCAGGAACAGCTGGCGGTTCAGCCCGCCTTCATACAGCCGGTCCGGTGGGGTGTTGCTGGTCGCCACAATCACCACGCCTTCGGCAAAGAAGCGGTCGAACAGCCGTCCCAGGATCATGGCGTCCGCGACATCGGTGACCTGGAATTCGTCAAAGCACAGCAGCCGCGCCTCTTCGGCCAGCGCTTTCGCCACGGGCACAATCGGATCCTCGGTGCCCGGCTTCTGGCGTTCGGCATGAATGCGGGCATGCACATCCACCATGAAGCGGTTGAAATGGGCGCGGCGTTTTTTGGCGACCGGGGCTTCCTCGAAGAAGAAGTCCATCAGCAGGGTCTTGCCCCGCCCGACATCGCCCCAGATGTAGAGGCCGCGTGGTACTTCGGGCTTTCGAAACAACGAGAACCCTTGCTTGCGGGCCAACGCCTTGGTCAGCGCATTCAGCGCGGCGACAGCGCGTTCCTGCGCCGCATCGGGCTTCAGCTCGCCGCGTGCCACCGCCGCGCGATATTGGGCTTCAAGCATCGCCGGCTCGTGCGAGCAATGCCACCGCAATCTCCGCGTCCAGCGCCTCGACCATCTGGCCGTCCAGCCTTATCGCGCCCTTGCCGGGATTGTCCGCAAAGGCCGCCAGCACCCGCTTCGCCGCTGCCACCTCGTCCGGCGACGGCACGAAGGCGGCATGGCAGGCGGCGATCTGGCCGGGATGGATCAGGGTCTTGCCGTCAAAGCCGAAGTCGCGCGCCATTTCGCAGGCCTGTGCAAAGCCATCGGCATCGTCGATGCGGTTGTGCACCCCGTCCAGCACCGCAATGTGATGCGCCCGCGCGATCAGCACCATCTGGCTCATGACATATTGCAGGTTGGCGCGATCGGGGCGATGCCGCGCCCCCATCTCCTTCAGCAGGTCATTGCCGCCCAGCACCAGGCATTGCACGCCGTGCGAAATCTCATGCAGGTTGATGACGGCGGCTGGCGTTTCAATCATCGCCCAGAGGGGGATGTCGATGGCGGGAAGATCGCCCACATTATTCACCTTGGGCAGCAGCACCGCGTCGGGCCTGGCCATCAGCGCCGCCGCCATGTCGTCGTCATGCCAGGGCGTACCCGCGCCATTGATCCGGATCACCGTCTCGCGGCCGCCAAAGTCGCCCACCGCCGCCATCGCATGGACCCGCGCCTGCACCTTGGCCTGCGGCGCAACCGCGTCTTCCAGGTCCAGGATCAGGACATCGACATCCAGGCCGCGCGCCTTCTCCAATGCCCGCGCGTTGTCCGCAGGCACGTACAGAGCGGAGCGCCGCAGCTTCAATTCGCTATTCCACGCCTTCGACAAGCAGGAATTCGCCCGCTCCCGCCTTGTCGCGGAAGACGCGGGCGGCGGTATATTCGGGCGAATGGTAGCAGTCATGCGCGTCCTGCAGGCTGGCGAACTCGATCAGCACATTGCGGGCACGCGCCACGCCTTCCAGCACTTCGGTCTTGCCGCCGCGCGCCAGGAACTTGGCGCCGTGGCGCTCAAAGGCCGGCTTGGCGGTCTCGATGTAGGATTTGTAGGTTTCCGGGTCGTGGACATCCACGCGCGCGATCCAATAGGCTTTGGGCATCAGGCCACCTTCAGCAGTTTGCGGTTGATGAGACATTCGGCGATCTGCACGGCATTGAGGGCGGCGCCCTTGCGCAGATTGTCGGCGACGATCCACAGATTGAGGCCGTTCTCCACCGTGGGATCCTTGCGGATACGCGACACGAAGGTGGCGTCCTCGCCGGCGCATTCGATCGGGGTGACGTAGCCGCCGTCTTCGCGCTTGTCCACGACCAGGATGCCCGGCGCGGCGCGCAGGGCGGCGCGCGCCTTCTCAGCCGTCACCGGCAGCTCGAACTCGATGTTCACCGATTCCGAATGGCCCACGAACACCGGCACCCGCACGCAGGTGGCGGTGACCTGGATATCGGGGTCCAGGATCTTCTGGGTTTCCACCGCCATCTTCCATTCCTCCTTGGTGACGCCAGAATCCAGAAAGACGTCGATATGCGGAATGACGTTGAAGGCGATCTGCTTGGTAAAGGTGCCCTGGGCGATGGGATCGGCCACGAACACGGCGCGGGTCTGGGTGAACAGCTCGTCCATCGCCTCTTTTCCGGCGCCCGACACCGACTGATAGGTCGACACCACCACCCGCTTGATCTTGAACAGGTCGTGCAGCGGCTTCAAGGCGACCACCAGCTGGACGGTGGAGCAGTTGGGATTGGCGATGATGCCGCGCGGAATCTCGTTTAGGGCGTCGGCATTCACTTCGGGCACCACCAGCGGCACCTGCCGGTCCATGCGCCAGGCGCTGGAATTGTCGATCACCATGCAGCCCTGGGCCGCGATCCTGGGCGCCCATTCCTTGGCGATCTCGCCGCCGGCGCTCATCAGGCAGATGTCGGTGCCCTTGAAGTCGTAATAATCCAGCGCCTTGATCTTCAGCACGCCGTCGCCAAACGACACTTCCGTGCCCACCGAGCGGGTAGAGGCCAGGGCCACGACTTCGGCGATGGGAAACTGGCGCTGGATCAGCACATTCAGCATCTCGCGCCCGACATTGCCGGTGGCGCCGACGACTGCGATTTTATAGGCCATGGTGCGTCCTCTATACGGGGGCGCACAGATACTAAAAGCGCGGGCTTATTGCCACTGCAGCTTGATCATGGCCCCGCCGCTGTCCGCCCCGGCATTCAGGCTGGGCATCAGGGGGCTGGAGGACTTGGTGCTGAACGCCTCCCATTTGCCGTCCTTCACGCCCAGGCTTTCGGCGGCCTCGTCGGAGTAGCGCATGGCATAGGGGGTGCGGTCCTGGTCGGCGAAACGCACGTCCTGCACATGGGGAATGGGGGCCGGGGCGTTGAACTGCGGGGCGTCATAAGCCTGTGCCGGCGCGGCTGCCAGAAGCAGGGCGGCGGTAGCAAGCAATGTCCGGCAGTGGGTCATGGACAAACAACGCCGCAAACGCGCATCTGTTGCAGCGCTTCTGCATGGCCATGAAAGTTCCCTACTTCCAAAGGCTTGGCGGCGGGGCCCTTCCTGTCTTAGGTTGCCTGTGTCTGGAGTGTGACGCGGCTTGGCGTCGGTCTGTCGAAGAGGTGTTTATGAACGGCATGAAGCTGGCGGCCTGTGTGGCCGCCTTTGGTACCCTGGCCGCGCCCATCGCCCAGGCCAAGACCCTCAATTGCGCCAGCGCGGCGGAGGTCTCCGCCATCCAGATCTCGGCGATCCAGCAGGAACTGACCGATGCGGCCCTGGCCTGCGGTCCCAATGAAGTGGCGCTGTTCAACCGCTTCCAGACCGTGTTCGGGCCGGAGCTGCGCAAGTCCGACGCCCGCATGATGGCCATGTTCAAGCGCCTCAATGGCAGCCGCAAGGGCGACGCCGAATATGATTCCTACAAGACCCGCGCCATTGCCCATGCCGAGCAGCGCCGCACCAAGCCCGGCGCCCATGATAATTTCTGCCGTACCGCCGACATCGTCTTCGCCGCGGCGCTGGCGCCCGACAAGCCGGTGCTGGAAGATTTCGTCTCCGGCGTGCCGGTCAATGAGGCCACCCCGGTCGATACCTGCGAGATCAAGGTCGGCGTGACCT
>JAQGLO010000199.1 GCA_028292825.1 Alphaproteobacteria bacterium | reverse complement strand
CCGCTGGGTGACCGGCTGGGGCGCAAGCCCGCCATGCTGTTCTGCTTCGGGCTGATGGGCTTTTCCATTGTCGGGCTGGCGCTGACGCCGTCCTATGCCAGCATCGGCATCGCCGCGCCGCTGCTGGTGGTGTTCTTCCGCCTGCTGCAGGGCTTCGCGCTGGGCGGCGAGGTGGGGCCGACCACCGCCTTCCTGCTGGAAGCGGCGCCGATGCATCGCCGCGGCCTCTATGTCTCGCTGCAGCATTCCACCCAGCAGGTTTCGACCATGATGGCGGGCATTGTCGGCCTGACGCTCGCCAACCTGCTGTCGCCTGTGGACCTCACCGCCTGGGGTTGGCGCGTGGCGATGCTGCTGGGCGCCGCGGTGGTGCCGTTCGCGCTGGCGATCCGCCGCGGCCTGCCCGAAACCCTGGCAGTGGAAAGCGGCGAACGGCCAAAGCTGACATCGCGGCCCGTGTTGATCCTGGCGCTGATGGGCGTCGCCATGATCGCGGGCAACACCATCGCCACCTACACGATGAATTACATGGGCACCTATGCGGTGCATACGCTGGGCATGTCGCCGCGCCTGGCTTTTGCCGCCACCGTGACCACCGGATTCTGCTGCGCCGTCAGTTGCCTGGTCAGCGGCTGGCTTGGCGACCGCATCGGCCGCAAGCCGGTGATGATCGGCGGTACGCTGGCGCTGTTGCTGGCGGGCGTGCCCTGTTTCCTGTTGCTGACCCATGCGCCGACGGTGGCGATGCTGGTGGCGATGTCGGCGGTGATGGCGACCCTGCTGGGCTTCAACGGCCCGCCGATCATCGCCGGCCTGACCGAAAGCGTGCCGGCGGCGCTGCGGGCGGGATCGCTGGGGATCATCTATGCGGTGAGCGTGGCCAGCTTTGGCGGCACGGCGCAGTTCATGGCGGCGTGGCTGACCAAGGTGACAGGCAGTGCGATCGCGCCGGCCTGGTACATGTCGGGGGCGCTGGCGGTGAGCCTGTGCGGCATGATCGCGATGAAGGAAACCGCGCCCGTCAGGATTGGCGAATAGCGCTTTCGTGCCAGCGGCGCAGCAGCGCCCATTCCAGCAGGGACAGCGCCGCAAAGATCAGCACGCCGGTGAAAGCCAGCAAGGCGAGGGCGGCAAAGAGTGTGGCGATCTCCAGCCGGTTGCCGGATTCCACGATGCGCCAGGCCAGCCCCGTGGCAGTGCCGCTGCCCGCCACGAACTCGGCCACCACCGCGCCGATCAGGGCGAGGCCGCCTGCGGTCTTCATGCCGGACAGCAGATAGGGCAGCGCGCCCGGCAAACGGATGCGCCACAAGGTCTGCAGGCGTGATGCACCATAGAGGCGCGTAAGGTCGATCAGGTTGAAGTCGGCGCTTTTCAGTCCCAGCGTCGTGCCGGCCAGGATCGGGAAAAAAGCGACGATGGTGGCGATGATCACCAGCGCGAGATTGATGTGATCGAAACCCACCCAGATCAGGATCAGCGGCGCGATGGCCACCACCGGCGTCACCTGCAGGATGACGGCATAGGGATAGAGCATGCGCTCCATGGTGCGGCTTTGCGCGAACAGGGTTGCGGTGGCGACGCCCAGGACCGTGGCGGCAACAAAGGCTTCCAGCGTGACGGTGAGGGTCGAGAGCAACGCCTCCATCAGCGAGCCGAAATTCTCTGCAAAGGCGCGGGCAATGGCCGACGGCGCGGGCAGGACATAGGGCGGAATCTGTTTCGCCGCCACGGTCCATTCCCACAGGCCCAGCAAGGCAGCGGCCAAAAGCAGCGGCAGGGCGATGTCGAAGGCGCGCCTCATGCGGCGAGCGCGGTGTTGAGCGCCGCGCTGATCCGGCGCTGGGCGTCTATGGTGGCGGGGGCGAGGCGGCTGTCGCGGCCCGGCGGCAACGCGAGGTCGGCGGTGATGCTGCCGGGGCGCGGGCTCATCACCAGCACGCGGCTGGCGAGAAAACTGGATTCGCTGACGCTGTGGGTGACGAACAGCACGGTCAGGCCGTCCTCGCGCCACAGCCGCAGCAGGTCGTCGCCCAGCGCGTTGCGGGTGATCTCGTCCAGCGCGGCAAAGGGTTCGTCCAGCAGCAACAGTTTTGGCTGCGCCGCCAGCGCGCGGGCCAGGGACACCCGCATCTTCATGCCGCCGGAAAGTTCACGCGGATAGGCATGTTCGAAGCCGCCAAGACCGACACGCTTCAAAGCGGCGGCGGTGCGGTCATTCGCTTCGCCACGCGCCACATGCTTCAGGTCCAGCGGCAGGCGGGCATTGGTCAATGCGTCGGCCCAGGGCATCAGGGTCGGGTCCTGAAAGACGAAGCCGATATCGTTGGTGTCGCGCGTGACAGTTCCCGCGTCCGGCGCCAGCAACCCGGCGGCGATGCGCAGGGCGGTGGACTTGCCGCAGCCGCTGGGGCCGAGCAGAGCGGCGAATTCACCGGGCGCGACGGAAAAGGACAGGTCGCGCAGCGCTTGCGTGCCGCCCGGAAAGCGCTTGGAGATTTGAGAAAGTGATACCGCGCCATTCCCCATTGTGATGGCCGCTACTGAAACTTCTGCAGCGTCTGGCGCACGAAGCTGATGTCATAGGCCTTTTTATAATCCAGGCCCTTGGGATACAGGCCTTCCGACGACATGGTGTCGTAGAACAGCTTCCACTGCTTGTCGGTCATGCTGCCGAGGCCAAAGGCGAGGCCGTCGCCGCTGAGCACCATATCGTGGTCGCGCATCCTGTCATGCGCCTGCTTCAGGATGGCGTCGGTCATGTCGCGGTTTTCGCGCTTGATCAGGGCGTTGCCTTTGGCGGGATCGTCCAGGTAGTGCAGCCAGCCATCGCGGGTGGCGTCGACAAAGGCCTGCACGGTCTTGCGGTCGCCATCGATCCATTTTTGCGGCACCAGCACCATGTTGGCGTAGCCGGGATAGCCATAATCGGCCAGCAGGAAGACCTTGGGCTTGAAGTGCGCCTGTTGCTCCACCGTGAAAGGTTCGCTGGTGAGATAGCCTTCCTGAATAGCGTTGGGATCGACGATGAACGGCGCCAGATTGTAGGTGTATTTGCGAATCTGCGAATCCTGAAAGCCATACTTGGCGCGCAGCCAGGGCCAGAAAGCGCTCATGCTGGCGGCCGAGATCAACACCGGCTTGCCGCGCATGTCGGTGATGGAATTGAGATCGCGGCGCGGATGGCTGATCAGGACCTGCGGGTCCTTCTGGAAGATCGCCATCACGGCGCGGATGGGAATGCCCTGCTTCACCATGTTCATCGAGATGAAGCTGTTGGAGCCCATGCCGAAATCGGCGGAGCCGCCGGCCAGGAGCTGGGGCACGTTCACATCGGGACCGCCCTGGATGATCTTCACGTCCAGGCCGCGCTTGGCGTACAGGCCCTCGGCGACGGCCTGGTAGAAGCCGCCATGCTCGGCCTGGGCCTTCCAGTCGGTGACAAAACGGATGGTGGTGGCGGCCCGCGCCGGAGGCGCAGAAACACAAAGCGCATATAGCGGCAAGGCGATCAGAGTGAGGGCAAGAAGAACGCGGCGGATCATGCGCGTCTTATAACAGGTTTTACCGCGAAGGAGGCGGGGGCGGCGGCGGTTCGGGCTCATCGTCGGCGCCGCTGCCGAACAGCCAGCCCAGCAAGCCGCCGCTGCGCTTGCGCGGCTGCTCGCGGCGCTGGGCTTGCGGTTCTTCGTCCGTGGGCAGGCCCGGGGTGCGCGACAGGGCCTCGTCGTCGGCGCCGTCCCAGGTGGCGCCACCGGCCATGGCTTCCAGCTCTTCCGGCGCCGGGCGCACCGACTTGTCCAGCGGCTTCAGCGGCATGCCCTGTTCGGCCACCAGCATGGTGTCGCGCCAGATATAGGCAGGCAGGGTGCCGCCGGTGACGCCGCGGGTGGGCGAGGAATCGTCATTGCCGACCCAGGCGGCGCCGACATAGTCGGTGGTGAAGCCCACGAACCAGGCGTCATGGGAATCCTGGGTGGTGCCGGTCTTGCCGGCGGCCTCGCGGCCATGCAGCGAGGCATAGCCGCCGGTGCCGTTCACCACCACGCCATACATCATGGCGGTGAGGTCGCGGTCCACGGCGGTGTCGATGACACGCTGGGGCTGCGGCGCGTGGCGCTGGTAGAGAGCCTTGCCCGCGACATCCACTTCGGTGACCAGATAGGGATAGACGCGGTAGCCGCCATTGGCGAAGGCGGCATAGGCGGCTGTCAGCTCCAGCGGCGTCACTTCCGCGGTGCCCAGCGCGAGGCTGGCATTGGCCTGCAGCGGCGAGGTGATGCCGACGCGCTTGGCCGCCTCGATCACCTTGCGGATGCCGATTTCCTGCGCCAGGTTCACGGTGATGGTGTTGACGCTGTGGGCCAGCGCATCGGCCAGGGTCAGTGTGCCATAGGACTTGCCGCCGAAATTGGTGGGCGTGTAGCCGCCAATATCGACCGGCGTGTCGTCGCGGGTTTCCCACGGCGTGATGCCGGATTCCAGCGCGGCCAGATAGACAAAGGGCTTGAAGGCCGAGCCGGGCTGGCGATGGGCCTGGGTGGCGCGGTTGAACACCGAGTCCTGGTAATCCACGCCGCCAATCATGGCGCTGACGGCGCCGTCGGTCTTCATGATTACCACTGCGGCTTCGTGCACCCGGCTTTTCTTGCCGTATTTGTTGATGGTGCGCAGGGCGGCAAGTCGTGCCGCTTCCTGAACCTTGGGTTCCAGCGTTGTGTGCACCACCATGTCGGCGCTGGGCGCGACGCCGTTGATGGTCGCCAGCTTCATGGCTTCGTCGGCGGCGGTGTCGAGATAATAGTTGCGCGCATCGGTGCCGGCGCGGTCGGTGATGACGGCGGGATGGGCGCGGGCATCGGCGGCCTGGCTTTCCGTGATGGCGCCATTGTCCACCATGGAGTCCAGCACCAGGCTGGCGCGCTGCTGGGCGCGCAGCAGATCGCGGCGGGGCGAGAAGACCGACGGCGCGCGGGTGAGCGTCGCCAGCATCGCGGCCTGGGCGAGGCTGAGGTTGCGGGCATCGGTGCCGAAATAGACGCGGCTGGCGCCGTCCACCCCGTAAGCACCAGAGCCCAGATAGATGCGGTTGAGATAGAGCTGCAGGATCTGCTGCTTGCTGAGTGACTTCTCAAGCCCGGCGGCGTCGATCAGTTCCACCAGCTTGCGCGACATGGTGCGCTGCTGCTGGGTGTAAACGATCTTGGCGGTCTGCTGGCTGATGGTGGAGCCGCCGGCGACGAAGTGATGCGCCTTCAGGTCCAGCAGCAAGGCGCGGGCCAGGCCCAGGGGATCGATGCCGTTGTGGGAATAGAAGCGGCGGTCTTCCATGGCAATGAAGGCGGCCGGCAGGTATTTCGGCATTTCGTCCAGCTTCAGCCGCTCGCCCACGATGGCGCCGCGATGGCCGACCTCGGTGCCGTTCGAATCCAGGAAGGTGAAGGCCAGCGGCCGGTTGACGGCATAGAGATCGATGCTGGCGTCCAGCGCCGGGGCGAAAAATCCCAGCACCATGGGCGTCAGGTACAGCAGCGCCAGCGGGACCGCGATAACCGCCATGGTGATGGCGAAAGCGGGCGCATAGCGGTCGGCGACCCGCGTGATCTTGCGCAAGTCTTCGCTTTTGAGCCGTTCCTGCCAGTCGGACATGGGGCGGATAGCTGACCGATATTTGCGGCGGATTCAAGGTGCCAGGCGTGGAGAGGTGCGGGAAATCGCGCCAGGGCGTTGACCTTCGGCGCAGAACAACCTTACATCGCCGCCATCCCCCGAACTGTGACTGACAAACGCGGTGCCCCACGGCACTGCGGCGGCGGGCTTTTGCGGGCTTCATGCGGATTTCACGATGGCGACCGCCCCCGATGCGGCCTTTGACTCAGAATGGCTCGATACCATGGTCAAGCGACTGATTGCGGAACTGGAAAAACAGCTGACGGCGGTTGCGGGCGCGCAAACCGAACAGTCCACGCCCCAGTCGCGCGCCGCCGATGCGCGCACCCTGGCGGTGCTGGAACGCACCCTGGAAAGGCTGGCCAAGCTGGAACGCGAGCGCGCGGTGGTGCGGGAAAAGAAGATTGCCAGGCATGACACGCAAGGCCGCGCGGCGCTGGAGCGCCGACTGGATAAACGCCTTGCCGCCAGGGGACAGAAGGGCGCTGCTGGACAGCCTGACGGATGAGGATGCGGCGCTGGCGGACTGGCGCTTCTGGGCGCATGACGCGCAGCTGCCTCCCGATGGCGACTGGCGCATCTGGCTGTTCCTGGGCGGGCGCGGCGCCGGCAAGACCCGCGCGGGCGCCGAATGGATCGCGCAGGAAGTCGCCTGGGGCCGCATGGGCCGCGTCGGCCTGATCGGCGCCACCCTGCGCGACGCACGCGCCGTGATGGTGGAAGGGGAATCGGGATTGCTGGGCGTGGTGGAGGGCGCGGTGTTCGAGCCGTCGAACAACCGGGTGCTGTGGCCCGGTGGAGCTGTGGCGACGCTGTTGTCGGCGGAGGAGCCGGACAGTTTTCGCGGCCATCAGTTCGACGGGGTATGGGGCGATGAATTCTGCAAATGGCGCGCGCCGCAGGCGGCGCTGGACATGGCGCTGATGGCGCTGCGGCTGGGACTGCATCCGCGCATGCTGCTGACCTCGACGCCGCGCAACATCCCGGCGCTGAAGGATTTGCTGGCCGCGCCGGATGTGGCGGTGACGCGGGGGCGGACCGCGGACAATGACGAACTGCCGCCGGATTTTGTCCTGGCCATCCAGGCGCGCTATGGCGCGACGGCGCTGGGGCGGCAGGAACTGGACGGCGAACTGATCGCCGACCAGGACGGGGCCTTGTGGCGGCGCGGCTGGATTGAAACAGCGCGTGTGCGCGATGTGCCGGACCTGGAGCGTATCGTGGTGGCGGTGGATCCGCCGGCCAGCAGCACCGGCGATGAATGCGGGATTGTGGTTGCCGGACGTGGCGGTGACCAGGGCTATGTGCTGGCGGATTATTCGCTGGGCGGGATGACGCCGGCCGGCTGGGCCGCGCGGGTGATGCAGGCCTATGCCGATTTCGACGCCGACGCGATCATCGCCGAAGCCAATCAGGGCGGCGACATGGTGAAGAGCGTGCTGCAGCAGGCTGATGCGGATGCACCAGTGAAGCTGGTGCATGCCTCGCGCGGCAAGATCACGCGCGCCGCGCCGGTGGCGGCGCTGTACGAGGCCGGGCGCATTCATCACGCCGGCCTGTTCGCCGAGCTGGAAGACCAGATGTGCCATTACGATGGCAGCAAGGGCGCCAAGAGTCCGGACCGCATGGATGCGCTGGTCTGGGCGCTGGCCGATCTGTTTGAAGGCAAGCGCGCCAATCCGCGCATTCGCAAACTATAGGAACTCCGATGTTCGAATTCTTTCGCAAAGCGCCCCCTGAGAAAAAGAGCGCCGCGCCGTTGATCGCGCTGTCGCTGCAGGGCCGCGCCCGCTGGGGCGCGCGCGATGCGGCGTCGCTGGCGCGGCTCGGCGTGATGCAGAACGCGGTCGCCTATGCCTGTGTGCGCAAGATCGCGGGCGCCGCGGCGTCGGTGCCCTGGCTGCTGTATGACGGGGCACAGGAGCTGGAAAGCCATCCGCTGCTGGCGCTGCTGCTGCGGCCCAACCCGAATGAAGACGGCGCGGCGCTGTTCGAGCGCTGGTACGCTTTCCTGCAGACGGCGGGCAACGCCTATCTGGAAAGCGTCACCCTGGAGGGCACGCCGCGCGAACTCTATGTGCTGCGGCCCGACCGGGTGACGGTGGTGCCGGGCGCGCGCGGCTGGCCGGCGGCGTATGACTACAGCGTCGACGGCCACAGCAGCCGCATCACCCGCGAGGCCTCGGGCTTCCTGCCGGTGCTGCACGCCACCCTGTTTCATCCGCTGGACGATTATTACGGCCTGTCGCCGCTGGAAGTCGCCCAGACGGCGATCGAAGTTCACAATGCCGGGGCGGCCTGGACCAAGTCGCTGCTGGACAATGCCGCCCGGCCGTCGGGCGCACTTATATATAAGGGCCCCGAAGGCAGCGGCCTCACCGACGACCAGTTCGGGCGGCTGAAGCGCGAACTGGAAGACGCCTATCAGGGCGCCGCCAATGCGGGCCGGCCCATGGTGCTGGAAGGCGGGCTGGACTGGAAGGCGATGAGCTATACGCCCAGCGACATGGATTTTTCCGAGACCCGCAGTGTGGCGGCGCGCGAGATCGCGCTGGCCTTCGGCGTGCCGCCCATGCTGCTGGGGATACCGGGCGACAACAGCTATGCCAATTATGCGGAAGCCAATCTCAGTTTCTGGCGCCAGACCGTGCTGCCGCGGGTGTCGCGCACGGCAGCGTCGCTGACCCGCTGGCTGGCGCCGCGTTTTGGCGAGGGCCTGCGCGTCGGTTTTGACGCCGACGCCGTGGATGCGCTGGCCCAGGCGCGCCAGGGTGTGTGGCAGACCCTGAACGACGCGGCATTCCTGACCGTGAACGAGAAGCGCGCGGCGGCGGGCTATTCGCCGCTGGAGGGCGGGGACGTGCTATAGAGGCGCCATGTGGGACGGCATGACATTGGTGGAAGGGCGAAGCTGCGGCGACTGCACGGTCTGCTGCACCTGGCCCACCATCGACAAGCCGGAGATCCAGAAGAAATCGGGCTCGACCTGCAAGCATTGCCTCACCGGCGGCTGCGGCATCTATGAAACGCGCTTTCCGGTGTGCAAGGGCTTTTATTGCGCCTGGCGCACGGTGGATATTTTTGGCGAAGAGTGGCGGCCCGACAAATCCGGCGTCATGCCCTATGTCGAGACGGACGGTATTTCGCAGGATTTCGACCTCGGCACCGGCATCGGGCTGATGCTGGTGGGCCATCCGCTGAAGATCGTGCGGCAGAAATGGTTCCAGGATTTCGTGGTGACCGGGGTGATGAGCTCGGTGCCGCTGTTCCTGTCGCTGCCGGGACCGCGCGGGTACCAAGCGGCGACGGTGTCGCTGAACACCGACCAGATGCTGGACGCGATCTCGCGCGGCACCGTGAAGGATGCGCTGGAAGCGGCGCTGAAAATTCTGCGCGGCTGGGATTTCGCCCCGGCCGTGATTACGCATACAGGCAACGATGTCAGTACCGATGACGATGGCTGAACCCTTCCGCACCGACAGACGCATCCCGGCCGCCCTTGTGGCGGCTTTTTTGTTGCAGACGGCCGGGGCGCTGTTCTGGGCCGGCAGCGCGGCGGAACGCATCGCCGACCTGGAGCGCACCCTGCACAGCGACCAGGCGGCGATCGAGAAGGTCGCGGTGCGGGAAGAACAGGTGCGCGGCATCAAGGAAAGCCTGGACCGCATTGAGTCCAAGCTGGATCGACCGGAAAGAATCCAACCCTCCCCTTGAGGGAGGGTCGAATTGCGTAGCAATTCGGGGAGGGGTCAGCGCAATCGCAGACAACCCCTCCCCGAAGCCGATTTCGCGCGTTCCGCGCAAACTCGCCTTCGACCCTCCCTCAAGGGGAGGGTGAAAGAGTCACATGACAGTTCAGATTGCTTACGCCCGGCGTCCGCTGGCGCGGCAGGATACGCGCGCGGGTCTGACGCCGCTGGGGCCGGACCAGTTCGAAGGCTATGCCTCGCTGTGGGGCGTCACCGACGGCGCCGGCGACGACGTGGCGCGGGGCGCTTTTGCCGCCAGCCTGCGGCGGCGCGGGCCGTCGCAGGTGCGCATGCTGTACCAGCATTTTGCCCATGCCCCCATCGGGGTGTGGGAGGAGATCCGCGAGGACCGCAAGGGGCTGTATGTGCGCGGGCGGCTGGTCGCCGACGTGGAACAGGCGCGCGACGTGCGGACGCTGCTGCGGAGGGCGCGCTGAACGGCCTGTCCATCGGTTTTCGCACGGTGCGGGCGAAGCGCGCGGCCGGGCAAGGGCGCACACTCCTGGAAATCGATTTGTGGGAAATCTCGATCGTGACCTTTCCGCTGCTCGCCGGCTCGACGGTTACGGCGGTGGGCTCAACAAACTTGGCAAAAATCATTCGTGAGGCGGGCGCGGCCATCAGCGCTTAACACAAGAGGACACTATGGAACTGGAAACAAAAGCCGTCGAACATGGCCATGAAGTCAAGCAGGCCTTCGAGGAATTCCTGTCGGGCTTCGCCGCCTTCAAGCAGGCCAATGACGAACGCCTGGCAGGGCTGGAGCGCCGCTCGGGCGATGTGCTGAACGAAGAAAAAGTGGCGCGCATCGACACGGCGCTGACCGAAACCAAGCGGAAGATCGACCGGCGCGCGACCTGGCGCAGGCCGAGGCGCAGAGCGCGGCGCTGTCGGCGCGGGTTCAGCTGGCCGATGCCGCCAATGGCGAGGCGCATGTTGCCGCCGCGCGCGACCAGGCGATTCAAACCCAGATTCAAACCGTGATCCGCGAGGTGCCCGTCCATGTTTCGCAAGCCAGTGACCGTAAGTGTGTTGTGCCTTGGGGCGCTGTGCGGCTGCTCGACGCCGCCGCCAGCGGCGCCCAGCTGACGTTGCCGCCGCTGTCGCCCCCGGCCAGCCTGATGACGCCGCCTCGGACGTTAAACTGTCTGAGGCTGTCGCCCTGCTTGCCGCCGACCTCGGCATCGCCCGCCAGAATGCCGGGCAGTTAGAGCATCTGGGAAAAGCGGTGACGCCATAAAAGAAGAAGCCCGCAGCTTGCGCTGCGGGCTCCACTTGACGCCTGGGACCCTATGGGGAGGGGCATACCACGGGTCTTGCGTGTCAAGGTTTGCGGTTAGAGGACGACCTCGCGGATGAAGGCGCCGCTATAGGGGTCCACCTGCACGAAGACGATGCGGCTGAAGCGGTCATGGGTGCGCACCACATAACGGCCGTGCACGAAGTACGGGTCGCCGATCATGCTGTAACGGTGGAAGCGCAGGCCATCAGCGATGCGGATGCGGCCCGCGTAACCGCGATGTTCCACGCGCATGTCGTGGCGCAGCTCGCGGCGATCGTGACGCAGGTCCTGCCGGTCATGACGCATTTCCTGGCGGTCATGACGATCCTCCCAGGGGGCGGCGTTGGCGGTGCCCGCGGCGGCCAGGACCGCGAGGGACGCTGCCGCCAGAAGCGTTTTGGTGTTAAACATTGCTTGTCTCCTTCGTCCGTTGGCCGGCAGGGTTGCCGTCCATGAACGCAACCCTAGGATCGGAAGGCTGAACCGGGTCTGGACAGGGTGTTCATTCGGGGTTCATGTCCAAAGCCGTACAAAAGCCATCATGCGCACCCGGATATTGTTCGCTTTCCTGCTGACTGTGCTTGGTTTCGCCGCGCCGGCTTTTTCCGGCAGCGCCGTGGCCCAGCCGCGCTATGCGGAAAGCCGCGACGGCATCCAGCCGCTGGACCGGCTGCTGCCGGGAATCCGCCGCGCCCATCCCGGCAACTTCTATGACGCCGAAGGCCCCACCTATGGGCCCACCGGCGATCCCCATTACCACCTGAAATGGATGACCCCCGAAGGGCGCGTCGTCTGGTTCGATGCCGATGCCCGCAACGGCCGGGTGCTGCGCCAGTCGGGCGGCCGCGACAGCTTCGATGATCGCGCCGGTCCGCCGCCGCCCGGTTATGCGCGTCCCTATGCCGATCGTGCGCCCTATACCGCCGATCCCTATGACCGCGGCTATGGCCGCATGCGCGAGGGCGAGCGCTACGCGCCCAGTTTCGGTCCCGGTTCCCGCTATGGTAATGGCGATGGCTGGCGCGGTCGTGGCGACGGCGGCG
>JAQGLO010000186.1 GCA_028292825.1 Alphaproteobacteria bacterium | reverse complement strand
CGTCCAGGCCCTGGGTGCGGTACTTGTTGAAGCTGTAGCTTTTCAGCGTCGCACCGAAGGCCAAGTGCGCGGCAGCTTCCGCCTTCTTCACCTTGCTTGATTTGGGGACATCGATCTCAACAGCGGCCACCGTCTCGCCGCTGGTGAACAGCCGGCCCACGATCTGCGCCCCCAGGGTCTCAAGCCCTTTCTCGTCCAGCGCTTCGGGGGCACCCAGGCCCACCAGCAACAGCCGCGAAGCCTTCATGCCGGCCGGGGCCAGCACTTCCAGCATCTGGCCGGATTTGCCCTTGAATGTCGAAAATTTCACGGCCCGGCTCAGCGCCCCCCCGCTGGCCTTGTCCGCCGCCACCGCGGCCGGCAGCAGGGCCGTTCCTGCGGCCCCCACCACCCAGGCACCAGCCGTGACAACAGAAGGGGCTGTAAAGGAAATCTGCATGCTATATCTCCGGGGCGTCGAACCACAGTTTTGGCGAATTTGCCAAGTCTGGTGCTAGTTTAGGGCGAATCCGGGTGTGGAATCCATCGGTGGGGCGAAAGGCCATGAGCAGCGTGCGCCCCGAAGCGCCCGTACAGATGGAAGGGCGGACAGCCTGGGTTCCCCCCAGCCTGACGCGCTACCTGCTGGGCCAGCTGCTGGGCCCGGTCGCCATGCTGACCCTGCTTCTCACCGGCGTGATCTGGCTGGTCAACAGCCTGCAGTTCCTCGACCTGGTGATCAATCGCGGCCAGTCTGCGCCGACCTTCCTCTATCTGATCCTGCTGCTGCTGCCGTCGCTGCTGATGCTGATCATGCCCATCGCCTTCTTCTTCGCCACCCTGTTCACCCTGCAGCGCCTGCAGAGCGACAGCGAGCTGGTGGTGATGGCGGCGGCCGGCTTTTCACTGCGCCAGCTGACGGTGCCGGTGCTGGCAGCTGCCGGGATCGTGATGGTACTGACCTGCGCCTGCGCCTTGTATCTCGCGCCCATGGGCCAGCGGGCGCTGCGCGACAAGGTGCTGGATATCCGCGCCGACATGGCCGGCGCGCTGCTCAACGAAGGCGACTTCAACACGCCTTCCCAGGGCCTGACAGTCTTCATCCGGCGGCTGGGCAGCAATGGCGAGATCCGCGGCATCCTGGTGCATGACAATCGCGACAAGCTGCGGCCCATCACCTATCTCGCCGAAAAGGGTGTGCTGGCCCAGACGCCCGCTGGCACGCGGCTGATCATGCTGGACGGCACCATCGAAACCAGCGGCCAAGGCGGCAAGCAACTGCAGGTGCTGCATTTTCAAAGCGATACCATCAACCTGGACCAGTTCTCGGGGCCCACCCGCAGCACCCTGCGCAAAATCCAGGAACGCTATCTGGGCGAGTTGTTCTGGCCGCCGGAAAAAGACGGTGTGACGCCGAAGATCCGCGACCAGTTCTTTGCCGAGGCGCACAACCGCCTCTCCATGCCGCTCTACTGCATCGCTTTCGCGCTGATCGCGCTGGCGGCGGTGACGCGCGGGCGCCGTCAGCGCGGCAGCGTGGCGCTGCGGCTTACCGGAGCCAGCTTCGCGGCATCGGGCCTGCGCATCGCGGGCTATGGCGTCATGGGCATGGCGCAGCGCAATCCGCCGCTGGTGGCGCTGTTTTACCTGCTCCCCGCGCTTGGCGCGGCCAGCGCCATCGCGGTGCTGGCGGGCTACAGCCCCCGCGCGCTGCTGGCGCGCTGGAAGCTGTCCAAGATGCAGGGGGCCCTGTGAGCTGGTCCTGGACACTCTATCGCTATCTCGCCGTCCAGTTCCTGATCGGGGTGACGGTGGTCTATTCGCTGTTCCTGGTGATGGCTTTCTCGATCGACATCGTGGACCTGCTCAACCGCACCGCTGGACATAACGTGCCCGGCGCGACGGCCGTGGGGATGGCGTTGCTGCAGCTGCCCAACCTGGGACAGAAGATGCTTCCCTTCGCCATCCTGCTGGGCGGCGTCTTCACCTTCGTGAAGCTGTCGCGCAGCCGCGAACTGGTGGCGACCCGCGCCGCCGGGGTCTCGGCCTGGGATTTTCTGCTGCCGCCCCTGACGGTGGCGGTATTCATCGGCGTCTTCGCGGTGACCGTATTCACACCCGTCGCCGCGCGAATGTTCTCCGAATTCGCCGGGCTGGAGGCCCGTTATGTGAAGGGCGAGGAATCCCAGCTCTCGGTTTCGATCAACGGGCTGTGGCTGCGCCAGGGCGACGAGCATCAGCAGTCGGTGATCCATGCCCTGCGCGTGGCCCAGCAGGGCGAGCATCTGGAAGACGTGGTAGTGTTCCTCTATGGCGCCAACGATCATTTCACCGGCCGCATCGATGCCAGGTCCGCCCAGCTGCACGAGCGTTACTGGGTGCTGAACGACGCTTTTGTTTCCGGCGCATCGGGATCGCCGGTGCATCATGACAGCTACAGCCTGCCCACCACCCTGACGCCCCAGCAGATCATCGAAAGCTCCACCTCGCCCGATGCCCTGTCCTTCTGGGACCTGCCCGGCTATATCCGCGCCGCCCAGCAAGCCGGATTTTCCGCCACGCGCTACCAGATCTATCTCTACAGCCTTTACACATTGCCCGCCTTGTTCGCGGCCATGGTGTTTATGGCGGCAAGTTTCAGCCTGCGCTTCGGGCGCGACGCCGGTATCGCCAGGGTGGTGCTGTTCAGCGCTGCGGCCGGCTTCGGCGTATTTTTCTTCCAGGACCTGACAAATGTGCTGGGCCGTTCCGGCGCGGTGCCGGTGCTGCTGGCGGCGGTGGCGCCGGCGCTTGCCTCCATCATGATCGGCATGACGCTGGTCTTTTCGCAGGAGGATGGCTGATGAAATCCTCAATCCTGCGCTGGGCCCTGGGCGGCTGCGCCCTGTTGCCGCTGATTGCCCAGGCCGCCACTCAGATGCGTCTGCCCGCGGCCAAGCCCGTAGCGGCCGCGCCTGTATCCATGCCGATGCTGCTGCAGGCGGACGAAGTCGTTTATGACGGCGACAACAAAAATGTTTCCGCCGTGGGCCATGTCGAGATCAACGATCAGGGCCGCACTCTGCTGGCGGAACGGGTGGAATACAACCAGACCACCGACACAGTGACGGCATTCGGCCATGTCTCCATCACCGATGCCAAGGGCAATGTCGCCTTCTCCGACCATGTCGTGCTCACCGATCATATGCGCGACGGCGCGCTATCAGGTTTCGGCGCCCTGATCGGCAAGAATGGACGGCTGGCCGCCAACAACGCCCAGCGCATCGGCGGCACCACGGTGATCGCCCGTCACGCCGCCTATTCGCCGTGCGAAATCTGCAATGCGCCCGGCTCCAGCCGCATCCCCTTGTGGCAGGTGAAAGCCGAGCGCGTGGTCTATGACCAGACCAAGCACAAGGTGCGCTTCTCGAGCGCAACCATTGAAGTCAAGGGCGTGCCGGTGGCCTGGTTGCCATCCTTCTCGGTGCCGGATCCTACCGTCAGATACAATACCGGCCTGCTCACGCCCGAAGTCGGAAACTCCACCAAGATCGGCTATTTCATTCGCACCCCGGTCTATATCGAGATGGACAGCAGCCAGGATGTGACCATTGCGCCGATGGTATCCACCTCCGGCGGCGAAGTGCTGGAAGCGGAGTACCGCGCGCGCTGGAACAATGGCGGGTTGTGGTTCCAGGGTTCGGGCGCCTTCAATCCCAATGGCGGCCTGTCGGGATCAACGGGCTCGCAGACCTATGGCCACCTGTTCGGCGCCGGGCGCCTGGCGCTGGGCGACAACTGGCGCACCGGCTTCGATGTCCAGACCACCACCAACAATGCCTATATGCGGTTCTACGACATTTCGTTGCTGGACCGGCTGGTCAACGACCTGTTCATCGAAGCGACGCCCGGGCGCTCGCGCTTCGCGCTGACCAGCTATTATTTCGAGGGCCTGCGCTCCACCGACGTCACGTCGCGCATTCCCTATGTCCTGCCCAAGCTGGAATTTTCCTGGATACCGACAAACAGGGTGGCTGGGGGATCGTTCCGCTTCGACGTCAATGGCGCTTCCATCGGCCGCGACAGCGGGCGCGACGACCAGCGCCTGACCGGCGAGATGAACTGGAAAAAGCCCTTCGTGTTCGCCAATGGCCAGCTGTGGACGGTCGTGCTGGACGCGCGCGGCGACCAGTATCACTTCCAGAACCCGGCGACCGGCACCGTGCCGTCCAGCGATTCCTGGCTCAATCGCGGCACCGGCTATGCCGCGCTGGACTGGCGCTGGCCTTTTGTCTCCAGTGGCGGCAATGGCCGCTCCTATGTCCTGCAGCCCATCGCCCAGCTGATCGCCCAGCCCTATGGCGGCAATCCCACCGGCATGCGCATCGAGGATTCCAACGATTTCGAATTCGACGACAACAACCTGTTCAGCTTCAACCAGGTGCCCGGCTACGACCTGATCGAAAGCGGGCCGCGCGCCAATGTCGGCATGATGGCGGAAGCCATCTTCCCCGGCGGCGAGGTCGAGGCGCAGGCCGGCCAGACCTATCGCCTCAAACCCGATCCCAAATTCGCTGCTTTCTCCGGCAACAGCGGCACCTCGTCGGACCTGGTGGGCAGCCTGTCGGTCAAGTTCCCGCACCTGGACATCACCGACCGCGTCGATGTGGACCGGGGCAACGGCAATGTGCGGCGTCATGAAATTTATGTCACGGGCAGCTACAACCGCTCCTCGCTGCAGCTCAGCTATGTTCAGCTGCCGACTTCGGCCGTCAGCATCGGGCTGCCGTCGCGCGAGCAGGTCAACGCCCAGGCTGACATCAATCTGTGGGACAACTGGCAGGTCTTCGCCGCAGCCCAGCGAGATCTTGAGGCCAACCAGTTCCTCAATACCGAATGGGGCCTGGGCTATGAGGATGAGTGCCTGGCCATCTCGCTGGCCTATCGCCGCAAATACACCCAGGACCTGATCCTGGGCGTGCCGCCTTCCACATCGGTGATTTTGCGCTTCAGCCTCAAGACCGGGGACGAGCCGATTCAGCCTTTCTCCCTGTTCCCCCGCGATGTGTTCGCGCTGAGCCACCCCTGACCCTGGCCTGATCCTTCACGAAACCGGCCCAGGGCTTGTTTTTCGGGATTTTCTTTCCCCCAGCCGGCTGGTGTTTCCCTTGATTGCGCAGGGAAATTCTTTATTTTGACCCCCGGGTAAGGGGCGTGCGCCGGTTTGGGCGGGGGCTGCATGTCGCCCTGCCGTGAGATCAGATTGACGATGAAAATTGCCACCACCCTTCTTCTGGGCGCCGCCGCGCTGATCGGCGCCACTGCCGTGTCCGTGGCCCAGAGCGGCAATGGCATCGCGCGCGTTCCGGCCGTCCCCGACAAGCCCGGCAAGCAGGCGCTTGCCACCCCGGCGCCAAAGCCCGCCAAGGCCGTGGCGGCCAAGCCTGCAGAGGCCCCCACCACCGAGGATGTCGCCGCGCCCAGCGCCAGCGACGCGGCGCCCACCACCGAGACCGCCGCGGCCCAGCCTTCGGGCGCCGAGGTGCCGGCCGTGACGCCCGCCGGCAAGGTGCAGGAAGCCAAGAACAATGACGCTGCCACCGCGATCGACGCCGGCCAGGACAAGCCGCCGGAAAAATCGAAGGACAATCCCGACGACACCGATGGCATCGCGGCCACGGTGAACGACGAATCCATCTCCGATTACGAAGTGCGCCAGCGCGTGGCGTTGTACCTCGCCACCTCGGGCATCAACCAGCAGCTGAGCGAAGAACAACGCAAGCGCATCCGGAACCAGATCCTGGACCAGCTGGAAAATGAGAAGGTCCAGCTGCAGGAAGCGGTGAAGAAGAAGATCACCGTCAGCCCGACCGAAGTGGACAAGCGCATCAATGCCATGATGTCGGACAACCGCTTTACCATCACCCAGTTGCGCGCCACCCTTTCCACTGCCGGCGCCAGCGAAGACGCGCTGCGTGCGCAGATCACCGCCTCGATCGCCTGGATGAAGGCGGTGCAGGACGAATATTCCGACAGGGTGAACGTGACGCCCGAGATGGTGGAAGCCGAGATGGCGCGCCTGGCCGAAGGCGCCAACAAGGCGCACTATCATGTGATGGAAATCTTCGTGCCGGTGGACAATCCGGAACAGGATGCCAAGGTCAAGAAAGATGCCGAGGAAATCGTCAACCAGCTGCACCAGGGCGCACCTTTCGCCATGGTCGCCCGCCAGTTCAGCCAGCATCCCACGGCCGCGACCGGCGGCGATATCGGCTGGGTCTATGACGGCCAGCTGGCGCCCGAACTGAATCGCGAAGTCGCCAAGCTGGAAGTGGGCATGATCACGCCGCCCATCCGCTCCACCGGCGGCTATTACGTGCTGGCGCTGCGCGAGCGGCAGGAGCCGCTGGGCACCAAGGTCGCCGCCGCGCCCACGGGCCCCTCGGGGCCCACCGGCACCCTGCCCCTAGCGCGCCTGCTGCTGCCGATCAATCCGCACGGCCCCAAGGAGCAGATCGCCCAGGCCATGGAAGTCGCAGCCCAGATAGCGTCGCATTATGCCGGCTGCTCGAACCTGGAAGATATTCACAAGAAGCTGGGCGGATCGGTCTACATGAACCTGGGTGATGCGGTGCTGGCCGACCTCAGCCCGCAGATTCAGGAAGCCCTGAAGAATTCCAAGCCCGGCGATGCCGCAACGCCTTTCCTGTCGGATGCCGGCGTGGAACTGATTACCCGCTGTGACAAGCGCCAGCAGGTGCTGACCGCCTACACGCTCCCCAGCCGCCAGCAGGTCGAGGACGAGCTGTTCCAGAACCAGATTGCCGCCCTGGCGCGGCGCTACCTGCGCGACCTGCGCCGCGACTCCAACATCCAGGTGCGCGACGACACCAAGACCGATGCCTTCATCCGGTAGCCTTGCACCGGACGCACCCATTCTCATCACCATGGGCGAACCTGCGGGCATCGGGCCCGAGGTGGCGCTGGCCGCTTTCGCGCATTTTCACGGCAGGGTCGGTTCACACCCCCTGAAGCTGGTGGGCGATCCGCTGGTATTCGGCCGTGAAGCAGACGTCATCGCCACAAGCGCCCGCGCCAGCGCCGCGCCGGGCAAGCCGGACCCGGCAAACACCGCAGCCATTACCGAGGCCATCGAGATCGCGGTGTCCGCCTGCCTGAAAGGCGAAGCGGCGGCTGTCGTGACCGCGCCAATCCACAAGGCGGTGCTGAATGCGGCGGGCTTTCCCTTTCCTGGCCATACCGAGTTCCTGGCCCATCTGACGGGCGCCCGCCGCGCGGTGATGATGCTGGCGAGCGATCATCTGCGCGTGGTGCCGCTGACCATCCATATGCCGCTGGCGCAGGTGCCGGGCGAAATCACCAAGCAGGCCGTGTTCGACACCGGCGAGATCATTCTCACCGCGCTGCGGCGCGACTTCGGGATATTGAATCCGCGGCTGGCGGTGGCGGGGCTGAACCCCCATGCCGGCGAGGACGGCATGCTGGGGCCAGAGGATTCCGCGATTATCGCACCGGCCATCGCGGCGCTGAAGGCGCGCGGCTTTGCCGTGAAAGGTCCGCTGTCGGCGGACACGCTGTTCCACGCCGAAGCGCGCAAGGGTTATGACGCGGCGCTGTGCATGTATCACGACCAGGCGTTGATCCCGATCAAGACGCTGAATTTCTGGGACGGTGTGAATATCACCCTGGGGCTGCCGATCGTGCGCACTTCGCCCGACCATGGCACGGCCTTCGACATTGCGGGAACCGGCAAGGCGGATGCGCGCAGCATGATCGCAGCAATAAAAATGGCGGCGGACATGGCGGACGCGCGTGGACGATAAATTGCCGCCGCTGCGTGACGTGATCGCAGCTTATGACCTCGCGCCCAGGAAGTCGCTGGGCCAGAATTTCCTGTTCGACCTGAACCTGACGCGCAAGATCGCACGCGCTGCGGGGGCAAACGAAGGTGGCACATTCTACGAAGTCGGCCCCGGCCCCGGCGGACTGACACGGGCCTTGCTGGCAGAAGGCGCGGACAGGATCATCGCGGTGGAGCGCGACGCGCGCTGCTTGCCGGCTCTGGCGGAAATTGCCGCGGCGTGGCCCGGCAGGCTGGATGTGATTTCCGACGATGCCCTGGCACTGGACGAAGCCGCGATCCTGCCGCGCGGTGTGCGGATCGCCGCCAACCTGCCCTACAATGTCGGCACCGCCATCCTGATAAAATGGCTCACGGTGCCGGACTGGCCGCCGGTCTGGGCCAGCCTGACCCTGATGTTCCAGAAGGAAGTGGCGCAGCGCCTCGTCGCCCAGCCCAGCACCGAGCACTACGGCCGCCTGTCGGTGCTGGCCCAGTGGCGCTGCACGGCGAAAATATTGTTCGACGTCAACCGCGGCGCCTTTGTGCCGCCGCCCAATGTCACTTCATCCATCGTGCGGCTGGAGCCGCGCAACGAACCATTGGCGCCCTGCCGGCTTTCCGACCTGGAAAAAATCACCGCCGCGTCCTTTGGCCAGCGACGCAAGATGCTGCGGCAGAGCCTGAAGCCGCTGGGCGGAGAAACGCTGATCGCCAGGGCCGGCATTGACCCGACGGCAAGGCCCGAAGACCTGACCATCCCGCAATTCGCCGCCCTGGCGCGGGCCTTGGTGGAAAAGGTTTAATTCTACCGCCATCGGGCTGCGACATCCGCCATGGCAAAATGTGCGCCGGGAGGACACAAGAATGGACCGCATCGCCATCATTGTCGCCAGCATCGTCATCGCCACAGCGCTTGTGGTGGGCGCTTCCTATGGCGCCCTTTGGCTGCAGCCGCTGCTTTTGGAAATTCCCACCAACTGGGTTCTGATCGCGACGGGCAGCATTCTGCCCGTGGGCTATCTGTTGACCCGCCGCCGCACCCGCGCCTAGCCCATCAGCTTGCGCGCGAACTCGGTGATGCCAGTCTGGCGGCGGCGCTTCATGCGCTCGGCCTCAAGGATGGTCTTGATCTTGTCCAGCGTGGTGTCCAGATCGTCATTGATCACGACATAGTCATATTCGGCCCAGTGGCTGATCTCATTATTGGCCTTGGACATGCGGGCCTGCACCACATCTTCGGCATCCTGGGCGCGGGCCCGCAACCGGCGCTCCAGCTCTTCGTGACTGGGCGGCAGCACGAAGATCGAAACCAGGTCGTCGCCCGCCTGCTCGCGCAGCTGCTGGGTGCCCTGCCAGTCGATGTCGAACAGCACGTCGTTGCCTTTTGCCAGCGCCAGCTGCACCGGCTCCCTGGGGGTGCCGTAGTGATTGTCGAACACCTGGGCATGTTCGAGGAAGGCGTTGCCCGCGGCCATCTGCTGGAACATGGGCGGCGAGACGAAGAAATAATCCTTGCCCTCTTCCTCCCCCATGCGCGGCGCGCGTGTGGTGGCGGAAATGCTCATGCTGATGGCCGTATCACTGGCCATCAGGCGGCGCGACAGGGTGCTCTTGCCCGCGCCCGAGGGCGAGGACAGCACCAGCATCAGGCCGCGCCTGGCAATGTCATGGTCATTCGACATTCTGGGACTGCTCGCGGAACTGGTCGATCACGGCCTTCAGCGCCAGCCCGGTACGGGTCAGCGCGATGTCGCTGGACTTGGAACACAGGGTGTTGGCCT
>JAQGLO010000173.1 GCA_028292825.1 Alphaproteobacteria bacterium | reverse complement strand
GCGGTGCCGGGCCTTGGCCTGGGCCACCTGGTTGACCAGGCCCTCCAGCTTGTCCAGCGCCTGCATGCGCGCGTCCACGCCGGACAGCGCGTCAATGCTCTGGAGGGGGGCGACCTTGGCCATGGAAATTCCCGTGCTTGAAAATCAGGCCGCAATCAAAGCCGTTTATGTTTAACCAGGCGTGAACGCAAACGTACAAAGCGGCAGCCTTTTGTTAACCAAGCCCTGCCTATCCTGCCGTCAGATTTTACGGGAAGGCGCTTCATGCCGCTGAAACTATCGTTAAAGCCGGGCGAGAAATTCGTGCTCAACGGCGCGGTGCTGTCCAACGGCGACAAGCGCACCAGCCTGGTGATCCAGAACAAGGCCTGCGTGCTGCGCGAAAAGGACATCATGCTTCCCGACGCCGCCAACACCCCGGCGCGCCGCATCTACCTGGCCATCATGATGATGTATCTGGACGGCGAGGCCAGCGAGGAGCCCTACAACGAATTCGCCCTGCGGATGACCGAGTTCATGGGCGCGATTTCCACCCCTTCGATCCTGGGCGCCTGTGTCGATATCAGCCGCGATGTGGCGCAAGGCAGCTATTACAAGGCCCTGATGGCCTGCCGCAAACTTTTCGACCTGGAACAGGAGCGCCTGAACTATGAGCCTTAACGCTTATCGAACCGCCCAGACCACGACCGAAGACCCGCGTACCACCGAATACCGCCTGTTCGGCCAGGTCACCGGCGCGCTGCTGACCGCCAAACAGTCCAATGCCGTTGGCGCGCCGCTGGTGGAAGCCGTCGACTGGAACCGCCGCCTGTGGCGCACCCTCGCCGCCGATTGCATGGACGACCGCAACACCCTGACCCAGGATGTCCGCGCCAAGATCATCTCCCTGTCCTTGTGGGTGTCGAAATATTCGCGCAGCGTCACCCGCGAAAAGGCGCCGCTGGATCCCCTGATCGAGATCAACCGCAACATCATGCAGGGACTTCAGGCCGGCTAGTTCACCGCCGCAGCCCTATTCTGAAAAAAGCCGGTGCCTAGCGCCGGCTTTTTTATTTCCTCCATTTGGCCTTCGGCCATGGGGGAGGGAAGCTGTCGGGTGCTGCGGGTCGCGCCGCAGAATGCGGCGCTCGAGCCCGCTCCGCACCGGCAAAAATTGCCAGACAGGGCAACTCATGCCTAATCCGGCGATCCGTAAACGCAAATTAATCCAGCAATATCAACGCCTTGGGAAGTTAACGGGCTGGCACAGCCGTTGCAAAGTTCGGGGCGGGTAACTGCCCGCGGGCCCGCAGAACGCGCGGTCCACCACCAGAAGAACGGAGAATGCCATGTCTTTCAGCGTCAACACCAACAACGGCGCCGCAATCGCGCTGCAGTATCTCAATGCGACACAGGGTCAGCTGAATCAGACCCAGTCCGCAATCAACAGCGGCCTCAAAGTTGCGAATGCGAAGGACGATGGCGCGATCTACGCTATTGCCCAGAACCAGCGCGGCTCGGTGGCCGGTTATGGGGCTGTTCTCAACAGCCTGAACAACGGTTCGTCCGCCATCGATGTTGCGCTCTCCGCGGGGCAGTCGATTTCGGACCTGCTGATCCAGATGAAGACCAAGGCGCTTTCGGCCGCCGACCCGTCCCTCGATACGGCGAGTCGTCAGGCCCTGAACGCCAATTTCACCGCCCTGCGCGACCAGATTTCCACGATCGTGAAGAATGCGGTGTTCAATGGCTTCAACCTGGTGGACGGCTCGACCAATCAGGTCACCGCTCTGGCCTCGTCCGACGGCACCCGCCGCATCACGACGTCGGCCCAGAAGATGACCCTGTCGGGCTCGATCGTGACCATCAAGACCACCTCCACGATCTCCACCCAGGCCAAGGCGTCTTCGCTGATCGCCACGATCCAGGCTTCGCTCACCAACGTCAACTCGGCGCTCGCCAAGCTGTCGTCCGGTTCGGCGAAGTTCTCGATCCAGGCGACTTTCACCCAGAAGCTGTCGGACACCCTGACGGCCGGCATCGGCAACCTCGTCGATGCCAACATGGCGCAGGAAAGCGCCATGCTGCAGTCGCTGCAGGTCAAGCAGCAGCTGGGCGTACAGGCCCTGTCGATCGCCAATCAGTCGCCGCAGACCATCCTGTCGCTGTTCAAGTAAGTCCAAACCCTTTCAAGGGGGCGTTATTGGGGGCGATGCGCAAGCATCGCCCCCAAATTTGTTTGGGTCGCGCCGGCTGGCGCCGGCGTCATTTTTTGCTCCGCTCGAGGCCGCGCCTTCACACTTGTTTACATTTGCGTGTGCCGCTGTGGGGCAGTGTTTTCCGCGGTTTTCCGCGCTTTCCATCGATAGCCATTTGACGAAAAGTGGAAGTATTTGCCGCCCAGCCCGGCAGATTTTTCCCATCCCCGGCAATTCCTGCCGGGCGCGAACCTTGCGCGGAAAATTCCGCCGGGTCGCATTTTCCTCGGCCACGCAAAATCGATGTTTAACCAGAACTTACCGGCAAACGGCACGGCAATTGAAATGGGTCTGGTGGGCAAAACGCCCAAGAGCACTGCTCATACCAGAACGGAGAGACCAAAATGTCCTTTAGCGTCAACACCAACAACGCCGCCAATACCGCACTCCAGTACCTGACCGCCACGCAGGGTCAGTTGGACAAGACCCAGTCCGCCATCAACAGCGGCCTGAAAGTTGCCAATGCCCGTGATGATGGCGCCGTTTACGCCATCGCCCAGAACCAGCGCGGCGCTGTGGCTGGTTACAGCGCGGTCATCAACTCCATCAACAACGCCACCTCCTCGGTCGATGTCGCCCTGTCTGCGGGCCAGTCGATTTCGGACCTGCTGATCCAGATGAAGACCAAGGCCTTGTCGGCCGCCGACTCCTCGCTCGATACCGCGAGCCGTCAGGCCCTCAATTCCAACTTCACCGCCCTGCGCGATCAGATCACCACCATCGTCAAGAATGCCGTGTTCAACGGCTTTAACCTGGTGGACGGTTCGACCAATCAGGTTACTGCCCTGGCCTCGGCCGACGGCAGCCGCCGCATCACCACCTCGGCGCAGAAGATGTCTCTGTCCGGTACCATCGTGACCCTGAAGTCCACGGCCACGATCTCGACCCAGGCGAAGGCGTCCACCCTGGTGGCCACGATCCAGGCCTCGCTCACCAACGTCAACTCGGCCCTGGCCAAGCTGTCGGCTGGCGCCGCGAAGTTCTCGATCCAGGCGACCTTCTCGCAGAAGCTGTCCGACACCCTGACTTCGGGCATCGGCAACCTGGTCGACGCCAACATGGCGCAGGAAAGCGCTTCGTTGCAGAGCCTGCAGGTCAAGCAGCAGCTGGGCATCCAGGCGCTGTCGATCGCCAACCAGTCGCCGCAGACGATCCTGTCCCTGTTCCACTAAGCCACGGCGCGGGCGGCGTCCTTCTGAAAAGAATGGCGCCGTTCGAGGCCAACCGATGCCGGAGGACCGTAAGAATACGGACTCCGCCCCGGGGCGAAGGGAATTTCTTTTGGTGGGCAATACGCGAAGGACGGGCAGCCGGGGGGCCGCCCGTCCTTCGTGCTTTCATCCTGCGCTGATGCTGAAGCGGAAACGGCGCGGCCCGGTTTCATAGGCGCCGGGCTTGCGGGTGTCGTCCAGCTCCAGCGCCGACAATTGCAGCTGGCAGAACACCGATGCCGCCCCGCCGGCGCGGCGCGCCGGGCGGTGGGTGAGAAGGCCCAGCAAGGGCGCGGTGGCGCGGTCAACTTCAATCCGCAAATTCGTCTTGCCGTCGCCGATCTTGGCCCAGCCTTCGGTCAGCCCCAGCCCATGGCTGGAGGAGACCAGGAATGACACCGGCGCGCCATGATCGATGGTCTGCCCGGCCAGCGCGAAACGCTCCGCCGCGCCGCCATTGGTGGTGGCAAGCGACAGCGCCGCGATATCGAACGCCTCGGGCAGCAGGGTGAAGTGGCCCAGCCGCAGCACGCCTTTGCCCCAGTCCTGCCAGTGGAAGGTGAGGTCGAAGTCCACCCGCGGCGCGGCAGCGCAGAAGCGCATCTGCTTTTCAATCGCGCCCCGGGGCGTCTGCACCGTGCCATGCACGATGACGTCGCCGTTGGCGTCCTGTGCGATCCGGGTCTCGCACCAGTCGAGGTCCGTCAGCTTGTGCTCGCCCGGCGCCTCGAACACGCAGTCGCCGGTGTACCAGTCGGCCTGCAGCGCGATGTCGTCGAAATAGCCATGCGGCAGGCCGCCGATGGCGGGCCCGGCCTGTGCTGTAAAATGCAGGCGGGAAAGCGCCAGCCCGCGCCGCCGGTCAAGCCTGGCGGTGAGGGAAGGGGTCGTGATCTCGATGTGGCGTTCTTCGCGCAGCGCGCCTTGCGCCGCGATCAGAGGCGGGCGCGGCGCGCTCCATTTCGCTTCGGCCGCTTTCAGCCGGGCGCAATAGGCCGTCCAGCGCGCCTCGGTCAGATGGGTGCGGAAATCGCTGGCCCACAGCGTGCAAAGCTCTTTCCAGTCGGGATTGCCGCGCAGCATGCCTTCATAGATGCGCTGGCAGGCGGCATTGATGCCGGTATTGTCGCGGCCCGTCACCGCCCAGCGCGCCAGATTGTATTTGCGCTGCTTCTTCACCGGCACCGGCACGGCGGCGCTTTCCAGCACCAGCCTGCGGCCTGCGCCGGGCGCGCCGAGAAAACCTAGAACCGCCGAGGGCGCAATCAGGCCGGCGCCGTCCGCCACCACGCTCGCCAGCGCGGCTTCGATCCGGGCCCATTCGCCGCCATTCAGCTTTTCCTCGGTCTTGAAGCGGCCAGGGCGGAAATCGAAGATCTCCGCATCGCTGGCATAAAGACAAAGGCTGCGCGGCTGATCACCGCGACGTCCTTGCACAAAACGCCGATAGGTCTCCAGGTCGGTATCGCCATGCGCCAGCCGCTGCAGCTGCTGGAAGGCGATGGTGTTGCTCCACAACAGCGCGATCTCCCGGCCATCCGGACCCACCGCAAATTGCGGCTGATAGGCGGTCTCAGCCTCCCATTCGGGATGGGCGGCGCTGGGATTGTCGAAGTCCATGATCAGGGCCTCGAAGCCGGCGTCGCGGTACAGGCCAACCAGGCCCCCGGCATAGGCCTGTTCATTGACCAGGGCGATGCGCGGGCGCATGCCCAGCAGCCGCTCACAGGTCTCCATGCCCAGGCGCAAATTCTCCGCCGTCACCCGCGCCGGCACCAGCGGCCCGATCATCTGGCTGTAGCCGCAGCCGATCAGCTCGATGCGGCCCCGGGCAATGGCGTCGCGCGCAGCGGCGATCCAGGCGGGATCGCGCGCCGCGATTTCCTCCAGCGTGTAGCCCGAGACTTCCAGTCCCAGTGGTCCAACGCGGTCCGCCAGCGCCAGCAGCGGCCAGTAACAGTCGGCGATCACCGCATCGCGGCGTTCTTCCGCGATGGAGGAGAAGGCGAGGTTCAGGTGAAAGAAGGCAAAGACGCTGAGCGGCGCCACGGTCACGCCGTCTGAATTTTGATCAGCGCCAGCGCGTCATTGGCCGCCTTCAGCGCCGCATCATGGGTCGCACCGGTGGCCAGCACCATGGCGGCGCTGGGCCGCTTGTCGCCGGCGGGCGGGATCACGTCGCCCGCCTTGACGGTGACCACCACCTCGGCGATGCCGGGAATCTTGCGGGCGTCTTCCGCCCCGCTCACGGCTTTCACCGTGCCGGGCGCGGGAAAGGCATAGCGTTGCACCACGGCATGCTGGTGCCTGGGTTCCAGCTCGGCGGCCACGACTGGCTCGCCCAGCGCGATGTTGATGGCCGCGCCGATGAAATCCACGCCGGTGTTGAGCGGGATCTCACGCGTGCAGAAAAATCCGCCCGACAGCCGTGCCGCCAGTTCGATCACATAGGGTTCGCCCTTGTGCACGACGATGTCGCCCTTGACGGTGCCGCTGGTGACGCCCATGGCGGAGGCCGCGCGGCCGACCAAGTCGCGCACCTTCTGCTGGATATTTTCCGGCAGGTGGCTGGGCAGGTCGCCGCCATTCTCGATGAAGAAGGGCGCGTATTTTTCCAGATGCTCGTAATTGCGGTCCGAAAATCCGGGTGTGTAGCAGACGCCGTCCAGCAGGATGCTTTCGGTGGAGACCTGCGGGCCGTCCAGATACTGCTCCACCATCACCCGTTCACTGGGAGAATGAGAGCGCGCCAGCCAGAAGGCCTTGGCCAGGTCTTCGACCTGCGCCACCCGCTGAACGCCGCGGCTGCCGCGGCTGTCCACCGGCTTGATGACCAGGTCGCGGCCGCGCTCGATGGCGATGCGCTGCAATTCCTGCGGTGTGGAGACTTCGGCAAACCAGGGCACATTCACCCCGGCGCTGCGAAAGGCTTTCTTCATCGCCAGCTTGTCGCAGGCCAGTTCGGCGACATGGATGGGCAAGCCGGGCAGGCGCAGCCGCTGCGCCACGGTGGCGGCGGTGAGCGGCGCATCGGCGGCGACGCAGATCACGCCATCGATCTTGCGGATCTTGCGGTTGTAGCGCTCGGCGGCGGCGGCGGTTTCGGTGGGGCCATAAACATCCGCGATCAGGCAGGAATCGGCAAAGGCAAAGCCCGGCGCTTCCGGGTCGCGGTCGGAGACCACGACGGTGTGGCCCATCTCCTTGGCGCGCCTGGCGGCGTCCACCGCTTCAATCCCGCCGGAAATGATCAGCAAGGTCTTGCCCATCAGAAGTACAAGCCTCCATTGACGTTCAAGGTCTGCGCCGTGATGTAGCTGGCGGCGTCCGAGGACAGGAACACCACCGCATCGGCCACCTCTTCGGGACGGCCCATGCGCTTGAGGATGATGGTTTCGGCGGCTTTCTGCACAGCCGCGTTCGCCATGCCGGCCTGCGCCATCTCCGAGGCGATCAACCCCGCAGAGACGGTGTTGGAACGGACATTGTGCTGTGCCCCGAAGCGCGCAATGACCTGCGCCAGCGAAATCACCCCCGCCTTGGACGCAGCATAATGCGCCGTGCGCGGCCCGCCATACTGCCCACTGACCGAACCGATATGGGTGATGGCGCCGCCGCCGGCCGCCGTCAGCAGCGGCAGGAAAACCTGCGACACCACAAAGGGGCCTTTCAGGTTGGCGTCCACGATCATGTCCCAGTCGTCATCGGTGACATGGTCGAAATCCGTCGGCTTGTTGATGCCGGCATTGTTGACCAGAATCTGTACGGGTCCGAAGGCGCGCGCCTGTTCGGCGGCCTGTTCCACCTGCAAACGGTGGGTGACATCCATCTGCACCGCCAAGGCACGGCGGCCCAAGGCGGTGATCTGCTGGGCGACGGCATGGGCCTCGGCATGTTTCTCGCGATAGGTCAGCAGCACGTCGGCTCCGGCCTGGGCCAGACCAAGCGCGATGGCGGCGCCGATGCCGCGCGAACCGCCGGTGACCACGGCGCATTTGCCGGAAAGCGAGAAGCGGCTCACTTTATTTTCACGCGCGCATCCGCGCGCCTTCGCTTCAGCACGCGCTTGGCCGCTGCGGCGATGTGCGGTGCGGCGATCTCATAGTGATGCGCCAGTTCTTCCGGCTCGCCCGAGGCGCCGAACACATCCTTCACGCCCACGAACTCGACGGGGCAGGGTGTGGTCGCCGCCAGGGTTTCCGCCACCGCGCCGCCAAGGCCACCATGGATATTGTGGTCTTCCGCCGTGACGATGGCGCCCGTCTCGCGGGCGCAGCGCGCCACCAGCTCGGCATCGATCGGCTTGATGGTGGCCATGTTGACCACTCGCGCCTGGATGCCGTCGCGCAGCAGCAGGTCGGCGGCGGCCAGCGCCCGCGCCACTTCGGCGCCGCAGGCGATGATGGTCAGGTCGTCGCCCTGTCTGATGATCTGGCCCTTGCCGATCCGGAAGACATGATCGTCACCGAACAGGCGCGGCGAGGGGCTGCGGCCGGTGCGCATATAGACGGGGCCGTCGAATTCCAGGATGGCGCGCGTGGCCAGCGCCATTTCGGTGGCGTCGGCGGGCGAGATCACGGTCATGCCGGGAATGGCGCGGAAACAGGCGAGATCCTCCAACGCCTGGGCCGAGCCGCCATCAGGGCCGACATCCAGGCCGGGATGCGACGCCACGATCTTGGCATTGCGCCGGGCATAACACAGTGACAGCCGCGCCTGTTCGATGGCGCGCAGGCAGAACACGGCGAATGTGGTTACGACCGGCATCAGACCCACGGCCGCCATGCCGCCGGCCGCCGCCATCATGTTCTGCTCGGCGATGCCGAACTGCACGAAACGCCCGGGATGGGACTTGCGGAAATGATGCACGCCAGTGCCGCCGGCAATGTCGGCGTCCAAAACGACCAGCTTGGGAAATTCGTCGGCCATGGCGCTCAGCGCCTTGCCGAAGGCTTCGCGCAGGGAATCGCCGTTCGAGGCGATCAGGGCGGGACTAGACATCGAGCAGCTCTTTCATCTCATCGGCGGATGCGCCCAGTGCGGCGAGCGCCTCATCGGCCTGCTGGCGCGTGAACTTCACGCTGCCATGCCAGGTGGGGATATTTTCCATGTACGGCACGCCCTTGCCTTTGATGGTGTGGGCGATGATGACGCTGGGCTCGGCGGTTTCGCCCGCATGGCGCAGGGCGACCAGGATGGCGGCGATGTCGTGGCCGTCGATCTCCTGCACGTCCCAGCCAAAGGCGCGCCATTTGTCGGCCAGCGGCTCCAGCCGCATGATGACATCGTTGGAGGCGTCGCTTTGCAGCTTGTTGTAGTCGATCACGGCCGTCAGGGTGCCCAGCTTGTGATGCGCGGCCGACATGGCGGCTTCCCACACTTCGCCTTCCTGCAGCTCGCCGTCGCCCAGCATGGTATAGACCCGGGCGGGATTGTTCTGGAGGCGCAGTCCGATCGCCATGCCGATGGCGACCGAAATGCCCTGGCCCAGCGAACCGGTACTGGTCTCGACCCAGGGCAGGTCCAGCACATGGGGATGGCCCTGGAAGGGCGAATGCAGCTTGCGAAGATTGAGCGACTCCTTGCGATCACAGAAGCCGTAGTAAGCGCCCACCGCATACAGCGCCGGGGCGGCATGACCCTTGGACAGCACGAAGCGGTCGCGGGTGGGATCGGCAATGCCGCGCGGCCACACATTCATCTCCGCGCCATAAAGACAGGCGAACAGGTCGGCCGACGACATGGCGCCGCCGGGATGGCCCGAGCCGGCGTGATAGATGCTGGCGATGGCGTGCATGCGCACAAAGCGCGCGGCTTCCGCCAGGCGGTCTTCCAGGTTTGTGGCGGCGGTGTCGTTGGCGGGTTGGGCGTGCATGTTCATGGTGGCCTCAGGCGGCGCGGTTGAGGCGGGCGCGCCCCAACAGGTCGGCGTACAGAATGATCTGCGCGCGCGGGGCGCGGCGCTGGACTTCGGCGGTAATTTCATCCGCGAACATGCGTGACATCACCACCACCGCATCGATATCGGCGGGCAGGTCGTCGGGGGTGGCAAGCGCCACGCCATGGCGGCTGTCCATGTGCTTCTTCAGGTGGGTGTCGATCAGCACCGCCAGGGTGGCGGGATCAAAGCCGCCGTCACGCACCAGCAGATCGAACAACCGCCCGGCGCCCCACAGCGCCACCTTGCGCGGCTTCAAGGCGTTCAGTTCCTGCGCCGCCTGGGTCAGCGCCACCAGGTTGTGGGCACGGGTGCGCTGGTAGCGGGCCATCAGCGCCATGGCTTCCGCGGCTTCCGTCAGGTCACCGGCGATATCGATGGCGGGTTCGCCGGTCTTCCGCGCCACGAACAGCAGGTTCACGGCGTCCTTCTGGTCATTCTGTTCGATGATGGTGAAGCCGGCGGCTTGGATCATGCGCGACAAGGTGCGGGCCGAGAAATGGAACAGATGCTTGTCGATGAACCATTCCTCGACAATGTCATTGCCGCCCAGCAGCGCGGTATTGGGGGCATCGATCACCAGCAGGCCGCCGGGTTTCAGCACGCGGGCATGGTCCTTCAGCACCGCGAAGGGTTCGGCCAGATGCTCGATGGTGTGACAGGAATGGACGATGTCGAAGCCGGCGTCCGCGAACGCCGTATTTTCGGTGCGCAGCCGGACCAGTTCGGTGCGCGGCAGGTCGGCGCAGGAATCGGCATGGCGTTCGTCCGGCTCGAGCGCGATCAGCGCGGCATGGGGCGCCTTGGCCAGGAAGGCGCGGGCGAAACTGCCGCGATTGGAGCCGACATCCAGCAGTGTCAGTGGCGCGGACAGATCGGCATGGCGGGCGAGTGCGTCCAGCGCCTGGGTGGTGCGAAAGCCCTTGCCGTAGCGCACATTGCCCCAGTCGGCGCCGCCCGACACGGCTGCGGCCTGGCGGTCGGCGGTGCGTGCCACGCGGGGCAGGCTTTGGACCAGCCCGCATCCGCCGCAGACATAGACCTTCAGGCCGCGGGTGGTGCCGTCTGGTGTATAGGCAAATTGCAATGAGAGGGAGCGACAGAAATCGCAGTCGACAGACATGACCGGGCCCGGAAATAACTCGGTAACCATGTTGGACGGCAGATGGTTAATAATTCACAACATATTCGGCGCGGCCGCCATATCCCAGGCGCTCCAGCATGGGGCCGGCGATGGCGGCGAATTGCGCGGTCTGGGCCGCGTCCAGCAACCGGTCTTCGGGCCGGTTCACGTTGTGCGGCCGGGCGAAAATTGCGAAATCGCCGGACGCGAAGGGCAGGCCCAGAAATTCATGCATCTGCGCGACAAGCGCCGGCGATTCCCGCAGGTCTTCCAGCCGCACGAACAGTGTTCGGTCCGCCGGCAAGGCAGCCAACGCCTCCGCCGCCACGCGGTTGATCTCCGCCCAGTGCCAGGCAATGCGCTGGAACTGGTCGAAATCGCGAAAATCGGCGGCCAGCGGGTCTTCCCGGCGCGGCACCGGCCACCAATAGGGCTTCTCCGGCGGCGGGATGCTGGCCTTGCCGTCATGGAAAGCCTGCAGCGCGGCATTGGCGCGGTCGTCGTAATTCTCGGCGCCCAGTTTGTGAAAATAGGAACTGGCGACCTTGCGTCCGTCACGCACCAGATGAACGAAGCGGGCACCCGGAAACAGCGCCGCCAGATCGGGAATCAGCCAGGACAGCTTGTTGGACGAATCGCCCCAATGGGCCGCAGGACTGTGCTGCACGGCGGCACCGAAGGTCTCGCGCAGCACGCGCCGGGTCTCGGCGTCATCCACCAGCCCCAGATAGCGCTTCACTGCCAGCGGCTGGGTGATCTGCACGGCATATTCGTGATGCATCTCGACATCGGGCTTGGCCGACAGCGCCTTGTGCAGCATGGCGGTGCCGCTGCGCCCGGACGAGACAATGAAAAATGGAAGAGTCATTTATGGCCTATCGCTTCGCTACTTGAGGCCGGTGTCACGGCTTGGTCGCGATCACCACGGCCTCGCGGCCGATGCCGAGCTTCGCCAGGGCGCGATAGAAATCCCGCCGCGTGTCCTTCAGGCCGGCCGCCTCGAACGCGAAGTCGAATCGCTTGCGCTTGTTGTGGCAGGCCCGGCCCAGCGCCGGATCCCTGGTGTAATCCTCGCCCATCATGGCAAAGGCTTCCATGGGGAAGCTTGTGGTGCGTTCGCGCACGTCCAGTCCCTGCCGCGACAGCAGGCCGCTGAGCGAATCGAAATCGAAATAGTTGAGATGGTGCGGTGGCGCCACCCACCAGTCGCCGGTGTTCATGGCGCTGCGGGCCGCGATCTGAAAGGGCGAAAAGTCGTTCGGCACGCCCACGCACAGGATGCCGCCCGGCTCCAGCAGCGCGGTGGCGGCGCTCAGGATGGCGATGGGATTGGGCACATGCTCCAGCACATTGGTCAGGTTGATGGCGTCGAAGGTGCCCGGCTTGCTGTCCTTGCCGAAGAAGCCTTCGGTAACGGTGGCCCCCAGCTCACGTGCATGCGCGGCGGCCTGACGCGAGGGTTCGAAACCGTGTCCCGCCCAGCCGCGCTTGATGGCGGTGGCGAGGAAAAATCCCGGACCGCAGCCGATATCCAGCAGGCGGCGGCGCGATGCCGGCAGCAGCTTTTCGAAAATCTCCAGCCGGTCATTCTGCGCCAGCTCGAACCAGGCCTGGTCTTCGCCGGCATGGGCGATGAAGTTGGGCTTTTCCTCGGCGTAGTAATTCTCGCGATATTCGCGTTCCAGCGCTGCCGGGTCGGGCAACGGCAAGGCGTGTTTGAAGCCGCAGGTGAAGCAATCGATGATGTCATAATCCGCTGCGGGCGGATGCCCGCCTTTTGAAGAGACGCGGGTGATGCGCGGACCATTGTGTTTGCCGTCCTGCAGAAATTCCGACGGCGATGCGGCGTGACTCATTGGCGGTTCCCGGGCGTTAACCCCTTTTTAGCCATACGCTCTTTAGATTTGGTTAAATGGAAAACAACCCTGTTTTCATTGCGGAAGCCTCCAGCAACCATGGCCGCGACCTGGATCGCGCCCGGGCGTTCGTGGATGCCGCCGCCGACGCCGGCTGCGACGCGGTGAAGTTCCAGCTGTTCAAGATCGACCGCATGTTCGCGCCGGAGATCCTGCGCCAGAGCCCCAAGCACCGGGCGCGGGCAGAGTGGGAATTGCCGCTGTCGCACCTTGGTCCTCTGGCCGAACATTGTTCGGCGCGGGGCATCCAATTTTCCTGCACGCCCTTCTACCTGGAAGCGGTGGCCGAACTGGCGCCGTTCGTGGATTTCTACAAGGTGGCGTCTTATGAGCTGCTGGTCACCGACCTGCTGGCCGCCTGCGCGCAAAGTGGCAAGCCGGTGGTGCTGTCCACTGGCATGGCCACCATGGACGAGATCGCCAAGGCCGCCGGCACGCTGAAGGACGCGGGCGCAATCGACATCACCCTGCTGCATTGTGTTTCCGCCTATCCCACCCCGGCGGCGGAGGCCAACCTGTCCGCCATCGCCCAGATCCGCGATGCTACTGGGATCAAGACGGGCTGGTCCGACCATACCCGCCGCCCTGCCGTGATCGAACGCGCCGTGCATCACTGGAATGCGGCGGCGGTGGAATTCCATCTCGATCTTGATGGCCAGGGCGCCGAATATGCCAGTGGCCATTGCTGGCTGCCGGAAGAGATCGCCCCCGTCATCGCCCGCATCCGCGAATCCGCCATCGCCGACGGCAATGGCTTCAAAGGTCCGCAACCCAGCGAACTGTCCGACCGCGAATGGCGTGCCGATCCGTCCGACGGCATGCGCCCGCTGAAGCACATCCGCTTGGCCTACAAGGGCGAAGCGGCATGAGCACCGCATATGCGCATGAAAACATCCGGGTCGTCGCCGTCATCCAGGCGCGCATGGGTTCCACGCGCCTGCCCGGCAAGGTGCTGCGGCCCATCGCCGGCCAGCCGTTGCTGTGGCACATCGTGCACCGGCTGAAGAAATGCCGCCTGCTGGAAGACATTGCGGTGGCCACCACCGTCAACCCGGCCGACGAAGCCATCGTGGAATGGTGCAACGCCAATGATGTCATGGTGGTGCGCGGCCCCGAGGATGACGTCCTCGCCCGTTATGCCAGCGCCGCCGAAAAGCTGGATGCCGACATCATCGTGCGGGTGTCGTCGGATGCACCCTTTATTGACGCCGGATTCGTGGATCACCTGATCGCCACCCTGATCGAGCAGGATGGCGATTATGTCCTGCTGGAGGAAGGCGCCGAATGTGCCCATGAAGGCGTAGACCCTTTCAGCCGCCGCGCCCTGGACCGGCTGATGATGGATGCCCGGCATGACCCGGCGGCGCAGGAACATGTCACCGGCTATTTCAAGCTGCATCCCGATTTCGTGAAGATCGTGCGCGCCGCGCCTTACCCACCGCTGGCCAAGAAGGGCGGCCGCTTCACCATCGACACCCCCGACGATCTCGCTTTCATCGAAGCGGTGCATGCCCGCGTCGCGGCGAAAGCGGGAGAGGCTTCGCTGGCCGACCTGCTGCTGCTGCTGGAACGCGAGCCGGAACTCAATGCCATCAACGCCCATGTGAAGCAGAAGCCGATTCGTGCTTCGGGCGGGCTGGCCCTGATCCGCTGCGATGGCGGCGGCAAATTCGGCTATGGCCATGTCAAGCGCATGGTGGCGCTGGCGCGCGCCCTGCGCGACCGCGAAGGCGTGGGCGTGCTGTTTGCGCTGAACGGCACGGAAGACGCGGCGCTGCCCATCCGCCGCGCCGGCT
>JAQGLO010000146.1 GCA_028292825.1 Alphaproteobacteria bacterium | reverse complement strand
ACCAGTTCGCGCATCGTGACCTGGCCTTCGCCCTCGATGTTGGGCGGCCGGGTTTCCAGCCGCACCACATGGGGCTGCTGCAGCTGCAGTTCGGCGGCGTCCTCTCAGGTGATGATGCGCTCGTCGTCGTCGATATATTGCGTGAGACAGTTCAGCAGCGTGGTCTTGCCGGAACCGGTACCGCCTGAGATCAGCACGTTGGCACGGCAGCGGCCGATGATCTGCAGGATCTGCGCGCCTTCCGGCGAGATCGCGCCGAACTTGACGAGCTGGTCGAGCGTCAGCTTGTCCTTCTTGAATTTACGAATGGTCAGCGCGGGGCCGTCGATCGCCAGCGGCGGCACGATGGCGTTGACGCGGCTGCCGTCGGCGAGGCGGGCGTCGCAGATCGGCGACGATTCATCGACGCGGCGGCCGACCTGGCTGACGATGCGCTGACAGATGTTGAGGAGCTGCTGGTTGTCGCGAAACCGGATGCTGGTCTTCTGGATGCGGCCGGCGACTTCGATGAACACCGTGCCGGCGCCGTTGACCATGATGTCGGAGATGTCGTCGCGTGACAGCAGCGGCTCCAGCGGGCCGTAGCCGAGCACGTCGTTGCAGATGTCCTGGAGCAGGTGTTCCTGCTCGGCAATGGACATCACCACCGCCTTGATCGAGATGATTTCGTTGACGATGTCGCGGATTTCCTCGCGCGCGGAATCCGGGTCCAGCTGGGCCAGCTGCGCCAGGTCGATGGTGTCGATCAGGGCGTTAAAAATGGTGGACTTGATCTGGTAGTAATCGTCCGAGCGGGTGTCGGCCACGACGCGCGGCGGCGCCTTGGAGGCCACCGGCGCCACCTGCGGCGCCAGCTTGGCGGGCATGGCGGGTGGTGCGGCAGGCTCGCCGATGCGCGGCGGCGCGTTGGCGGGTTCGCGCAGCGCGGCACCCACGGCGCCGGCAGGCCCCGCACCTGAAGAGGGCGGCGTCTTGCCGAAAGCAGGCTCTGAACCGGTGCGCTTGCCGAACATGTCTGGTTACGCCTGCTTCTTGCCTTTGAGGAACGAGAAGATCGAAGCCGAACCGCGGTCGTTGCCGGTGGTGCGGCCGGTCAATGCGCGGCAGAGCCGGCGCAGCGCCTCGGACACGGGGGCCTTGGGCGACAGCTCGATCACCATCTGGCCATTGTTGGCGGCTTGGCCGAACAGCTGCGGATCGAAGGCGATGATGGCGGCGGGATCAATGCCCATGGTCTCGGCGAAATCCTTGGACGGAATTTCCGGTCGCTTGGGCATGCCCACCTGGTTGATCACCAGGCGCGGTGGTTTGTCGTTGGGACGGGCATTCTTGACCAGCTCGATGATGTTCTTGGCGTTGCGCAGCGATGTGAGGTCGGGCGTCGCCACGATCACCACGTCATCGGCGGCCAAAAGCGTATTGCGGATCCAGGGGTGCCAGCCATGGGGAATGTCCAGAATCACGCAGGGCGTGGTCTGGCGCACCGCATCGATCACCGCCTCATAGGATTCCGGCACCGAGTCATAATCGCGTTCCAGCGCCGCAGGGGCGGTGAACAGCGACAAATGATCGCCGCGCTTCAGCAGCAGGCGGTCCAGAAGCACATCGTCCAGGCGCTCGGGGGCCGCCAGCGCATCGGCCACGCCCTGGCTGGCCTCGTCATTGAAGTCCAGCCCGACGGTGCCGAAGGCCAGATCGAGATCGACGATGGTGGTGTTGATGTGCAGTTCCTCGGCGATGCACCAGCCGATATTGTGCGAGATGGTGGAGGAGCCGGAACCGCCGCGGGCCCCGACCACGGCCACGACGCGGCCGATGGGGGTGGCGCCGGGGTCCAGATAGAGGCCGGAGATCACTTCAATCAGCTGCAGCGGCTCCAGCGGCGCCACCAGATATTCCGATGCACCGCGGCGCATCAGCTCGCGGTACAGCTCCACGTCATTGACGCGACCCACCACGATCACCTTGGTCGCCGGATCGCAGACTTCCGCCAGCCGGTCCAGTTCGCCCAGGGCGTCCTTGCCGTCCAGCTTGGTTTCCACGATAAGCAGATTGGGCGTGATCTGGCCGGTATAATGCTCGATGGCGGCATTGACGCCGCCCAGCTGCACCTGCAGATGCGCCTTCGACAAACGGCGGTCGGCGCCGGCACGCTGCAGGGCGGCGCCGGTGTCGGGGAATTCGCAGAAGGCATGGATGGAAATGCGCGGCACCGGGCGCTCATGCGGCGCGGCGCCGAAGCTGTCCACTTGCGTTTCCACGGTGGGGGGTTTGGCGGCCATCGGAAATCCTACTGCTTGTTCACGTCAGAGATGGCGCCGGACTGATCATTGGTTTTTGTCGCGGCCGTCGGCTTGCCCTGCTCGTAATTTTCGATGATCACACCGGCGCGGTTGGCGTCGGCGGGATCAAAGCGGCGCGGGCCCAAGAGGTCGCGCGGATCGGCAATCATGGCGGCAATGTTCTGACGAGTGGCACAGCCGAAATTCTTGGGCGTCAGATTGTCGGCGCTGAAGGCCAGATTTTCCGACCAGTCGCCGCAGGGTTCCGTCTTGGCGGCATAGCTGATGTAGCTGATATCGACCCGGAAATCATTGTTGGCGACCTCGTGGGTGGAGACCAGGATCTTGTCCTTGGGGATGCCGGTGGCGGCAGCGCGTTCGGCGAACCAGGTGATAGCGGCGCGACTGGGCGCGCCGTCCGGCACGCTGATTCCCAGCGAACCATTGCCATGGGCGCGGAAGTCGACGAGGAAATTGTCGAAGGTCACGGCATCGTCGGCGCTGATGCCGGCAGCTCCGCCCGCGAAGTGCATCTTGATTTCCCTGTAGCTCGGCTCGACCGCGATGGGATGGTTGAGCGCGCCGTCCTGGCTGATGCTCTGGCCGTCATTGGTGACCGCACAGCTGCCCGCGGCCAGGATGCTGACCAGGGCGGCCGCGCGAAACAGTTTTTCCAATTCCATCGTCATGCTCCTATCGGACCACAAAGCCGACCGGCTCGGCGGCTTGGTTCTGGATGGGCTTGTCGCCGGGCTTTTTCTTGTAGACCGCGTTCAGCCGGCCCAGCAGCAGGGTTTCGGGATCGGTGGGCGCCACAAAGCCGTCGGTGGGCGCAGCAAAGGCGCTTTCGGTATTGGGCTCGACCAGATAGGCGCTGACCAGGACAACCAGTTCGGTCTGGTCGTCGGCGAAATCGCGGCTGCGGAACAGGGCGCCCAGCACCGGCAGGTCCTTCACGCCGGGAAAGCCGTCAACCACCTGCTTGGTGTTGTGCTGCATGAGGCCGGCGACGGCAAACGAGCCACCGGACGGCAGCTCGACGGTGGTTTCGGTACGGCGCACCGACAAAGCCGGGATGGTGACCCCGCCGGCGCCGGCGGCGCCCGCCAGGGTGAAAGAGCCCGTGTTGGTCAGCTCGCTGACTTCGCTGGAGAGCTGCAGCGAGATGCGCCCCGGCGACACGACCACCGGCGTAAAGCTGAGGCCGACGCCGAACTGCTTGAACTGGATGGAGACATTGCCCTGTGTGTCGCGCCCGGCCGGAACGGGAAATTCGCCGCCCGCCAGGAATTTCGCGGTCTCGCCCGACACGGCGGTCAGGTTGGGTTCGGCCAGCATGTGGACTAGGCCGACCTGTTCCAGCGCCTTCAGGACGCCCTGGGCGTTGTTGGGGCAGGCGCTGCCGGTAGAGCTGTTGGTGGTGGTGGTGACGGGCGTGCCGGCCGGAACCACGCCGCCGGTCGCATCAAGCGTGGGGGTGGAGGTGACAGTTGTGGTCGCGGCATTGGCGATGGCGGGGAAGAACTGGCTGGCGCAGGCCGAACCGGCCTGGCCGCCGGACATGTCGCTGAGGGCGCGGCCCAGCAGGCCATAGGGATTGGACGTGCCGATCGCCAGCGGCACGCCGCCGACCTTGCCGGCGGCGGAAAGGTCCACGCCGAACTGCTTGGCGACATTGCGGTCCATCTCGGCAATGCGCACCTTCAGCATCACTTGGGCGCCGCCCGCGACGGACAGCATGTTGACGACCTTCTTGGGATCGCCCGCAAAGCGGGCCGCCAAGTCGGCGGCACGGGTGGATTCCAGCGCCGAATTGACCGAGCCGGTGAGGACGATGTTGTCGTTCATCGCCTGCACGGCGATGGCGGAATTGGGCAGGCTGGCCTTCATGAGCCCAGTCAGGTCCAGGACATCCTTCTCGACGCGGATGTCCAGCGCCAGGATCTGCTTGCCGTCAGCGCCGAAGAAGAAGGCGTTGGTCTGGCCGACCTTGTTGGCCAGCAGGAAGATGCGGCGCGGTGTGCGCACCACGGCGTCCACCATGTCAGGATTGGAAACCAGCACGTCGCGCGCATCGGCATCGAGCTGCACCACCGCCGCCTTGTCGAGCGACAGGGTCAGGCGCTGGTGATTTGCCGCGCCATTGCGGGTGGAAATGGTCATCACGCGGGCGCCGGCTTCGTCCAAGGCCGGACGGGCGCTGGCGCCCTGAACGATCACGGCTGTGGCCAGCAGCGCGGGCAGCACGCCCAGAAGAAGAAATTTGCGGGGGGCAAGAAGGCTCACTCGGACGCTCACTGGGGATTCTCCTGCTGCGCCGGTTTGGCATGCACCATGCCATAGCGGATAATGTCGACCGGGCCCCCGAGATCGGAGGCCAGTCGCTTCTTGGACGCGCTCATGTCGGCCGTCTGGTTGTCGCCCAGGGGCCGCAGCGACAGCGACAGCTGGCCGGCGCCCTGCGCCATGGTGATGAGTTCGGCCTGTTCGGGAGTCACTTCCACCAGCGCGGTCTTGCCGACCACGGTCTTGGTGTCTTTCTGCTGGGCGAAGGTTTGGTCCACTGCCAGCACGCGCAGGTTGGACAGCACGGTCTTGGCGGCGACGCGCGGCGGCGTGCCGTCGAGCTTGCGGGTGAGGATGATATCGACGCGGTCATTGGGCAGCACGAAGCCGCCGGCGCCAGATTCGGCGGAGATCACGATGGAGACAGCGCGCATGCCCGGGGCCAGCAACGCGGCCATGAAGCCGGCGGCGTCGGCCTTGACCAGTGCGGTGTTGACGATGGGTTGGCCGGCCAGGATGGGGGCGCGCACGACGTTACCCTTCACCGCTTCCTCTTCGCTGCCGACATTGCCGTGGGTGAGGAAGCTGGCATCCACGGAAGTTGTCGGCCACTTCTCCCAACGTACCTGGTCGACGGTGAGCTGCTGACCAGGCTGCAGATTGGTGGAGGCGACCAGCACTTCGCTCATCGCCATGGGCGGTGCTCCAGGCCGGGCCTCGACGGCGGGTGTGCCACCACCCAGCATGCTGCGAACCATGAACGCCGCGGCACCGGCGGCGACGACCGCGATACCGAGCACGATGATGCGTTGGGTGTTCATTCAGGCAGCTCCTTTGGTGACAATTCACCATGCAACCCTTTAGAATTTGCTTAATGGGGAAGAAGCAAATCCCTTGAATGGTAAGATGTTTTTGGTGGAATTTGACTAAAAGAGTTCCGCAATCTGTTCGCGCGCCGTTAGGCTTTCGTTAAGCGTGGCGCACCCCTGTCGTTTTTCAGGCGCCCGCTGCGATACGGAAGATTTCGGTGTTGGGTAGCAGGATGAAGGCGCCCGCCGCCAGCGCCACGCCATAGGGGATGCCGGACTTGGCGTCATGCAGCCGGATGATCCAGGCATGGCGCGCAAGATTTTGCGGCAGCGGCCATTGGCGCAGCATCAGCAGCGCCAAGGCGAGAAAGCCGCCAAACACAGAAGCCAGCAGCGCATAGGGCATGAGATCCTTGACGCCCAGCCACAGCGCCACACCGGCAAATAGCTTGGCGTCGCCGCCGCCGATCCAGCCAAAGGCGAACAGCGCAAAGCCGATCGCCAGACCGGCAAAGCCCGCCATCAAATGCAAGCCGACCGCGGGCAGGGTAAGACCAGCCGCCAATGCAAACAGCGGAAAGACCGCGATCACCGCGAGATTGAGGAAATTGGGGATCGTGAAACTGGCAAGGTCATAGCCCGCGGCAAAAGCCAGCAGCAGCGGCAGGGCAACGATGACCAGAATTTCGGCGATCATGGCATGCTCCAAAAACGAACGGCCGCCTTTGGCAAGACGGCCGTTCCAAGAAAGGCTGCGAAGCCGGTCTTACGGCGTGGTGATGGTCGTTGCGATCGTATTGAACTTAGTATTGAGCTGCGTGCCGACGGCGGTCACGCCCGTGATGATGACAACGGCGATGAGAGCAGCGATCAGGCCATACTCGATGGCAGTGGCGCCCGATTCATCGCGAACGAAACGCGAGATAAGGTTCATAACAGTCTCCAACTTTAAAAAGACACCCTAGGATGTCCAACCCCGGACGAACTCTTTTCGCCGATGCGGACGTCGCTCACACTAGGAGAAGCCACTTAATTTCGGCTTAATCGGCGCGGGCACAGTTCCCTTGTCCTGTTCCGCAGTGATACGGAAAAGCCCTTCTGGAACGGGCGCTATCGTAAACTTTCGCGTTTTGTTTACCACGATCCATGGTTTCACCGGCGATTTTGCAAACTGGCGTTTTTCCACCATGAAAAGCGCCAGCGCCGCAACAAGAACCGCGCCCAGCACATCCATCAGGTGATGGCCGCCTTGAATTGGCGTCACCAGCAGCACGGCGATGTTGAGAAGAATGGCGGGAACGCGCAGATGCCTCAGGCGCCGCGCATGCCACATCACCAGCAGCGCCAGCACGGCATGGTAGGAGGGAAAGCCGATCAGGCCCTTGGCAGCGCCGGGCGAGATCAGGCCGGGACCGTCTTTCAGCAGCCGCACAAGTTCGCGCCCATAGGCCGGGTCCAGCGCCAATAGCATGTGCGGCGGTGTGGCTCCGTAAACCGAGAAAGCCCCGAAGGAGGGCGCCAGACTCCATATCCCGATGCAGGCCAGCGCCGACAGCGCCAGCGCGGCGCTGAAGCGATAGACCTGCGCGGGCTGCTGCGTCGCCAGCACCACAGTCAGCAGCGCGACCTGCGGCAGCATGGAACCATAGGCGATATACGCCGCCGCATTCAGGCGTGGATGCTCCGCCATCCAGGCCATGAGCTGCGGCCAGTCAAAGCCCAGCGCACGGTCCAGCGCCGCCAGCGGCACATCGATGCGCGCCCCGGCATGGGTCAGCAACAGATAGTTGAGCAGACTGGCGCTCAGCGAAAAGGCGCAGAGAAAGCCGGTGCCGAACAGCATGGCGGCCAGGCGCGGGTCGGGGCGCACCGTCCGGTAGAGCCATGCACCGGCCAGCAGCGCCATAGCCATCAAGGAAAGACGCAGATAGGCGCCCACATCCAGCTGGAAATGCCCCAGTACCGCCCATGCGGCATCGCCGGCGGCGAGCAGCGCCGTCAAAGCCAGAAGCAGGCCCGGCAAGGTAAGGCGCAAAAGAAGGTTCCCGGCAGTCAGCTGCGCCTGCCGTTCTAAGGCATCAGGTTTAAGGCTTCTTTTACGGCGCGAGTCCTAATCTTGATCCGAAAACCAGCAGGTTCCCGCCATGCGCCGCATTCTTCTCGCCACCGCCTTTGCCGTTTGCGCCGCGCCGGCCTTTGCAGCGGGCAGTGTCACCCTGGCGCTGGACGAGGTTCATACCCTCACCTTCAAGAATCCGGTCGGCACCGTCTATGTCGGCAATCCCGCCATCGCCGACATCACCATGATCGATGCCCGCCACGCCTTTGTGCAGGGCAAATCCTATGGCCGCACCAATATCGTGGCGCTGAACCGCGACGGCGCGCAAGTGTTCAGTTCCGGCGTCAATGTCACCGGCCAGGAAGGCAGCGGCACCGTGGTCTTGAACCGCGGCGCCCAGCGCATCACCCTGAACTGCGCCGGCAATCGCTGCGAGCCCACCCCGATGCCGGGCGACGGCAAGGATTCCTATGATCCCGCCAATGTGATCGCATCCCAGCACCAGACCGCGGCCCGCGCTGCCGCGACTGCAGCCGAAGCCGGCCGCTAGGCTTCTCTTTTAACCGGGAACTGCAGCACCGCGACTTCGCGCGGTGCTTTTGCATACGCCGCGCGCCTTCGCGGTTCGAGCGCTAGCGGCTGACGCGCACATTGGTGATCTGCTGGGCGATCTGATTGAAAGTCGTGACCACCGCACTTGTGGTGGTGAGCTGGAAATACTTGGTGGAATCGGTGGCGCAGTAGCTGAGGGGCGCAGAGTTGCCGCCGCCACCGACATTCAGGAAGATGGAATAGATGATCACACCGTCCGCCTTTGCTGCGTCGCACGTCGCCTTCTCGCGGGCATCAATATAGCCGTCCTCGGTGGTGCCTTCCGTCGAGCCGTCGCCCCACCAGCGGTCCTGGGTGTTGAGACCGTCTGACAGGATGATGATGTAGCGGGCCGTGTTGGCCGGCACCGCGCCGGGATTGTAGGGGTCAGTATTGGTCAGGGCCTGCCAGCCATGCGCCATGCCGATCGCCTGGTTGGTGGAATTGTTCGGCGCCATGGCATCGATCTTGTTACCCAAGGCCGTCCAGTCATAGCTCAGGGCGGTGACCGTGGTAGTCAAACAGCCCGACATGTTCATCGCCGGAAAGCCCTTGGCGGTGGTGCTGGGGGCGGTATTGGAGATGTCGTAATCATAGGTCTTGTCGCGGTCCATGATGCAGCCGGTCCAGGTGGAATGGCTGTTGACGCGCCAGGTATGGGTATAGCCGCCATACGCCGTCTTGGTAACGGTGGTGTCGGTCTTGGTCTGGGTGATGGTGCGGGTCCAGGTGCAGGTCTTGGTGCCGCTGCCGGTGCAGCTCGAGGTACCGTCCACGGTGGTGCCGGCGGGCGTGTTGCTGCTGGTGGTGGTGCTGTCGGCGCTATAACCGGCGGTGACCACAGTCGCGGTGCTGCTGCTGGTGCTGCCGCTAGACGGGTAGCCGCTGTTGTTGGTGCAGGTGATGGTGCCAGTGCCCTTCTGGCTGCAGGACTGTTTGGTGGTAATCGGCGTGGTGTCGGTCTTGGTCGCGGTCTGGGTCTGGGTGATCACGCTGTCCCAGCAGCCGTTATAATAGCGGGCACGGTGCGCCGTGTTGATGCTGCCGGAATCGATGCTCGGACAGATCATGCCGCTGGCGGGAATGGTGTTGGTATTGGACGCGCCATTGGCACTGCCGGTGGTGCAGCGAAAGCCGTTGCTGTTCGACGAGAAGGGACAGCTCGTGCCGGGGCCGTCGGTTCCGTCCAGCGCACTGATGTTGGTCGGCGGCGCTTCCCAGTCGGTCCAGTCCACCCAGCTTGCACTGACATTGGAGGTGCCGACATTGACGATGCGGTCGAACGGCACGATCGCGACCTTGATGTCGCCGGCATTGGTGGCGGCGTTCTGCAGGATGGTCAGGAGCTGGTGCGAGGCATTGTGCAGCGCGTCCATCTTGGAGCCGGAGGAATCGCCCTGGGCCATCGAGCCGGAATTGTCCAGCACCAGCGACACCCACAACTTGCTCTGGCCCCACACCACGGTGCTTGAGACGCTGACCGGCAGCGTGGGGATGCCGCCGAATTGGAGCAGCTCGGTGGGAAGATCGTAGGTCGCTTTGATGGAGACGGTGCCGGTCGCGTAGCCGGTGACGGAAACATTGGGCGCGCCGTTGCCGGTATAGTTGGCGGCGAAATATTTTTTTGCCAGCGCCTCGGCGGTGGCCTGGGTAAGGCCGGGGGTGGAGCCTACCGCCAGGGCCGCGGCATCCAGCGCATCGGCCATCTGGGACCGGGCCAAGGCGGTGCGGGCATAATCCAGGCCCGCGCCGACAGCGATCATCATCGGCACCATAACCACCGCGAACCACACCGCGACCATGCCGCGCCGGTTGCGCAGCAACTCTCGCGCCTTTTGCATGAGCCTGTTCATCATCTGCCGGTGGCACCCAATCGATCGCCGCCATTGTCCGTCAAAAGAAGTGAAAAACCCCTTGCTTTCGCCAAAGGTGGTAACGCAAACCTTAACAGAAACAGGATTTTCGTTAACGAAGGAAGATTCAAATACGCCGCGTTCCGTAAACCATAGCGGCCCGCATTAACGCTCCATTGAGCAACAAAGGCGCTTTTTCTTCGCATTGGCGCACTTCTCTTCTAGAGGTGGCGCGTGCAAGAGGCTTAATCCGCCGTGACCGTCCCTGCCCGTTGGAAGAAATTCTGCGACCGCATGGCGGCCGATTCCCGCAAGGGTTCGGCAGCCGTCGAGTTCGCCTTCGTGGGGCCGATTTTCTTCGCAATTCTGCTGGGCATCTTTGAAGTCGGGATCATGTTCTTCGCGCAGTCGATACTGCAGAACGGCACCTCCGATATGGCGCGCATGATCCGCACGGGCCAGGCCCAGGCCGCCGGCACCAGCCAGGCCGCCTTCCGCACCGCCTTGTGCGACAAGATATCGGCGCTGATCCCCTGCGACAGCAACCTGCTGGTCGATGTCGAGGCCTTTCCCAGCTATGGCGGCGTCAGCTATGCCTCGCCGTTCAACAATCCCCAGGCCGCGAACGCCCAGCTGCGAACGCTGAACACGGGCCTCAACAATTATGCCACCGGCAACGCTTGTGACGTGGTGCTGGTGCGCGTCTTCTATACTTGGCCGTTGTTTACACCCGGACTGACCAGTTACCTGGCCAATGTGGGAGGTAACAAATATCTGCTGTCGGCGGCGGCGACCTTTCGCAACGAGCCCTTTAACAACAATGCGGCCGGGTGCTGACGATGACCTTGCTGAAGCGGTTTCGAAAGGCGACGGACGGGTTGGCAGCGGTGGAGTTTGCCTTGATCCTGCCAGTGATGATCACCATCCTGTTCGGCTTGGTCGAGACGTCACTGGCTCTGGCCTGCCGCACCGACGTCGTCAATGTCTCCTCCGCGGTCGCCGACCTGGTCGCGCAAGAAGCCAGCGTCACCTCATCCGACGTGACCAATGTCTTTTCCGCCGTCAACGCCATCCTGTATCCCAACGACCCCAGCACGGCGCAGATCACGGTGACCAGCGTGATCTACAACACCGCCACCAACAGCCTGACGTCGGGCAAGGTGGACTGGAGCTGCACCCGCGGCGGCACGAAGCGCAGCAAGGGCTCGATCGTCACCCTGCCCGCCAACCTGATGACGGCGAATGGCAGCGTCATCGTGTCGGAAATCAATTACAACTATGCCTCGCCAACCACGCAGATGGTTATCGGCCCCATCGCGATGGCCAACACCTTCTACAGCAAGCCCCGCCGCGTCGCCGCGATCGCCGGGCCGACCACCTGCTGAGCGCAAATTCGCGTGCCGCATGCGCAGCGCAACGGATGGAAGAATCAGCGCGGCCGGATCAGGCCTTCCTGCGCCACCGACGCCACCAGCACACCCTCGCGCGTATAAAGACTGCCGCGATTGAAGCCGCGCGCGCCGGAGGCCGAAGGGCTGTCCTGCACATAGAGCAGCCATGCATCGGCGCGGAACGGTCGATGAAACCACAAGGCATGGTCAAGGCTGGCCACCCGCACATCGGAGAAAATGCTCTTGCCGTGCGGCAGCAGCGCCGTGTCCAGCAGCGACATGTCGGAGACGAAGGCCAGCAAGGCGCGGTGGATGGCGGGATCGTCCGGCAGGGCACCGCGCGTCTTCAGCCAGATGTGGTCCACGGCCGCCCGCGCCGGCCGGTCGCCGAGTCCCCGGCTTAAGACCGAGCGGGTCTCGAAGGCGCGGTCGCGGGCGACCCAGGCGCGCATCGCTTCGGGCATGTCGGGGCGTCGCAGCAGGACCTGCTGCTCGTCCTCCAGATCTTCGGGCGGGGGCACCACCGGCATCTGGGACTGGTGTTCGAAACCCTGCTCCACCCGCTGGAAGGAGGCGGCCAGGGTGAAGATCGCCACCCCATGCTGGATCGCCACCACCCGGCGGGCCGTGAAGCTGGCCCCGTCCCGGGAGCGGTCCACCTCATAGAGTATCGGGGTGGAAGGATCGCCGGGGCGCAGGAAATAGGCATGAAAGGAGTGGCAGGGGCGGGCCGGGTCCACGGTCCGGGTGGCCGCCACCAGCGCCTGGGCCAGGACCTGGCCGCCGAATACCCGTTGTACCGGTTCGGCCGGGGAGTGGCCGCGGTAGATATTGTCCTCGATCTGCTCCATATCGAGCAGCGCCAGGAGCTGGGAGAGGGCGGTGTCAGCCATGAAAGTTTTTAGCACATCCTGTTGATTTTACTATATAAAGTAAGAATCCAGACTTACTGCCTAAAGATTGCTCAAATCGCCTCCCGAACAGACTGTACGGTGGGGCGAGTTCCCAGTGCCGCTGTTGCGATGGTGTCACAGCACCTGCGTAAAACCCTGAAAAGCGACGTAAAATCTCCCGCAAAGCAACATGCGTTATGGAGACTTTTCGGGGGTTCGACGTTATAACGAGTGCATTAGGATTGGGCGATCGGCGGGGGGATACCCGCTTGTCGATATTTCGAGAGGGTAAACACAATGAAGCTTCGCATGCTTGCCATGGCGACTGTTGCCGCCGCGGCTCTGAGCACTCCTGCCATGGCAGGCCAGGGATGGTATCTGGGACTGGGCGGCGGCTATGACAGCCAGCAGAATTTCAACGTCCAATCCGTCACCCTTCCGGCCTACGGCACCAACGCCATTGCCAAGGACAGCGCCATCGGCGTGGTTTCCTTCGGTTACGCCTGGACCGGCGGCTGGCGCCTGGAAAACGAAATCGGCTTTACTTCGCATGACGTGTCCTTTGCCGGCCTGCCGGGCAACAACAGCGTCACGACCGACATGGTCAATATCCTCTATGACATTCCGCTGAGCGATACCTGGAAGCTGTCGCTGGGCGGCGGCGCCGGCATCGGCGCTTCGCGCTTCCACATCAACACCAACCCCTATTCCGCCCTGGATGTCATGAAGGGCTCGACGACGTCCTTCCAGTGGCAGGCAATTGCGGGCCTGTCGGTGGCGATCTCCCCGGATGTCGACCTGTTCGGCGAATATCGCTATCGCTCCAACGAGACCGACAGCAATTTCGGCAGCTCCTACACCCAGATCTCGCCGCTGCACGTCAACAACGTGACGGAAAATGTGGCCATGCTGGGCCTGCGCTGGTACCTGACGCCGCCGGCCCCGCCGC
>JAQGLO010000153.1 GCA_028292825.1 Alphaproteobacteria bacterium | reverse complement strand
CGGATGTCTATCAGGACCTGTTCGAGGAAGGCTCGTTCGTCGGCAAGGGAATCTACGATGTCGACGCCTTCGAGCAGGCCCTGCTGCAGCAGATTCCGGAAAACACCGTTCTCAGCCACGATCTGCTGGAAGGCGTGTTTGCCCGCGCCGCGCTAGCGTCCGACATCGAGCTGGTGGAGGAATTTCCCTCGCGTTACGACGTCGAGGTCGCACGCCAGCATCGCTGGATGCGCGGCGACTGGCAGTTGCTGCCCTGGATCCTGGGGTTCGGCCATCGCAACACGCACACAGGCGCGCGCGTGCCGGCGCTGGGCCGCTGGAAGATGCTGGACAATATCCGGCGCTCCCTGTCGGCGCCGGCAGCCTTGTTGGCATTCCTGATCGGCTGGCAATTGGCCACGCCCGCAGCCTGGGTGTGGACGGCTTTCCTGGCGCTGGTGATTTCGCTGCCGCCGCTGCTGCCGATCCTGTCGGCGGTCATACCGCGCCGCAAAGGCTTTTCCCTGCGCGGCCATGCCCGCAACATGGCGCATGACCTGCTGCTCGCGTCCACCCAGATCCTGTTCAACGTCACCTTCCTGGCCCGCATCGCCTATCTGGCGCTGGACGCCATCCTGCGCACCGTGTTCCGGCTGTTTGTCGTCCGCAGGAATTTGCTGGAATGGGTGACCTTCGCGCAAACCGCGTATAACCGGCGCAGCGGCAGCGAGGGCCTCACCTTCCAGCTGGTGGGAAGCACGGCCTTCGCCATCGCCGCAGCAGCGACGGCCGTGATGCATGGCCCCGTCAATCTGCTGATCGCCGCGCCCTTCGTGCTGTTGTGGCTGCTGTCGCCGCTGATCGCGCGCTGGGCCAGCCAGGCCCCCAAGGTCGAACCGCATCTGGACATTTCCGCGCAAGACACCGACGCCCTGCGCCTGGCGGCGCGCCAGACCTGGTCCTTCTTCGACCGCTTCGTGACCGCGGCCGACAATGATCTGCCGCCCGACAATTTCCAGGAAGTGCCCAAGGGGGCGGTGGCGCACCGCACCTCGCCCACCAACATCGGCATGTACCTGAACGTGATCCTGGCGGCACGGGACTTCGGCTGGATCGGCACACGCGAGGCCATCGCGCGGCTGGAAGCCACCGTGGCGACCCTGCACAAGCTGGAGCGCTATCGCGGCCATTTCCTCAACTGGTACGACACCGAAAATCTGCGCTCGCTGGAGCCGCGCTATGTTTCGACGGTGGACAGCGGCAACCTCGCCGGCAACCTGCTGGTGGTGCAGCATGCCTGCGCCCAGATGCGCGCGCCCGTGGAGGCCGGCCGCATCCGGGCGGGGTTGCTGGACACCGTGACGATGGTGCGGGAGCGGGCAGAGGCCTTGCCGGCGGACCCCGTCCTGCAACTGGCGCTGGAGCGGCTCCGGGAAACGCTCGAACAGTCCGACATGTCCGGGCTTGGGCTTGGCGCTGTGGGACAACAGGCCGAAAGGCTGGAGCAGCTTGCCCGCGATCCGGCACATGCCGCGCTGGCGTGGCAGATCGCGGCCTTGCGCCGCGCCATCCGAAGCCATCTGCAGGACCTGGAGACGGACGATCTCGCACCGCGCCTGGATGCCATCGCGCAGTCCTGCCAGGAATTTGCCCAGCGCATGGAGTTCGGCTTCCTGTTCGACGAAGCGCGCCAGTTGCTGTCGATCGGCTTTCGCGTCGACGACCAGGTGCTGGATGCCAATGCCTACGACCTGCTGGCCTCCGAAGCGCGGCTGGCCAGTTTCTTCGCCATCGCCAAGGGCGATGTGCCGACCCGCCACTGGTTCCATCTGGGCCGCACCCTGACGCCGCTGGGCCGGTCCTCGGCGCTGCAGTCCTGGTCGGGCTCGATGTTCGAATATCTGATGCCGTCACTGATCATGCATGAGCCGGCCGGCAGCCTGCTGGCGCTCAGCAACAAGGCGGCGGTGCGCCGCCAGATCGCCTATGCGCGGCACCTGGACATTCCCTGGGGCATTTCGGAATCCCAGTATTACGCGCTGGACCGCGAGCAGAATTACCAATATTCCGGCTTCGGCGTGCCGGACCTGGGGCTGAAGCGGGGCCTCAGCGAAAACACCGTCATCGCGCCCTATGCCAGCGGCCTGGCCGCGATGATCAATCCCGTGGCGGCGCGCGAAAATCTCGACCGCCTCAGCCACATGGGCGCGCGCGGCGATTATGGCTGGTACGAAGCGATCGACTTCACCCGGGCGCGGCTGCCCGAGGACGTCACCCGCGTCGTGATCAAGACCTATATGGCGCATCACCAGGGCATGATGATCCTGGGCATCGACAATGTCATTCATGACGGCGCCATGCGCGAGCGCTTCCATGCCGAGGCGATGGTGCAGGCGGCCGAATTGCTGCTGCAGGAACGCATGCCGCGCGATGTCGCCGTCGCCCGGCTGCCGCCGGAAATGCAGACCGGCGCCATCACCTTCTTCGACAAGACGCCGCGCGTGCCGCGCAGCTTCACCACGCCCCATACCGTGATGCCGCGCACCCATCTGATGTCCAACGGCAATTATTCGCTGATGCTGACGGCGGCGGGCAGCGGCTATAGCCGCTGGCGCGGCATGGCCGTGACGCGGTGGCGCGAAGACCCGACGCGTGACCAGTGGGGCGCCTTCATCTATCTGCGTGACCTGCGCAGCGGCCGGGTGTGGTCGGCAGGCTATCAGCCCACCGCGCAGGAGCCGGACCAGTATGAAGCGGTGTTCTCGGAAGACCGCGCCACCATCCGCCGCACCGACCATTCGCTCACCACCGTCATGGAAGTGCTGGTCTCGCCCGAGGATGATTCCGAAGTGCGGCGCATCTCCATCACCAACAACGGCACCCGCCTGCGCGAGATCGAGGTGACATCCTATGCCGAGCTTGCGCTGGCCAGGCCCGCCGATGACGACGCCCATCAGGCCTTTTCCAAGCTGTTCGTGGAAACCGAATATCTGCGCGAGACCGGCGCGCTGCTGGCCAGCCGGCGGCCGCGTTCGCCGTCCGAACCGCCGATCTGGGCGGCGCATCTCAGTGTCGCCGAGTCCGGCTCGGTGGGCGATGTCCAGTACGAGACCGATCGCGGCAAGTTCCTGACCCGCGGCCGCAACGGCCGCTCGGCATCGGCCATCTTTGAAGGCTGGCCCCTGTCCAACAGTGACGGTGCGGTGCTCGACCCCATCTTCAGCCTGCGCCGCCGGGTGCAGATCCCGCGCGGCCAGACCGTGACCTTGTCCTTCTGGACCATGGCGGCCGCAACCCGCGAGGAGATCATCGATCTCGTCGACCGTCATCATGACGCCGCCGCGTTCGAGCGGGCGACCACCCTGGCCGCCACCAGCGCCCAGACCCAGCTTCAGTATCTGGGCATCGGCGGCGACGATGCCCATCTCTTCCAGCTGCTCGCCAACTATCTCATCTATCATGACAAGGGCCTGCGGGCGCCGCCCGAGGTGCTGGAGCGCGGCGGGCGCCCGGCATCGGCGCTGTGGGGTGCGGGTATCTCGGGCGACCTGCCGATTGCCCTGGTCCGCATCAGCGAAGAGGAAGAGGCGCCATTCGTCACCCAGATGCTGCATGCCCATGAATATTGGCGGCAGAAGCGGCTGGCCGTGGACCTGGTCATTCTCAACGAGCGCGTCTCCTCCTACGCCCAGGAACTGCAAAAGTCGCTGGAAGGCCAGGTTCATGCCGAGCCCTGGAACCAGCAGGCGGCCAGCGGGCAGGGCAGGGTGTTCCTGCTGCGCGCCGATCTGCTGGGGCAGGAAGGGCGCGAGGCGCTTCGTGCCGCCGCCCGCATCGATCTCAGCGCGCGGCGCGGCTCGCTGGCCGAACAGCTGAGCAAGCTGTCGGACCCCGAAGCCGACGCGCCCGTCCCGCGCAAGAGCGCAAAGCCGGCGGCCGGCGGGGACACACCGGCGCCGTTCGATATTCCGCCCATGCAATTCTACAACGGCATCGGCGGTTTCAGCCCGGACGGCCACGAATATATCGTGCTGCTGAATGGCGGACAGCGGACGCCGGCGCCCTGGACCAATGTCATCGCCAACAAGGATTTCGGCTTCCAGGTCTCGGCGGAGGGCAGCGGCTTCTGCTGGGCGCTGAACAGCCAGCAGAACCAGATCAACGCCTGGTCCAACGATCCGGTCTCCAATGAACCCAGCGAAGTCATTTATCTGAAGGATCTCGACAGCGGCGAAGTCTTCTGCCCGACCGCTGCGCCGATCAACGATGCGGCGGGCAACTATGTCGCCCGCCACGGACAGGGCTATTCGACCTTCGACTATTCCGGGCGGGAACTTCAAACCCGGTTGACCCAGTTCGTGCCGCTGGAGGGCGCGGTCAAGCTGGGGCGCCTGAAGATCGCCAACAGCGCCGACCGGCCGCGCCGCCTGGCGGTGTTCTATTATGTGGAATGGGCGCTGGGCGCCACGCGCGGGGCGGGCGCGCCCCATATTGTCACCGCCATCGATGCCGAGACCAAGGCCCTGTTCGCGCGCAATCCCCACAGCGACGAATTTGCCGCGCGTGTCGCCTTCATGGATATCGGCGGCCGCCAGTCGTCCTGGACCGGTGATCGCCGCGAGTTCCTGGGCCGCAATGGCGGCCATGATGCGCCGGCGGCCCTGTGGTCCGATGATCCGCTCTCGACGCGCGTCGGCGGCGGACTGGACCCGGCCGGCGCGCTGCGGGCCGACATCACGCTGGAGGCCGGCGCTGATATGGAGCTGTCCTTCGCCCTGGGCCAGGGAAAAGATGCCGCCGAGGCCCGGACACTGGTGCAGAAATTCCGCGCCGCCGATGCCGCATCGGTTCTGGCGGACGTGGCCCGGTTCTGGGACCGCACCCTGGGCGCCATCCAGATCAAGACGCCCGACAAGGCGATGGACCTGCTGACCAACCGCTGGCTGATCTACCAGACCCTGTCATGCCGTTTCTGGGGCCGCGCCGGCTTCTACCAGGCTTCGGGCGCCTATGGTTTCCGCGACCAGCTGCAGGACAGCATGGCGCTGTGCGTGCCGCATCCCGAACTGGCGCGCGAACATCTGCTGCGCGCCGCGGGACGCCAGTTTCCCGAAGGCGATGTCCAGCATTGGTGGCTGCCGGAAAGCGGCAAGGGTGTGCGCACCCGCATCTCGGACGACAAGTCCTGGCTGGCCTATGTCGCCGCCCACTACCTGGAGACCACCGGCGATACCGGCGTGCTGGACGAGAGCTTCCCCTTCCTGCAGGGACCGCAGCTGAAGGACGGCGAGCACGATGCTTTCTTCCTGCCGGAATCGACGCCCGAGACCGCCACCCTGTACGAACATTGCGCCCGCGCGCTCGATGCCAGCCTGGCGGTGGGCAGGCACGGGCTGCCGCTGATGGGCACCGGCGACTGGAATGACGGCATGAACCGCGTCGGCGAACTGGGCCGCGGCGAAAGCGTCTGGCTGGGCTGGTTCCTGCACGAGGCGCTGCGCCGCTTCATGCCCCATGCCGAACGGCGCCATGACGCGCCGCGCGTGGCGCAGTGGCTGCTGCACATGGCCGCCCTGAAGGATGCGCTGGAAGACACGGGCTGGGATGGCGCCTGGTATCGGCGCGGCTATTTCGACGACGGCTTTGCCCTGGGATCGGCGTCCAACCGCGAATGCCGCATCGATTCCATCGCGCAATCCTGGTCGGTGATGTCCGGCGTGGCCTCGCCCGACCGCGCCCGCCGCGCCATGGAGGCAGTGGACAAGTATCTGGTGCGTACCGAGGACGGATTGATGACCCTGTTCACGCCGCCCTTCGTGGCCAGCCAGCACGACCCGGGATACATCAAGGGCTACCCTGCCGGCATCCGCGAAAATGGCGGCCAGTATACTCATGGCGTGATCTGGACCATCGCCGCCTTCGCCATGCTGGGCAATGGCGACCGCGCCGCCGAGCTGTTCTCGATGCTGAACCCCATCAACCATGCCCGCTCGCGCACGGCCGCGAACCGCTATCGGGTGGAGCCCTATGTCGCCTGCGGCGACGTCTATTCCATGGCGCCCAATGTCGGGCGCGGCGGCTGGACTTGGTATTCCGGCTCGGCCGCCTGGATGTACCGTGTGGCGATCGAATATATGCTGGGCATCCGCCTGCAGGGCGACATGCTGCTGGTGGAGCCGGTCATTCCGCGGGGCTGGCCGCAATTCGAAGCCACGGTCCGTCACGGCGAGGCCGTCTATGAAATCCTGGTGGAAAATCCCGACCGTTGCTGCAGCGGCATTGCCAGCCTGACGCTGGATGGCGTGGCCCTGCCGGCCGGGCCGATCCCCATGACCCGCGACGCCGGCACCCACAAGGTCAAGATCATTCTCGGCGAAAAGGTATCCCGTCCATGACAATCGATCCCGGCGCCGGCACGGTTGTTCCGCCTGACGCGGTGCTGGATGTGGCAAAGCTCATCCAGGCCTTCTTCGACCGCAAGCCCGATGTTTCGGTGCCAGGCCAGCGCGTCGCCTTCGGCACCTCCGGTCATCGTGGTTCGTCCTTCGACACCACCTTCAACGAAAACCATATCGTCGCCATCACCCAGGCGATCTGCCGCTACCGTGAGTCCCAGGGCATCGATGGCCCGCTCTATATGGGGCGGGACACCCATGCCCTGTCGGAACCGGCCTTTCATGTGGCGCTGGAAGTGCTGGCGGCCAATGGCGTTCACGTGCTGGTGGACTCCGAAAATGGCTTCACCCCGACTCCGGTGGTTTCGCACGCCATCCTGCAATACAACAAGGGCCGCACCGGCGGGCTGGCCGACGGCATCGTCATCACCCCGTCCCACAATCCGCCCCAGGATGGCGGCTTCAAGTACAATCCGCCCGATGGCGGTCCCGCCGCCAGCGCCGTCACCTCCTGGATCGAGACCTTCGCCAACACGCTGCTGAAGGACGGGCTGCGCGATGTCCGGCGGACGGGCAAGGCCGACAGCGCCAACGGATTGCCGTTCGATTTTCGCAAAAGCTATGTCGACGATCTGGACAGCATCATCGACATGCAGGCCATCCGCGCCGCCGGCGTGCGGATCGGGGTCGATCCGCTGGGCGGCGCCGCGACGCGCTACTGGCCGGCCATTGCCGAACGCTTCGGCATCGATCTGACCGTCACCGACCCGACCATCGATCCCACCTTCAAGACGGTGCCCCGGGACTGGGACGGCAAGATCCGCATGGACTGTTCCTCGCGCTACCCCATGGCGCGGCTGATCGCCAGGAGCGGGGATTTTGATATCGCTTTCGCCAATGACACCGATGCCGACCGCCATGGCATCGTCACCCGGGCGGGGCTGATGCCGCCAAATGACTATCTGGCGACCTGCGCCCATTATCTCGGCCAGGATCGCGCCGCGTTCCAGGGCCGCGCCGTCGGCAAGACCGTTGTGAGCAGCGCCATGATCGACCGGGTGGCGGCGGCCGTCGGGCGCAAGCTTTTCGAGGTGCCGGTCGGCTTCAAATGGTTTGTCGATGGCCTGGTCGGCGGCACCCTGTATTTCTGCGGCGAGGAAAGCGCCGGCGCGTCCTTCCTGCGGCGCGACGGCCAGGTCTGGACCACCGACAAGGACGGCCTGATCGCGGGGCTGCTGGCGGCGGAGATCACCGCCAGAACGGGCGACACACCGGACGTCCTGTTTGGAAAATTGCGGCAAGAGTTGGGGGAGACTTTTTACGCGCGGGTGGACCAGCCCGCCGATGCGACCTTCCGCGCGCGGCTGGGAAAAGTCACGCCGGAGAGCATGACCGCCGCCACGCTGGCCGGCGACGCCATTGTCTCGAAGCTGGTGGCGGCGCCAGGCAATGGCGCCGCCATCGGCGGCATCAAGATTTCCACCCGAAATGGCTGGGCCGCGGCGCGCCCTTCTGGCACCGAGGATATCTACAAAATCTACGCCGAGAGCTTTGTCAGCGCCCAGCATCTCGCGGAGATTCAAAAGGGCATGCAGGACATCCTGGTTTTGCTGCGCGAATAGGAAATCGCGCCTGGATATCCAGGCCAGCCTTGAAACTGCATGTCACCACACCGGTGGTTCCGACAAGTCTTCCTGAACTTGGCCGCTTCTCCGAAAGCGGCCTTTTTCCGTTTTATGGTTGGACAGCCGTTGCAGACTGTTCGGCGGGTTTCGAGGCTGTTTCCGGGGACGGCAGGCGTTCGGCGATATGGACAAGCGCGGCCACAGACCGCACGCCCATCTTTTCCATGACCCGGGCCCGGTGCACCTTCACCGTCTTCTCCACGATGTTCAGGTCGCCGGCGATCTGCTTGTTGAGGCGGCCGCGCACGACATGCGTCATCACCTCGCGCTCGCGCGGGGTCAGGGACTGCCAGCGGCGCAGCTGCTCCCTCAGCTCCACGCGCTTGCGGCAGTTGACCATGTCGGCCTGGACGGCAGCCTCGACCGCGGCCAGCAGCACGTCATCCATGACCGGCTTCAGCAGATAATCCCGTGCGCCGCTCTTCATGGCCAGCACGCCGGTGGCGACATCGTCGTGTCCCGTGACGAAAATGACCGGCCTGGTATCGCCCAGCGCCAGCAGCTGCGTCTGGGTCTCAAGCCCGCTGAGACCGGTCATTCCCACATCCAGCAGGGCGCAGCCGGGCAAGGCAGGATCGTGACCGGCGAGAAATGCCAGCGGCGAGTCGAAGGTGGCGACCTTGTACCCGACCGTTTCCAGCAGCCGCCGGAAGGCGGTGAGGACATGGTGGTCGTCGTCCACGACATAGACCCAGGTGTTTCCCGGCTGGTTCATGCGCCCTTTTTCCAGCTTCGATTCGGGAGCGGCAGGCGAGGACCAGCATACATCCTGTTCGCCGCTGTTCCGGGCCGGGCTTCGCCTTGATGAATGCAAGGTTGCGGGGATGGTTATAATTGCCCGCAGTGGCGGCTATTGGCCTTTGATCCCATAGCGGCGGCCCTGGCGAATCGCGACGGATCGCCAGGGCGCACCGGAAAACTAGAACGGCATCGTGACCTTCACCGAATACAGGTCCTGGCGTGTGGTGTTGCCGAAAGTGCCGGTGTAAAGCGCGCGGACACTCCAGCCGGCGCCGCCAATCAGGTCCACGCCGCCGCTGGCCTGGTGCAGGTTGACGTCCGGGGAAGTGCTGACGGTGAAGGGGGCGACGCCGGCCGGCGCGCCTTCCAGCGCGGCGGTGATGTCCAGCGTCCTGCCCCACACGGTGCGCTTGAATTCATATCCGGCGAAGGGACGTATCACCGCCATGTCGCTGAGCGCGATTTCGCCGCCGAACTCGATGCCGGCGCCGGCCGTGCCGGACTGATGGTTGCGGCTGGCGCTGATCAGGTCCAGCGCACCGGCGCCGGTTTCCTTGAAGCCGCCCAGGAACAGCTGGGTGGTGTTCAGCTCGGCAAAGGGACGGGCATAGTAATCGTCCTCGCCGAACACCTGCAGCGAGACGCGGGCGCGTTCGTTGATGAACTTGTCATGCTGCTGGCTGGCGGCGACCGTGCCCGGCGCGACAAAGCGGTTGGTGTGGGTGGTGGCTTCGCCGCCCGACACGGCAAGCGCCACTTCGACCGGATTGAACAGCGCCTTCAGCACGGCGCCGCCGGCGAAGCTCTGGCCATGGGTCGCGGCATAGTTTTCGACGCTGGAATCGTTCGACGAGAAAGAGCCCGCAAGGCCCAGACGGAAGGTTTCATCGTCCAACAGGAACTGGTGACCGGCGGTGATGTCCACGCCCCGGCTGTTGGAGCCCATGCCCGCCGCCGTATGCTCGATCCGCGTGCTGCGGGGCGAGAAGCGCAGCCAGCTGCATTCGGTCTCCTCGGTGAAGCGCCAGGCCGCGCCCCACTGGGGATGGCAGCTCAGCATGCTGTCGGTGAGGTTCGAGCCCGTCTGCGCGATGGCATACTGCCCGGCCAGGAACGGCGCGGGGCTGAGAGTCTGGTAGAAATTGTGCAGGCTTTGCACATCCGGAAGCGCAAACACCGCCTGGATGGTCGGCGCCAGCGCGGCGCTGCTGCCGGCCAGCTGCAGGGCGTTGAAGTAATTCCCGATCGCGGTGTCGTTGGCGTTGGTCGCGGCCCCGGTGGGCGCGAAATTCACCGCCAGGGTGACGACCGCATCGGTGGGATTGGCGAATTTCAGGGTGTATTGCGCGACGGCCGAGCTGGGATTGGTCAGGTGCAAGCCGTTGTTGGTGGCGCCGCCCGCCGCCGACAGGATGGTCAGCGTGGTCGTGCCCGGCTTGATCGCCTGGATATTGTCGAGGTTCAGGGTCAGGGCGCCGCCCAGGCTGGCGGTGCCGGTGGCGTTGATGCGGTCCGCCGTCAGGGTCTTGAGATCCAGGTCCACCAGCAGGGTGCCGCCGGTGGATTGGCTCAAGCTGCCATTGAGGTTGGTGGTCTGCACCGTGCCGGCGCCGCCCGGCGACAAGGTGCCGCCATTGTCCAGCACTTCGCCGGGACCGCCCAGGTTGATGGTGGTGCCCGGCACGATGGTGGCGCCGACATGGTTGTGGAAGGCGTTGACGCCGCCGCCCAGGTCGAACAGGCCGACAAAGGTGCCGTAATTGTCGAAGGTCTCGTTGCCGCTGCCGCCGACCACGGTGATGCCGCTCAGCCCCTTGGCGGTGGTCAGGGTGCCGTAATTGACCAGGGTGTTGTTGTTGCCGTCGATGAAGCGCACGGCCGCGCCCGCGCCCAGGCCGCCCGAAACCGTGCCCTGGCCATTGATGGTGATCGCGATGTTGCCGTTGTCGGCAACAGCCGTCGCCAGCAGGTTGGGGAAGGGCGTCGGGGTGTGGGCCGGATCGGCGGCGACGCCGGTGCTTTGCGCCACGATGCCGTCGGCATCCATGCCGCTGGCGGTAATGCTGCCGTTATAGGTGATGCTGATGGCGCCGCCCGAACCCAGGCTGCTGACGCTCTGCGCCAGGATGCCATGCGCATTGGCGCCGCTGGTGATGGTGGTGCCGGTCTGGTTGATGGTGATGCTGCCGGCCTTGGCCATGCCGGTGAGGAACGGCAGGATGAAGGCTTGGGTGGCGATGGGTGTGACGACCGTGCCCACGGCGCTGGCCGCACCGAAGCTCTGCACGGTCATGCCGGTGGACTTGTCGCCGGAGGTGGTGATGTTGCCCTGGTCGGTGACGCTCAGGTTGCCGGCACCGTTCAGGCCGACACTTTGCGCAACAAGTCCGCTGGCTTCACTGCCCATGGTGGTGATGTTGCCGGTGAGCTTGACCGTGATCTGGTCGCCGGTGCCCTGGCCGCCCGCGCTTTGCGCAAAGACGCCCGCGGCGCCGCTGCCCTGGGTGCTGACATTGCCGGACTGGGTGACGGACACAGCGCCGCCATTGCCCTTGTCGCCGACGCTGCCGACAAAGCCGCCCAGGATGCCGTTGATATTGCCGTTGCCGATGTCGCCCAGCTGGCCGCCGCCGCCGCCCACGCTCTGGGCGAAGAGGCCGATGGCGCCCTGGCCGGTCGTGGTGATGCCAGCACTGTTGTCTACGGTGACGCCGGCGCCGTTGCCGCCATTGCCGCCGCCCTGGCCAAATGCGAGACCGATGCCGAAGGCATATTGCCCGCCGGTCAGCGAGGCGAAGCCGCGATTGACATTGCCGGCGCGGCCGCCGCCGCCGCCCACGCTTTGCGCGAAGATGCCATAGGAGGCCACGCCCGAAGTGGTGAGCAATGCCTTGTTGGTAACCGATACGGTGCCGCCGTCGCCGCCCGCGCCGCCCTTGCCGCCGATGCCGACCTTGCCGGTGATGCCGATGCTGGCAATGCCGCCAGTGCCGCCGCCGCCGCCCACGCTCTGCGCGTTGATGGCCATGGCGTTGCCGCCGCTGGTGGTGATGGCGGCGGTGTTGGTCACCGTGACGGCCGCGCCATTGCCCTGGCTGCCGGAATTGCCGCCGACCGCGACACTGATGTCCTGGTAGATCTTGACCGCGCCGACCGGGAGGAACAGCAGGGTCGCCGGGAAGGGCAGCAGGCCACCCGTGCCCAGGCTGCCATTGCCGCCATTGCCGCCGCCGCCGCCGATGCTCTGGGCGAAGATACCGTCCGACATTTCGCCATGGGTGACGATGATGCCGCTGTTGTTGACGGTGACGGTGTTGCCGTCGCTGGCGCCGCCGCCATTGCCGCCCACCGAGGCCTGGAGGTTGAGATTGCGCGCCGCATTGTCCGACCCGGTGCAGACGAGGGGCGCCGAGCATTTCGCGCCGACGATCAGCGAGATGGTGTTGGAATTGCCGCCGTCACCGCCGCCGCCGCCGATGCTCTGGGCCTTGATGCCCTGGGACTGGTCGGCCCAGGTGGTGAGCGCGCCGCTGTTGATGACGGACACGACGCCGCCATCGCTGCCATTGCCGCCCAGGCCGCCGACCGCGACCGCGACATTGACGGTACGGCTCTTGGCCTGGTTGGGATCGACGGACGACACGCCCATGATCGCCGTGATGGCCGCGCCGCCGGCGCCGCCGCCGCCGCCGATGCTCTGCGCCAGGATGGCAGCGGACTGTTCGCCGCGGGTGGTGATGCCGGCCGCATTGTTCACCGTGACAAGGGATGCGGTGTTGCCGTCGCCACCCTGGCCGCCCAGTGTGACGCCGATATTGGCATTGGTGCCCTCGCCGCCGACCCCGAAGATCGCCGCCAGCGCCATGCCGCCATTGCCGCCGCCTCCGCCGACGCTTTGCGCCTCGATGCCGTAGCCGAAGCTGCCTTCGGTCTCGATGTCGCCGCCCAAAAGATTGGTGAGCGAGATTTCGCCGCCGGTGCCGCCCGCGCCGCCGAAGCCGCCGACATTCAGCGCCAGGGTCTTGGCGTCCGGACCGCCGATGGTGCCTGAGAAGCTGGCGCCGCCATTGCCGCCGCCGCCGCCGACGCTCTGGGCCAGGATGCCGATGGCGTTCTTCTTATCCAGGGAATTGTCGGTTGTGGTTCCGGTCAGGTTGACCGTGTTGCCGGTGGTGGAAATCTTGCCCGAATTGGTCAGCGTGACCTTGCCGGCATTGTTGCCGCTGCCGCCCTGGCCGCCGACGCCGATGCTGAGGGTCTTGGGATTGGTGCCGGTGGTGAAGGCGCCCGAGGCGGAGAAGCCGCCATCGCCGCCGCCGCCGCCGATGCTCTGCGCCACCAGGCCATAGGCATTGGAGCCAAGCGTGGTGACATTGGCCGTGTTGTTGAGGAACACCGCGCTGCCGAGGCCGCCGGTGCCGCCATTGCCGCCGATCGAACCGACCAGGGTGCCCTTGCTTTCGGTGGCCGCGCTGCCGGTGATGGCCATGCCCCAGCCGCCATCGCCGCCGCCGCCGCCCACGCTTTGCGCCAGGACGCCGTAAGCGCCCTGTCCGGAGGTGATGACGGTGCCCGAGGTGGTGACATGCACGATGTCGCCGCTGCCGCCGGTGCCGCCATTGCCGCCGACGCCGAAATTGGCCGTGGCGCCGTCGCCGATGGTGGCCAGGAACGAGCCGGCAAAGCCGCCATCGCCGCCGCCGCCGCCCCCGCTCTGGCCGATGATTCCATGCGCGCCCTGGCCCGATGTGGTGATGACGCCGCCGGAAGTGAGATCGACGGTGCCGCCGTCACGGCCGGGACCGCCGGTGCCGCCCAGGGCAAGCGAGACGCCGCCGACGGTGCTGCCGGAACTGGCCTGGCCCGACACGGCAAAGCCGCCGGTGCCGCCGCCGCCGCCAACGCTCTGCGCCAGGATGCCATAGGCGAGATCGCCCAGGGTGGTGATGCTGGAGCTGGTGTTGACCAGGACCTTGCCGCCCGTCCCGCCGCCGCCGGCGGAGCCGCCGATGGCGAAGGTCGCCGCAGCATTCTGCGCGATGGTGCCGGCGATGGAGAAGCCGCCATTGCCGCCGCCGCCGCCCACGCTCTGCGCCAGCATGCCGATGGATTTGAAGCCGCTCGTGGTGACGCCGCCGCCGCCGCTGAGATTGACGCTGCCGCCCGCGCCGCCGCCATTGCCCTTGCCGCCGACCGAAATGCCGGCCGCATAGCCGCCGGACAGCGTGCCGGTGATGCTGAAGCCGCCATTGCCGCCGCCGCCGCCGATGCTCTGCGCCACGACACCCAAAGCGTTGTCGCCGGTGGTGGCGATGGCGCCGTCATTGGCCAGCACCACCGATTGCGCGAAGCCGCCGGTGTCGCCCGAACCGCCGACGCCGACGCTGAAACTGGCCGACTGGGAGAAGCTGCCTGAGATCGCGCCGCCGCCATTGCCGCCGCCGCCGCCCACGCTCTGGGCCAGGAGGCCGGTCGAGAAGTCGCCGCTGGTGGTGACACCCGCCTTGTTGGTGAGGCTGACCTGCGCGCCATTGCCGCCGCTGCCGCCATCGCCGCCGATGCTGAAGCCCAGCGCGCCGCCGATGCCGACGGCGCCGCTGATCGCCAGCCCGCCATTGCCGCCGCCGCCGCCCACGCTCTGCGCCAGGATGCCGTCCGCCTGGTCGCCCTTGGTAATAATAAGTCCGGTGTTGAGAACCGTGACGACATCGCTGTCGCCGCCGCCGCCGGCATGGCCGCCCACCGCAAAGGCGCCCGAGACGCCGTCCGAGGCCGAAGCCGCGATGGCGAGACCGCCATTGCCGCCGCCGCCACCGACGCTCTGGGCGAAGATGCCGTAGGAATTGTCGCCGGAGGTGGTGATGGCGCTGGCATTGGTGACGCCGACGGTGGAACCCTTGCCGCCGCCGCTGCCCTGGCCGCCGACGCCGACCGAAACGCTGAAATCGGGTCCGGCGCTGGCGCTGATGGCGAAGCCGCCATTGCCGCCGCCGCCGCCGATGCTCTGGGCGAAGATGCCGCTGGCGCGCGCGCCAAGCGTGGTAATGCTGCCGGTGATGCTGCTGACGGTGACCGCGGCGGCCTTGCCGCCGGGACCGGCGCTGCCGCCCAAGGCCAGGCTGATGAAGGCGCCGGCTGCGACGGAGTTGCCGCCATTGCCGCCGCCGCCGCCCACGCTTTGCGCGAATACGGCGCTGGCGTCGGCGCCGCCTGTCGCCAGGATGCCGCTATTGTCCAGCTTGACGGTGCCGGCATCGCCGCCCGAACCGCCGCTGCCGCCGATCGAGATGATGCCGATGCTCATGCCGCCATCGCCGCCGCCGCCGCCCACGCTCTGGGCTTCCAGGGCATAGGCATAGGTGCCGCGGGTGGTGATATTGCCGCTGTTGGAAATCAGGACATTGCCGCCGGGGCTGGTGCCGCTGCCCGAGCCGCCCACGCCGGCGATGCCCGCGCCCGAGCCGCCATTGCCGCCGCCGCCGCCCACGCTTTGCGCGAAGATGCCGCGCGCGCCATCGCCGGTGGTGTCGAGGGTGCCGCTGTTGGTGATGCTGACATCGCTGCCCTTGCCGCCGACACTGCCCGATGCGCCCAGGCCGACAATGCCCGCGCCGGAGCCGCCATTGCCGCCGCCGCCGCCCACGCTCTGGCCGAAGATGGCATAGGCGTCGGCGCCCTTGGTGGTGACGGAGGCATGGTTGGTGATCGTGACCGTGCCGGCGTCGCCGCCCAGCGAGCCGCCGCCGCCATAGCCGAACAGTCCGGCCGAACCACCGCCGCCGCCGCCGAAGCCGCCGATGCTTTCGCCATAGATGCCGATGGCATTGACGCCGGTGGTGACGATATCGCCGCCGGCATTGTTGATGATGGTGACGTCGCTGCCGACATTGGCCACGCCGCCATCGCCGCCGGACGACCAGACGAAACCGCCGCCGCCGCTGCCGCCATTGCCGCCGATGCTGGCGGCATAGAGACCATGCGCCTGCAGGCCCGAGGTCGCGATCTTGCCGCTGTTGGTGAGGCTGACGCTGCCGGCATCGCCGCCGGGACCGCCGGTGCCGGCGCTGGGGCCGCCATTGCTGTCGCCGCCCGCGCCGCCCTGGCCGCCATGACTGAGGGCATAGATGCCCGCAGCATAGTCGCCGCCGGTGGAAATGCCGGTGGCGTTGAAAATAAGGACACTGCCGCCATCGCCGCCGCGGCCACCATCGCCGCCGCCCTCGACCGCGACAATGCCACCGCCGCCATTGCCGGCGCCGCCGCCGCTGCTGCGCACGGCGATGCCAAAGGCGCTGGCGCCGGTGGTGATGATCTGGTGGCCGGTATCCTTGCTGTTGAGGACCAGGTCGGGGCCGACGCCGCCGGGATCGCCATTGGCGCCCGCGCCGTCATGCGAGCCTTCCGAGCCCGCGCCGTCGAGCGTGATGCCCGCGGTGCCGCTGGCGGGTGCGATGTTGGCGGTGAGGCTTTGCACCAAGGCGGTGAGGGTGGGAGAGCCCAGGCTGATACCGCCGGCAAAGGAACCGGCGCAGACCACCGAGGTGGTGCCGGTGCAGCTGTCGGCCAACGCCATCAGGGGAATGCCCAGGCCGCTGCCGATGCCCAGCACCAAAGCGGCGCGGCGCAGCAGGCGACGGGTGGAAGCATCCAGGCGCGAGGCCCGCAATTCACGGCGGCGTTGCACGGGCCGCGAAACCGGTGCGGCAGCCGGCGCGGGCGGCGGCAGTGCGGCGAAGGTCACCGCCAGGTCGGACAGCGCCGCATCGACACGGCGAAGCTGGTCGGTGCGCGCGTCATTGGCGGCAAGGCGCGCGGCCACGACTTCGCGCAGCAGCATGAGTTCGGAGATGGCGCCGCCGAATTTTGCCTGCAGGCTGCCGTCATCGCTCGCCGCCTCGGCGCGCAGGCGCGTGGAAAGCAGGATCAGGCTGTCGGCGAGACGTGTCAGCTGGGTGGACAAGGAGTGACCTTCAAGACGCAGGGAAACGTCCCAAAAAAGCGGGACAGGTCCGGCAGTCTAAAAAGATCGCAATAATATTTGGCAAAGACGGGCTGGCGCCTGGGCCACACGCACGGAATTTATGCAGTGCTGGCGTTAACCGCCGGGTAAGGCTTTCGCCATGCGGCGGTAGGTCGTCTCGGCTTTTGTGCCGATGCGGGATGGAATGGCTGCGGGTTTGCGGGGGGCAGGGCATGATTTCGGCAACATCGGTGCGCTGGCGCTTCGCCTGGCTGCTGTTCCTGCCCATCACCTGGATCATGTCGCTGGACCGCACTGCCATGACGGTGGCGGCGCCGGTCATCCAGAAGGACCTGCATTTCACCCTGACGCAGATGTCGTGGATCCTCACCGCCTTTCATTGGGCCTATGCGATCTGCTCCATCCCGGCGGGTATCTTCACCGCCTGGGCAGGCGCACGGGTGGCGCTGCTGATCGCCAATGCCGCCTGGTCGGTCTTCACCTTGGGCATCCCCTTTGCGGGCAGCGTCTCCGCTTTGGCCGGGCTGCGCTTTGGGCTGGGCGGCTTCCAGGCGGTGGACATGCCGGCGTCCATCACCGCGTTCAAGAACTGGTTTCCCGTCACCGAGCGGGCGCGCGCCAATGCCGCGCTGCTGGCGGGAGTGTATCTGGGGCCTATCGTGGGTGCGCCGCTGACTGCCTGGCTGGTGGGGGCCTATGGCTGGCGCGCTGCGTTCCTTGCCTTTGGCGGGTTGGGCATCGCCAGCGCCGTGCTGTGGTGGCTGCTGTTTCGCAATTCGCCTTTTGAGCACCCGGCGGTGTCACAGGCGGAGCGCGACCTGATCCGCAGCGGCCAGTTCGATGAGCCGGCGCGCAAAGGCTCGCTCAAGGCGCTGCTGGGCCGCCGCGATTTCTGGAGCATTGGCGTGCAGGGCCTGTGCACCGGAGTGGTGATGGGCTTCTTCAACACCTGGCTGCCCACTTATCTCATGCAGGAGCGTGGCGTTGCATTGAAGTCGCTGGGATTTTTCTCGTCGCTGCCCTGGATGATCCTGCTGCTGGTGGTGATCGTCGCCTCGGTGGCGGAAGACCTGGTCCTGCGCCGCACCGGTTCGCCCTGGCTGGCGCGGGTGCCCGCCGCCATCATCGGTTTTGTCATTGCGGCTGCCGGACTTTGGCTGGGCGCCCAGGCGCAAGCGACGGGGCCGGCGCTGGCGCTGCTGGCGCTGGGGCTGGGCGGCATGGGGCTGGTGCAGGCCTCCACATGGTCCACGATTCAAGAAGTGGGCGGTGAGAATACAAGCATCCTCAC